>JBJEVB010000012.1:9430-18083 GCA_051884155.1 Candidatus Coproplasma sp. | reverse complement strand
TCTAATCTCTCGCCGTCATCGAACAGCTTTTTTGAAATTGCGTTCGCGCCTACCGCCACGTTGTCGGCGATTTCTTCCATAACGTCTATATTATAGACGCACTCTTTTTCAGGTTTTGCCCAACCGCAGTTTTCCCAGCCGCCAGCCTGGTATTTCTGGCGGTACATATAGTACGGGCGATAGCCCGCTGCGCTAAGCATTTGACGGGAAAGCTTTATCATCTCGCCTATCCCGTCGACGTAAAGCCTGCTGCAATTCTCCTTTAGCTTTGCACCTGCTTTAAGCGAGAGCGTATGCACGGTTATATTTGCAGGGTCAAGCTCGATTGCCTTTTTAAGCGAAAGGGCAAAATCGTCTATCGTTTCGTCCGCAAGCCCCGCGATTAAATCGACGTTGACGTCAAAGCCGTATTTTGCCGACATTTCGAATGCGTTATAAATATCCGCCGAAGTATGCTTGCGACCGATTTTTACGAGCGTTTCATCCTTAAATGATTGCGGATTAATACATATTCTCGTAACGCCGAAATCTTTGGAAAGCTTTAGTTTTTCTTCGGTGAAGGTATCGGGTCTGCCTGCTTCTACCGTATATTCGCATTTGGGCAGCGAAAGCACGTTAATTGCGGCATATATGCGCCCCAAATGCTTTGCTTCCACCGCAAAAGGCGTGCCGCCGCCGATATAAATACTCTTGATATTGTCTAAAAAGGGCGCAACCGAATTAAGTTCCTTTTCAACGCAGGAAACGTAGTCGTCTAAGTACTTTTTAGTCGCCGAAATGGGTGCGGTTATAAACGAACAATACTCGCACTTGGTCGGGCAGAACGGTAAGGATATAAATAAATCCTGACCGCCCTTGTTTTCATAATAGGGCTTTTGAACCTGCAATATCCTTTCGACGTGCGCGGTATTCTCACTATCCACGCCGCACTCGTCAAAGAGCTGTTTAAAGTCCCTGCCTGCTTCTTTTTCCATATACGCAAGCTTGGTCGGGCGAATACCCGTAAGCGCGCCGTAGGGCATTTTTACGCCCTTTGCATTAGATAAGAGATTATAGAACGCAAGCTTTGCAAAACGCTTCGCATAGCGCTTAAACTCGATTTCATCTTCGGTAAAGACTGTGTTTTTATAATCGTAAAAATTTCCGCCGTACTCTATACAGTTAAAGTAGTTGCCGGCGGAATATTCAAAGTGGTGACCGAACGTCTCGTCTTGCGCGTTAAACAGGCGGATAACGTCCATAATTTCAGGCAAAAGCCATTCACAGTTGTAGTATTCAAACATAATTAAACCCTTACGTATGGATTGAAACGGCGTTCGTGAGACAGAGAAGTATCTTCGCCGTGACCTGAATATACCTTATAATCGCCGTCTAACGAAAAGAGCTTTTTAACCGACGAATACAAGACCTTGCCGTCGCCCGTATAAAAATCCCAACGCCCTACGCTTTCGAAAAAGAGCGTATCGCCCGTGAAAAGGCAATCGCCTATAAGATAGGTGACGCCGCCTGCGGTATGACCGGGCGTTGCAATCACATTAATTTTTAAACCGTAAAGCTCTATAATTTCGCCGTCCGAAAAAGTAGTTTTGATTTTAAATTCGGGTATGGGTACGCCTTCAAAAATCTGCCTGTAGCCGAGAGAGTAGATAAGCGGTTCTTCGTCTTTGCCGCAATAGATATCCGCGCCGTTTTCATAGAGCGTGCCGCAACCGCCTATATGGTCGAGATGTGCGTGCGTTAAAAGCACAGCTTTAGGCGTTAAACCTAATTCTAAGCACTTTTCGTACACCCTTGTTTGGGCGCAATCGATTAATATGCAGTTTTTACCGTCGGCAGTCACAGCGTAGCTGTTGCTTGCAAAGCCGACGGGATAAATTTTCGTGACTTTCATTAATTAGTCGTCCTGAATACGTCGATAATACGGTTATCCTTTTTAAGGTGCTTAATGAGCAAATCAAGGTCGGAGAGCTTGTTAAGCTTTACCATAATTTCGAATACGGCCTTGCCGTCCTTGCCTATTCTGCCGTTAATCTGCGTCATATAAAGGCGCATTGCGGAAATTTCTGCCGTGACGAACGCCGTTAAGCCTGCGTCGTCGGTAGCTAAAATTTTGATACCTGCAAGGAAGCCGTTTTCAACTTCGCCCGTCCACTGCGCAGGTTGTATTCTATCCGCTTCGTAGTCCTTTAAATTAGGACAGTCCTTGCGGTGAACGATAACGCCCCTACCCCTTGAAACGAAGCCGACAATAGGGTCGCCCGGCACGGGGTTACAGCAATGAGCAAACTTGACCAAAAGCCCTTCCATACCCTTTACGGATACGCTTCCTGCCGGGGTATGCTTTAATTTTTCCACTTCGTTTGCAGGAAGCTGCATAGGCTGTTCCCTGCGGTAGAAGTCGATTAGCTTAAAAATTATCTGGTTTACGCTGACTGCGCCGTAGCCGACCGACGCCATCATCTCGTCCACCGACGCGAATACGAGCTTTTCGGACAGCTTTGCAAAGGACTCGTCGGTGAGAAGGTCGCCAAGCGTATAGCCGCGCCGTTTAGCTTCGGCTTCGAGCATAGACCTGCCCGTCTTGACGTTCTCTTCCTTCATTGCGTGCTTAAAGAACTGCCTTATCTTTGCCTTAGCCGAACCCGATTTAACGAACTTGAGCCAGTCCCAAGAAGGCCCTTTTGAGTTGGGCGAAGTCAAAACTTCAACCACGTCGGCAGTTTTTAGCGTGCTGTTTAGGGGCACGATTTTGCCGTTTACCTTAGCGCCTACGCATTTGTTGCCCACTTCCGAGTGAATTGCATAAGCAAAATCTACGGGCGTTGCTTCTACGGGCAGGGAGATGACCTTGCCGTGCGGAGTAAAGACTAACAGCTCGGAAGAGTATAAGTCGTTTTTTAACGAGTCTACGAATTCCTTAGAAGTATCAAGGCTGCCCTGCCAATCCATAACGTCGCGAATCCAACTTAAACGCTGGTCGAAGGACGTTTCGCTTGAAGTCTTTTGTTCCTTATATTTCCAATGCGCTGCGATACCGTATTCAGCCATCTTGTGCATTTCTACCGTTCTTATCTGAATTTCGAAATACTGACCGAAGTCGGTTACGACCGTCGTATGCAAAGACTGATACATATTGCGCTTGGGCGTTGCGATATAGTCCTTAATTCTGCCGGGTACGGGCTTCCACTGCTTGTGAATAACGCCGAGTACTTCATAGCACTCTTCAATCTCGTTTACAATAACCCTTACTGCGGTCAAGTCGTAAATCTGGTCTAAGGTCAAGCCCTTATTCTTCATCTTTCTATATATAGAATAGAAGTGCTTGGGTCTGCCCACGACGTCGCCTGAAATGCCGTGCTCTTCAAGCATTCTTTTAAGCTGAGTTACCACGGTGTCGACAAACTGCTGCCTTTGTTCCAACTTCTGGTGAATGTTGGTTACAAGGTATTCGTAAGCTTCGGGGTCGAGATATTTTAAGCATAAATCTTCAAGCTCGCACTTGACCTGTGAAATACCAAGTCTGCCTGCAAGCGGCGTAAAAATATCTAAAGTTTCCCTTGCGATACGCTGCTGCCTTTCGTTTGAAAGGTAGTTTAATGAGCGCATATTGTGCAACCTGTCCGCAAGTTTAATTATGATTACTCTTACGTCCTTCGCCATTGCAACGAAGATTTTTCTAAAGTTTTCGGCGTCCTCTTCTTCGTGCGATTGAAACTTGATTTTATCGAGCTTTGTCACGCCGTCTACCAAATGATAGACTTCTTCGCCAAATTCCCTTTTTATATCATCGGGCGTGGCAGGCGTATCTTCTATTACGTCGTGCAAAAACGCCGCCGCAACGGTGGGTGCGTCTAAGCCTAAGTCAATAAGTATTTCCGCAACCGCGCAAGGGTGCGTGAAATAGGGTTCGCCAGACGCACGTTTTTGATTTTCGTGCATCTTCTCGGCGTAACGGTAAGCCTTGATTAAAAACTCGCGCTCGTCGTCTGTATAGTTGTCGTTAATTTTATCGATTACAGTTCTCATATTCACTCTGCCAACGTACAAATTAAATTATATAAATCGGAATAGTTGAGTTGGGTTTTTACACCCTTGAATACGGTTAGTTTACCGCCGTCAAACGAAATTAGTTTAAGCTGTTCAAAAACCTTTATTGCAAAATACGCTTGATTACTGTTTACGCCGAAGTCGTAATTTGAAACGAGCTCTTCGGGACTGCTTGCGGAGATTTTATAAAGGTTAGCGCTTATCTGCTTGAAAACGGAAAGCAGCTCTTCCCTGTTAGCACTTAAACTCTTAAACTGCTCTACGCCGCTGACGTCTTTGCATACTTTTACCTTTTTGCCGCTTAGCGAAGGCAACGTAACGTTTATGGGGTCGTCTAAGAAAACTACGTTTTCAAAAGCCGACAAGTCGCAGGTTTGAGACGGCGATAAAAGTATTACCGCCGAAAGACTTCCCGACGAGAGATTGAAGACGTTTACTTCTATCCCGTCGTGCTTAAACTTTCTAACCGTATCGTAGCTATAGGCAATAAAAGCTGTGCCGTATTCGCCGCAGGTTGATAAAATATTCTGGGCTGTTTCAAACGAAATCTCTTCTGTTTCGCAGTCGACTTTGGGAATTGAAAGCAGACTAATATCGTTCAAGCACACGGCTTCGGTTGCAAAAGCACAACTTTCGGGCATATATACGACGTCCTTCAAATAGCCTTGTATCTGCTCTCTTCCGTGAAAACTCGACACGTTGTATTCAAAAATCAGCTGTTTAGGCACGGCGCTCTTTAAAAGCTTTTCGTTTTTTGCGCCAGAGAACCAAATCATATCCAAGCCGCCGCACTTGATTGATAGATGGGGCGAACCGAACTTTAACGCACGGGTTTGACAGGCGCCCATTTGAGCAACGAACTGCGGTTTGCGGTTGCCTACGCCACAGGGTTCTAACAGCTCTAACTCGGAGATGAATTTTCTGTCGGGCTGACCGGAGAAAGTGCCGTTTACGTAATAGGTGGGCGTAAATGCAGAAACGGGATAATTCGCGTGGAAATACTCGTTTAACTGCCTTTCTAATTCTGGCAAATTCTCTTCGGCTATGTTTACGCCTGCCGCCTGAGAATGTCCACCGAATTCGGCAATAAGCGAACTGCACGACTTTAACGCTTCGAACACGTTGACGCCGTCGATACTTCTTGCACTTCCCTTAAGCATTCCGCCGTTTTTAACGAAAAGCAGGGTCGGACGGCAATATTCTTCTGCAAGACGGGCAGCAATAATACCAACGAAACCTGCGTTCCAAGTTTCGTCCCATAGTACGATAACCCTGCCGTCTGCACCCTTTTTCTTTAGCTTGAGTTTTGCGGAAAGATATAATTCTTCACAGCTTGACTGCCTTTCCGAATTGTATGCCGAAAGACGGACGGAGCTGTCGTAGATATCCTTTTCCGAATCGGATAAAAAGAGCGAAAGCGCCGCCGCCGCGTCGCCCATTCTGCCAGCCGCGTTTATTTTAGGCGCAACCGAAAATGCGAGCGTCTGAGCCGTTACTTTTTCGCCCGGACGATAAAAACCCGTATAGTTTTTGCGGGGATTTGAGTTTATAAGTTTCAAGCCTTCCGCAACGATAGAACGGTTTTCGCCCGTAAGCGGTACGCTGTCTGCAACCGTTGCGATTGCCGCAAAGTCAAGATATTTATATGCGTCTTTACCGTTTAACGCACAGGCAACCTTAAACGCTACGCCGGCGCCGCACAGGTTGTCGTAGGGATAATCGTCTGTAATTTTGGGGTTGATACAGATGCAGTCGGGCAATACTTCGGAAAGCTCGTGGTGGTCGGTTATTATTATTTCCGCACCCTGCTCTTTGACGTATTCAACTTCTTTCGCGTTGGATATGCCGCAGTCAACTGTAATTATAAGCTGTGGGCAATACTCGTCGAAAATGTAGTCGATGGACTGCACGCCCATTCCGTAACCATCCTTGCGCTCCGGGATATACGCATAAGCATCTATGCCGAAGTCGGCAAGCGCACGGCACATAATCGTCGTTGCGCAGACGCCGTCCGCATCGTAGTCGCCAAAGACCACAACCGACCAACCTTCGTCCCTTGCAAGGGTCAAGAGCGAAACGGCTTCTTTCATACCCTTCATAAGAAATGGGCTTAAAAACTGAGCTTTCGACGGGGTTAAATACGCCTTGATTTTATCGGCGGTATCCACGCCCCTGCCGTACAAAATCTCAACCGTCTGGCGGCACAGTCCGCATGATGAAGCAAGCGCCGATATTTCGGCATTTTGTTCTATTGAAAACTCGTTTTCATTGACGACCTTTTTCATATCGGCACCCCCTTTAAATAATTTAATGAGTTAACTTATCTGCTCTGACTTTCGAGCAATAACATTTGATTTGACTGAAAATAACAAAAGGGCGGGATAATAATCCCGCCCCCTCACACATACTTATTCTTTTACTTCGTCGTTTTCTTTAGTTTCGTTTTCTTCTTTAACTGCTTTTTCTTCTTTTACGGTTGCCTTCTGTTTTTTAGGCGTTGAAGACTTTGAAGAAGCCTTAACCCTCTCACAGCAAACGTCGATAGCGCCGTGCACTGCAGGGGTAAAGAAAACAGAACCGTAGCAACAAGCGATTACGCCCAAAAGCGCAACGATAGCAGGCGCATACGCACCGATATACATAGCCGAAATAGCTGCAAACGCACCTAAAACGACTGCTACGATTGCAAGAGCAATAAGCGAAATTACGGTAATATTGCGGATTTCCGACGCGGAAGTCTCAACTACTTCTACTCTGTCCGTCTTTGCGTACTTTTCGTTCTTGAAATTCTTTCTCGTTCTATCGAAGAGCAAGCCGCTCAAAATCATAGTTATAAGCACCACAGCCGCACCGATAGCAACGGCTTCGGTTCCGACGGGGATTCTCGTTACCGCAAGCAACGCCGCGTAAATGCCGAGATTATGCACGCACGCAAGCAATGCAGAGAACGCCGCGCGAAGCTTATAGCGAAGAACGTAATACAGGAACTGGAACGCCGCTGCTGAAGCAAGAGCTATTGCCGCATAGACGATATTTTTTGCACCGCCTTCGTTTACGACGCCTTCGTGCAAGATTGCACCGCTCTCTAAATCCGTAAAGCTTGCGTTGATTGCAGCCACTGCCGCCTGAAGCTTAGCATCGTCGGTATTAGCCGAGAACTTATAGACGATTTCTTCACCGATATCGCAAACGGTATAGCTTACTTCTATGGGTTTTACACCTGATATAGCCTGGTTGCAGATTGACTTAAAGTCCGTATCGGGCTTGTTTTCGGAATTGTAGTAGGTTGCCGAAATGCTTTTATAGGACGAAAACTCGCCGCCATAGTTGAAAAAGCCGTTAGCTACGAAGTGGCAAATCGTGCCTATTGCCATACCGATAGCAATAAATAAAACACTGATAAAAATGAAAACGTGAAGTCTTTTGCAAACCTTTAAATTAGTCATCTTCGTACACCACCCTCTTTAAGCCTGCAAATTTGAATTTATCCTTTTCAGGGGATGAAGTCACATACCACACAAATCTCGTGAACCAGTACAATACATAGCTTGCCACGACGCCGATTACCGAAATAAGACCGCAAGCGGCAACTTCGCCAACGCCTATTGTTGCAAGTAAAATTGCAACTACTGCCAACACAAGGTGAAGGTCGGTTATAGTCATAAGAACGTTTTTATAGGCATCTTTAATCGACGCCTGAATAGTCCTGCCCGTAAGGGTAAGGCGCTTAACTTCGGCAAATACGATTGCACAGCTTATTGCAAACAAAGCGATAAGCACTGCGCAAGTAAATACGACGGCAAACGTTACCGTGATTGAAAGAAGCTGAAGCGCATATATTTCTACGAGTGCGAATAAGAACGCAATTGCGGAAGTGATTGCACCGAGCTTTTTGTACTTAACGGTCAAAAATGCTACGAGACCTGCAAGCAAGAGAATGCAGGCAACTAAGGTTAAGATTGCGGAAAGTTCGCCGTTGGACTTTTGAGAAGCTACGCTGACGTCGCCATACTGCAACGAAAGCGCATTACCCTTTACAACCGAATCTAAGGTGATTGCAATATTTCTTGCAGTCTCTGCATCGTTGGTCTGTAAGCTTATTGAACCCGAATCAATCGGCGAAGTGCAGCTGCTGTAGCCAACGAGCTGAGTATCGCCGACGAAGAAGTACAGGGTCTGACTTGAAGACGTTGCGACCAAAGTCGTAATCTCCTTAATCTTCTCTCTTCCTTCTGCCGTAAAGTTAAAGGTCAATACTGCCGTCGAGCCTATGCTGCCGCCCGTAACCGAGCTGAAGTAAGGCGTTACGTCTTCCTTTGAAAGCGAATAGGTCTTTGAACCGTCAACCGTAGCCTTATCCGTCCACTCGTCGCTGCCGAGCTTGACCATATCGTATGTCTTTGAATTGCCGTTAGCGTCCGTCGTTTCGATTGACGTATCAGAAGTTCTAAGCGTGAGCGTACCTGCTGACGTAAGCGCGGTCAAAGCCGAAGTCGCGGTCGAAATACGTGTACTCCTACCGTCTTCGTCCAAGCTTGCAAACTGCGCAGCAGAGAAATAAGTAGGAACGGAAATTCTTATTGACAAGCTGTCTTCAACTGCAACG
>JBJEVB010000012.1:0-9330 GCA_051884155.1 Candidatus Coproplasma sp. | reverse complement strand
CCCGTATAATCTGCGCCTAAGCTGACGTTGCTTAAAATCGAATTGTATCTCTTCGACGTACCAACGTCAAACGACACCACGGCAAAAAACGCCGCAACTGCCATTACTAACGCCAACAAAACGGTTATGACAATAGATTTTGTCTTACCCATTGAAGTTCTCCTTCAGTAACCGCAAATCGCAATAAATCGCGACACTTGCGGAAATAAACTTTATAACCTTTATAATTATATAGAAAAAAGGCGGAGTAGTCAAATAATTTTCTTATTGAAAACTATTTTTACTCCGCTTATGGCTTTATTTTTTTAATCGGTTAACTTATTCTTTGTTTGCCAACTCTTTTTTACGGGCAAGCACATGCATACCGCACTCCACTCTCTTTTTCATCATTTCGCACGTTATGGTGTAGGGCTCGTTTAAATCGCCCATAAAATGATAGTTGTTTGCGCTACAACCGCCGCTGCAAATGTACTTTGCAAAGCAATCTTCACACTTCTTTCTCGTAAACAAGCAGTTTTCCGCAAACACGCAACGAATATCGGAATTTAGCTTACCTTCGAACACGTTGCCCATTTTAAACTTTTCGTCCCCGACGAATTGATGACAGGGATACAAGTCGCCGTTGGGCGCAACCGAGAAATACTCGTTGCCTGCACCGCAAGCCGAAACACGCTTAGACAGGCAGGGTCCGCCTTCCAAATCGACGTTGAAGTGGAAGAAATTGAATCCCCTACCTTCTTCGTATCTCTTTAAATATTCGTCGCAGAGATTTTCATATTCCTGCAAAATCGTGGGAAGATGCTCCTGCTTAATCGCCAAATCGTCAATGTCCGTAACTACGGGTTCCATTGAAATAGAGTCGAAGCCGTTGTCGGCAAGGAATAATACGTCCTTGGCAAAGTCGAGATTTTTAGCCGTGTACGTACCGCGAACGTAATAATGCTTATCGCCCCTTGACTCAACGAACTTTTTGATATTGCCGATAACCAAATCGAAGCTGCCTTTGCCGTTTACGGTCTTTCTAATAGCGTCGTGTACTTCCTTGCGCCCGTCGAGCGAAAGAACGACGTTTTCCATTTCTTCGTTAAAGAACTGAATTGCTTCGTCGTTTAAAAGCAAGGCGTTGGTCGTGGTGGTGAACAGGAATTTCTTACCCTTAGCCGCCGCCTTTTCCTTTGCGTAGTAAACTACGTTTTTAATGGTTTGAAGGCACATTAAGGGCTCGCCGCCGAAGAAGTCAACTTCCAAAATCTTTCTGTGACCGCTGTTTTCAATCAAGAAGTCGATTGCCTTTTTTGCCGTCTCTTCACTCATAAATTCACGTTTCGAGTGATATGCGCCTTCGTCCGCAAAGCAATAGCGGCAACGAAGATTGCAGTCGTGACAGATATGAATGCAGAGCGCCTTGACTTCATTAGACTTTACGGGGCGTGATTTTGTCTCTTGAGCGAACAACAGACCCTGTGCCTTAAGTGCGGCAATATCGCTCTCTATTTCCTTTTTCTCGCTTTGAGATAAATAGGAAATATCGACGTTTTGCCCCAACATATGCGCCAAGTAATCGTAGGTTTTATCGTCGCATTCGTGCAGACTGCCGCTGCCTGAATCGAAAATGTAATTGAAATTTTTATACTTAAAAACGTGAACCATATTTTTATCAACCGTATAAAGGTGCAGTAAAATTTACACCTTAAAAAATAAAGATGGGCACGCCGCAACTTATGCACGGGCAGCCCGATTAAACACATAATATTAAGGAGCAGAATTGCAGTCTGCTCCTTAAAAAGTTGTCATAAAGAAATTACTTATTGAACTTTTCAGGGTTTTCTTCCCTGGTAATTCTTTCGCAGCTCTGGTTGCCGACGGTGCAGCTCGTCTTGCAAGCAGACTGGCAGGTGCTTCTGCACTCGCCGCAAGCGGTTACTTTCTTTTCTGCGGGTTTAGCAATAGTCTTAATCATAATTATTCTCCTTAAGCGAATTAATTCGTATAGTCAAATTATATTATATGTTATAGCAAAAATCAAGTGTTTTTAGCTTTTTCGTCTATGATTTTTTTAAGTTTACGGCTATTATCCCCGTGACCGTACCTGCAACGACTGAAATTAGTATTTCGAGCAGAAACGTCCAACCGATTGCGAACGAGCCGCCTATTATCGAAAAGACGATATAGCTGACTAAAACCGTACATAGCCCTGCTATCGCACCCTTTATATATCCCTTTTGTCCGCGTATAAAAATAAGCGAGCCGAGCGCGATGGCAATAATTTTAAACACTTGATTTACAGGTTTTATTACGGTTGACGATAGCTGCGTAAGCTGAATAATGAGTGTAAAAATAAGTACATAGACCAAAGAAAAAACTACGGCGAAAAGCGTTGCCTTTGCCACTTGAACAAAGCTTTCTTTAAGCATAAAAATACCCCCGACGATATCTACGATATGCGGGGGCTTGTATTTTAAGAACAGTTATTTATTATTTTTTCTTACTCTTTTTGGAAGGCTTTGCTTCGGTTGCTTCTTCTACGGGTGCAACTTCTTCTACGGCAGGTTCCTGTGCGGAAGCTTCAGCTATCTCCTTAGTGGGTTCAACGCTTTCTTCTGCCGTTGCTTCAGTAGTTTCAACAGCGTCGTCTGCCTGTGCCTGAGCGTCTTTCTTTTCTACTACTGCGTCGCTTTCGTAGATTGCCTGACGAATAAACTTGATATAGCTCTTGCCGTGCTCTTCGCTGCCCGTTTCCAAAACGAAGGTGTTGTCTTCAGGGTTGACTGCAACGACGATACCGACTACGCCGCCGATTGTGGTGACCTTGTTGCCGGGCTTAACGGCGTCGATAAGCTCCTGCGCTTCCTTTTCACGCTTTTTGCTGCGGCGATTCATTAAAATCATAGACGCAACTAAAATAACGACGAGCACGCCGATAAGAACGTAGGATACCCAGTTGTTGGTATTCGTAGCCGTGCTACCCTCTGCTAATAAAGAAAATAACATATTTTTACTCCGAAAATAAATTTTACCAGATTATTATAAACTAACGACAGTACGTTTGGCAAGTGATTTTTTGCAAAAAACGTGTGAATTTAACGTGAACCGTACTTTGAATAGAACTCGTTTGCAAAGTCCGTAAGGCAGTCGGAAAAGATTGCTTCTCTCATATCCGACATAAGCTTATGCAAAAACGTTACGTTGTGCAAGCTTAATAGCTGAGCTGAGAGCATTTCGCCTACGTTGATTAAATGGCGCAAATAAGCCTTTGTGTAGTTTTTACAGCAATAGCAGTCGCACTCGGGGTCAAGGGTTGAGAAGTCTTCCTTGTACGCGCCGTTACGGGCGACGACTTTACCCCTTGACGTGAACGCCGTGCCGTTACGGGCAATTCTCGTTGCAAGTACGCAGTCGAACATATCTATTCCCCTTATTACGCCTTCGATTAGGCAGTCGGGCGAGCCTACGCCCATCAAATAACGGGGAACGCTTTCGGGCATTGCAGGCTTTAGATAATCTAACATTTCGTACATAAGCGGCTTGGGTTCGCCGACAGAAAGTCCGCCGATTGCTATACCGTCAACTGCATATTCCTTACAGATTTCTAAGCTCTTACCGCGCAAATCTTTATAGAAATTACCCTGCACTATGGGGAAGAGCGCCTGGTCGTCTCTCGTCTTTGCGGCAGCGCAGCGCTCGAGCCATTTTGCCGTGCGTTCCATTGCCGCCTTAGCCTGTTCGTGCGTGTAGCCGTACTCACTGCATTGGTCGAACGCCATTATGATATCCGCACCTAAGTTTTCCTGCACGGCTATTGCGTTTTCAGGATTGAAGAAGTGGCGTCTGCCGTCGATTGACGAGTTAAAATATACCCCTTCGTCAGTGATTTTATTCAGGTTGGCAAGCGAAAAAACCTGAAAACCGCCGCTGTCCGTTAAAATAGGACCCTGCCAATTCATAAACGTATGCAGACCGCCAGCCTTTTTTATAAGCTCGTCGCCGGGTCGTTCGAAAAGGTGATAGGTGTTGGCAAGTATTATGCTTGACCCTGCTTCCTTTAAGTCCTTAGGCAGTATGCCCTTTACGGTCGCCTGCGTGCCGACGGGCATATAGACGGGCGTTAAGATATCGCCGTGCGGCGTATGAAAAACACCGGCTCTTGCACCGGTATATTTTTCGACGTGCTGTAATTCAAAAGAAAAGTATTTTGACATTTATACACCATTATAAGGTTTAGATTAATTTTTAAAAAGTTGCATTAAGCAAGAGAAAGGTGTTTCTTTTTAGAAACAAGTTTATAGGAAGAAACAAGCATCTCCGAATGAGAAGAAGCGATACTTATTTTCAACAGCAGTATTGTAGATTTCAAGCACCTTTTCCCTGCCGACAAGGGCGGCAACCAACATAACTAAAGTGCTTTCGGGCAGGTGGAAGTTGGTAATCAACGCGTCTACGCACTTAAATTTATAGGGCGGATAGATAAATATACAGGTATCGCCGTGACCTGCCTTGACTATACCGTCGTCGCCCGTAGCGCTTTCAAGCGTGCGGACGGAAGTCGTGCCGACGGCTATTATTCTGCGCCCTTCGCTCTTCGCCTTGTTAATCGTTGCGGCGGCTTGCTCGGAAACTTCAAAGTACTCGCTGTGCATTTTATGGTCGGTAATTATATCTTCCTTGACGGGGCGGAAAGTGCCGAGCCCGACGTGAAGAAGTACTTCCACCACTTCTACGCCCATATTCCTTATTTTATCTAAAAGCTCGGGCGTGAAGTGCAAGCCCGCCGTAGGAGCGGCGGCAGAACCGTCGGTCTTGGCGTAAACTGTCTGGTATCTGTTTTTATCCTGCAATTTTTCCTTGATATAGGGCGGCAGTGGCATTGAGCCGACTTCTTCTAAGATATTTTCAAAGACGCCGTCGTAGGAAAAGCGGACTATTCTCTCACCGCTGTCGGTTACCCCTTCTACCGTAAAGGAAAGCTTATCGCTAATTATAAACTTTTTGCCGATTGCGCACTTTTTACCGGGCTTTGCAAGCACTTCCCACGTGTCCTTATCCTTGCGCTTTAACAAAAGGATTTCAACCAAACCGCCGTGTTCGGTGTGGGCAAACATTCTTGCAGGCAAAACCTTAGTATTGTTTATGACGAGCACGTCGCCTTTTTTTAAATAATCGGTTACGTCCCTGAATATTCTGTGTTCAATCGTATCCGTCGCCCTGTTATACACCAAAAGGCGAGAGCTGTCTCTCGGCTGAGCCGGCGTTTGAGCAATTAGCTCGGGCGGCAATTCATAATAAAAATCAGATTTTTTGTACTGCATAATTTATAGTGTGTAATCAGTCCTGCGGTTTATCGAACAATGAAAGCTGTTTTTTCTGCTTTTCGGAAATGCTCAAGCCTAAATGCTCGTAACCTCCCTTTAAAATAACCCTGCCCCTTGGCGTTCTTGCGATAAAGCCGAGCTGAAGAAGATAGGGTTCGTATACGTCTTCTATCGTGCCTGCGTCTTCGTTTACAGTTGCCGCAAGCGTTTCAAGCCCTACGGGCTTGCCGTCGAATTTTTCTGCCATGGCACGTAAGATTGCACGGTCGGTTTCATCCAACCCTAAACCGTCTATTTCCATTCTTTGAAGGGCGAACTTTGCGTCGGATAAATTTACCTTTTCGCTGTCGTTTACGGTTGAGAAATCTCTTACCCTTTTTAAAAGCCTGTTAGCTATTCTGGGCGTACCCCTTGAACGGGTGGAAATTTCCCTTGCCGCTTCCTTATCTATGGCGATACCCAAAGTATTTGCACTGCGCGTGATAATCTCTTCAAGCTCAGCAGGGGTGTACATTTCAAGGCGGCAGATAATGCCGAACCTGTCCCTTAAGGGGTTGGCAATCATACCTGCCCTTGTGGTTGCGCCGATTAGCGTAAACTTCTTTAACGAGAAACGGATATTCCTTGCACTCGGACCCTTGCCGACAATAATGTCGAGCGCATAGTCTTCCATTGCGGAATATAAAATTTCTTCTACGCTGTGATTTAAGCGGTGAATTTCGTCAATAAAGAGCACGTCGCCGTCGTTTAAATTCGTAAGCAACGCCGCTAAATCGCCGCTACGCTCTATGGCAGGGGCGCTCGTCATTTTAAGCTGACCGCCCATCTCGTTGGCGATTATGTGCGCAAGCGTGGTCTTGCCCAAGCCGGGTGCGCCGTACAAAAGGACGTGCTCTAACACTTCACCCCTTTTCTTTGCGGCGTTCATATAGACGGTTAAGTTTTCCTTGACCTTGCTCTGCCCGACGTAAGCGTCAAGCGTTTTAGGGCGCAACGCGTTTTCTTCCGCGTCGTACTCGCCCTTAGTGCTTTGAATTAATCTCTCTTCTACGCCGTATTCGTCTTCTTCGTCAAACATTTTGCTTTCCCTTTAATTTTACATTCCCTTTAAAGCCGTCATAATGACTTCTTCAATGGTGACTGCTCCGCTGCTCTTAGCGCGTGAAACAGCCTTTTCCGCTTCCGTACGGGCAAACCCGAGCGAAGTGAGCGCAACGATTGCGTCTTCGTCGCCGCTGGAGAGCTGCGGCATTATCACACCGCCGTCTGTAGAAGGCGATACCGGCATAGACGCAACGCTTTCCCTAAGCTCTAATATAAGCCTTTCCGCAGTCTTTTTGCCTAAGCCTTTGACCCTTGAGAGAGCTTTTACGTCGTTCGTTGCAATCGCCGTTGCAATCTGCGCTACGTCCATATAGGTCAGGACGGCAAGCCCGATTTTAGGTCCTACGCCCGAAACGGAAATAAGCTTTAAGAACATTGCCTTTTCCTTTAAGTCGGAAAAGCCGTAAAGCGTTACGCCGTTTTGTTCGCTGACCTGCATATAGGTGTACAGCTCGCTTTCCTGACCCTGCGCCATTTTGGAAAACGCCGAGCCCGAGCAGTACACTTCGTAGCCCACGCCGCCGACCAAAATAAGTGCGGTTTCAGCCGATATATTTATAACCTTACCTTTTAAATAACCTATCATATCTTACCTTTTACTTAATACCGAACATTAGCCCGAAACGGGAAGTGTGCGCATGGCACAGCGCAACTGCTAATGCGTCTGCCGCGTCGTCGGGTCGGGGGATTTGCTTTAACTTTAAGAGCGACTGCACGACGTGCATCATCTGCACCTTGTCCGCCTTGCCGTAGCCCGTCAACGCCTGTTTAATCTGGTTGGGCGTGTACTCGTATAACCTACCGCAGTACTTGATTGCAGAAAGAAGTATTACCCCCCTTGCTTCCGCAACCTGAATACCCGTAGTGATATTCTTTGAAAAGAACAATTCTTCAAGGGCAATTTCCTGCGGCTTGAACTTGTCGTACAGCTTATTAAGCCCCTGCTCTAATATGGCAAGGCGAACGGGAAAGGTTTCGTTTGCAGGTGTTTTTATAACGCCGTAATCGACGGGGATACAGTCCCCGTTGTCTTTTTTTTCAATTACGCCGTACCCCATAGTGCCGAACCCGGGGTCAATACCCAAAATTATCATTTAACCTTTGCTTATACCTTAATTTTTGGTGAAATATTCTTTTATCAAACTCTTTCGTCACTCACTTACGTTCGTGCCACCTTCCCTATTCTTTAGGGAAGGCAAGAAATAAGGTTTTTATCTATAACTATATATATTTAATATTGTAAAGCAAAACAGAGAATAAGTCAATTTAAAAAAATGATTATTTTATTTAGCTAACTTTTGCCTTACTATTGCCTTTTTTTAATTTAAGTGATATAATGGGTACGCTAAACAAAATCAAATATTAGGGGATTATACCTTTCCGCATTTTTTTATGCCGTTATTTTTGCGTGCATAAATTTTTTGCTATGAAACAAAATAATATCACATGTGCAGGTCAGCCTGATAAGCTGTCTCTCCAACTGAGTGGTATTAATTTTGTGTAGCATTTTGCGGAAAAATTACCCTTATGATTTTGTTTAGCGGCAATTAGGAGATTCAGCTTGCAAATATCAGGGGTGCGTCTCTTAATTGGGGCGCACTTTTTTTATACTTTTTTAAAACCTACGCCGTTTTACGCCGCACCCGAACCATAAAAAACATTTTTTTAGGAGGTTTTATGAAAAGGAAATTAATTATTTCCCTACTCGCAACCGCGAGCGCAATAGCCTGCGCCTTCGGTTTGGCGGCTTGCGGCGAAAAACCGCACGAACACGAATACGATTCGCAAGTCGTCGCCCCGACCTGTACGGAGGGCGGTTATACCGTACATACCTGCGCCTGCGGCGACAGCTATACCGACGAGCAAACTCAGCCTACGGGTCACGCTTGGGGTGAATGGCAGACGATAACAGCGGCAGACTGCACTAACGGCGGTTCGCAAAAGCGCGTATGCGCACACGATTCAACCCACGTTGAAACGCAAGATATTGACCCTATAGGGCATACTCTCACGCACACCGACGCAAAGTCGGCTACTTGTACGGAAGTTGGCAATATAGAGTATTGGTATTGTACCGTTTGCGAAAAATACTATTCCGATTCTGCGGCAACCACGCAAATTAGTCTTACAGATACGGTTGTCGCCGCTATAGGACACAACTATGGCGAACCTGTCTGGGTTTGGACTGGTTACGAAAGCGCAACGGCAACTTTCACCTGCGCAAATAACAGCACTCACGTTGAAACCATTACGGCAACGGGTTCCAATATTACAAGCGAAGTTACTACCCCTGCAACCTGCACGACTGACGGCGTAAAAACTTATACCGCAACTGTTACGTTTGACGGAAAAACTTACACCAATACAAAGACCGGACCGATTGCTGCAACGGGGCATAATTATTCCGATGAGTGGACGAGCGACGCGCAATACCATTGGCACGCCGCAACATGCGAACACTCTGACGAAATCAGCGGAAAGGCGGAACATACTTGGGATAACGGTTACTGCTCAGTCTGCGGAAAGAAAGACCCGTCCGTTCCGAGCGAAGGGTTGGCGTATACTTTGAGTGACGACGAAACCTATTATTCCGTTACGGGAATAGGAACGTGTACCGATACAGAGTTAGTAATACCTTCAACCTATAACGATAAACCCGTAACGGGTATACGCTCTTATGCGTTCGAGAGTTGCAGTAGTTTGACGAGTATAACAATCCCTGACAGCGTAACGGGTATAGGCTCTGGTGCGTTCTATGGTTGCAGCAATTTGACGAGTGTAACCATAGGCAACAGCGTTACGAGTATAGGCTCTTCTGCGTTCTATGCATGTATCAGTTTGACGAGCATAACCATTCCCAACAGCGTAACGAGTATCGGCGTAGATGCGTTCAGAAGTTGCATAAGTTTGACGAGCA
>JBJEVB010000011.1:0-3815 GCA_051884155.1 Candidatus Coproplasma sp. | reverse complement strand
AAGATTTGTTTGATTCTTTTTTATCCAAGTGTTGCACTTGATTTGACAATTCACCGCCGTTAGTTGCAACCACAACCGCAACCGCAGTTCTTACCGCAGAACAGGTTATTTAAAGTGCCGTTTTTCCACATACTGAAGATAAGGGCAATAAGTATGGGTAAACAGCTTCCTGCAAGCGCGCCTTCCAAACCGTTACCGCCGCAAGCGGACGCGATTAAAAGCAGAATAAGTATCCATAAACAGCTGTTGCAACCGCAGAAGTTAGAAAATAAGTTCATAGTTTTCCTCCTGTAATTATTCTGCAAGGCGTTATGTAAAAGGCTTTTATGCCCTGCAGAGTTCGTAAACTTAAGTTACGTATATACTAAATAATATTTATTTACCTTAAAAAATGTTACTTTATTGTCATTTGCTTGCCTATTTGTTTTAAAAATGTTATACTGATTAATATTAAACTCGATAACTTTTGGCTGTAACCGAAAGGTGCAGACCGTAAAAAAAGTTAAATATATTTTTTGTCTGCGGATATTCTATTAAAGAAATCCGACGGAGGGTAAGATGAGAAAAGACAATCAAGGTTTCTTTTCAGCAAAGTACGTGGCCTACTTGGGCGTACTTGCGGGCTTGGTAATCGCACTGCAGATGCTTAGCGGCTTTATGAAAATAGGCGCTACGACGTTCTGTCTCGTGCTCGTACCTATCGTGCTTGGCGGCTTAATCTTAGGCGTTTTAGCAGGTGCAATTCTCGGCTTTTTGTTCGGGGTTATCGTGCTTGTAGACGCGCTTATCGGCTTAGACCCGTTCACGCTTTTCCTGCTTGGCGAACAACCCGTATTTACGGTAATTTTGTGCCTTGCAAAGGGCGTTGCGGCAGGCGTAATACCTGCGCTTGTGTATAAGCTTATTGCAAAGAAGAATAAGTACGTTGGCTCAATAGTTGCGGCAGTGCTTGCACCTATCTGTAATACGGGCGTGTTTGCAATCGGCGCATTCTTTATTATGCAGCCCATCTTAGATTTCTTTGCGTCAGTGGGCAGCGATTTGTCGGGATTAAATCCTGCGTATATCGTATTTATATTACTTATCGGCGTAAACTTCTTTGTTGAGCTTGCAATCAACGCATTGCTTGCACCTGCAATTTATTCGGTCAACAACGTTGTGACCAAAAAAATTTCGTTAAGGAAAAAGCAGACTAATGATAATCTGTCTTGACGTAGGAAATACTAATATTAAATATGCGTTGTACGAAGGGGACAATCTCGTTTTGTCCTTCCGCGTCGCTACCGAACATAAAAAAACTTCGGACGAATACGGCGAACAGCTTCGCTCTATTTTAAGCACCAACGGTATTTCGGTAAAGGATATTACGGGGGCAATCATCTCTTCCGTAGTACCTTCGCTTGACTATACTATGGAGCGTATGTGCAAAACTTACCTTAGAATAACACCGCTTATTTTGGGCGCAGGGCTTAAAACGGGTCTCAATTTAAAGGTGGATAACGCTAAGGAAGTCGGCGCCGACAGGGTTGTTAATAACGTTTCCGCAGTTAAAAAGTACGGCGCGCCCGTCATTGTAATCGACTTCGGTACGGCAACGACGTTTAACGCCATCAACGAAAAAGGTGAGTTTATCGGTGGCGTAATCGCACCCGGCATAAAGGGTTCTTTAGACAGCCTTGTGAACGGTACGGCAAAGCTTCCGCGCGTTGAGATTGAAAGACCTGAAAAGGTCATAGGCACAAACACCGTAACGAATATGCAGTCGGGAATAGTTTTCGGCTTCTGCGGTCTGGTGGAATACATCGTCAAAAAAATGAAAAAGGAAATGAAGTCGGAAAATATAACCACCGTTGCAACGGGCGGTTTTTCCGAAGTTATTGCTAAAGAAATTTCGTGCATAGACGTTGTGGACAAGCTCTTGACGTTAGAAGGGCTGAAATATTTATACTATCTTAATGAAGAGGTAAAAAAATGAAGAAAGTCGGAGTTGCAATATTAGGTCTCGGCGTAGTGGGCGGCGGTACTTATAAAATTCTTACCGAGCATAGAGAAGAGTACAAAAAGACTCATAATATTGATTTAGTAGTAGAAAACGTCCTTGAATTGAGAAAGGAACGTGCGCTTGCTATGGGCGTTGAAGAGAGCAAAATTGCAGACAATATCGCAGTTATCTGCTCCAACCCCGAAGTCGATATCGTCATAGAAGTTATGGGCGGTGTAGAGCCTGCAAGAAGTTTCGTGCTTGACGCCTTGAACGCAGGTAAGTCCGTCGTTACTTCCAACAAGGAAATGTACTGCAAGTGCTCGCACGAGCTTGAAAAAGCCGCTAAAAAGAACCACGTCGGTCTTTTCTACGAGGCAACCTGCGGCGGCGGTATCCCCATTATCCGTGCGCTTTTAGACAACTTGCAGGGCAACGTCGTAACGTCAATGATGGGTATTATCAACGGTACTACCAACTATATCTTGACCAAGATGTCTCAGGACGGGTCAAGCTATCAGGACGTTTTAAAGGAAGCACAGGCGCTCGGCTATGCAGAAGCTAACCCTACCAACGACGTAGAAGGCTTCGACGCAGCTTATAAGCTTTCTATTCTTTCAAGCCTTGCTTTCCACACGAAAATTCCTTACACCAAGATTTACAGAGAAGGTATCACCAACATCAGCGTAAGGGATATCAACTTCGGTAAACAGCTCGGCTACGTTATGAAGCTTTTGGCAATCGGCAAAAACGAAGGTAACGGAATAGAAGTAAGGGTTCATCCTTCATTTATTAAGGCTAACCATCCTTTGGCTTCCGTAAACGATAGCTATAACGCCGTATATCTTACGGGCGACAGCGTAGAAGACGTTATGCTCTACGGCAGGGGCGCAGGCGCTCTTCCTACGGGCAGTGCAATCGTCGGCGACGTAATCTATTGCGCGACTCACGTTAACTATCCTTATTCGACCTTTAACAATACCGAAAACGCCGCACCTTCGACTAAGTTTATCGAAAACTTCTCAAGCGCTTACTATATCCGTATCGATGCTTGCGATAAGGCAGGCGTGCTTGCAAAAGTAACATCTATCTTCTCGCGCAACGGCATAAGCGTTTCCCAGATGGTACAGGAAGAAGAGTGCAATTTAGACGGCACTCTGCCTATAATCTTCATTACCCACAAAACTAAGGAACACAGTATTAATAAAGCCGTTGAAGAAATCAACGCAAACGCAGATATTGCAAAGGTAGCGGCTGTCGTTAGGGTCGTTAGCTAAAAAATACCGTAAAATCGCCTTTTCGACCGATTTGTTAATAAATATTTGGTCAAACGTTTGACAGTTGTAATATAAATGTACTATAATATTATTACAAATTTAACGGTTTGATAAGGAGAATGAAATTAATGAACAAGACCGAATTAGTTAAAGTAGTTGCTGAAAAGGCAGACTTAACGCAGGCAGTTGCCGCAGACGCAGTAAACGCAATGGTAGACGCAATCGTTGAATCACTCGTTGAAGGTAACGAAGTTGCAATTTTAGGCTTTGGCAGCTTTAAGGTTGCCGACAGACCTGCAAGAACTGCTCGCAATCCCCAGACGGGCGAAATGGTAGAAGTTCCTGAATCTAAGGCTGTTTCTTTCAAGGTAAGCAAAGCTTTAAAAGAAAAGTTGAACTAATTTAAACAAAATTCAAACCGACTTCGCGCTCAATGCGTGGGGTCGGTTTTTGCTTGCGGATATTGACAACTAATAAATTAAGTTGTAATATAAATAGAAAAAAACGAGGTGAATTTTAATGCCCTTTATAGACGTAAAACTTTCAAAGAAAATTTC
>JBJEVB010000010.1:0-19639 GCA_051884155.1 Candidatus Coproplasma sp. | reverse complement strand
AGAAAGGCGTAAAAAAAATCCCTTTCGCATTTTTTGCAAAAGGGACGTTTACGTTTTTTTAATTTAAAATAAAGTCGGATAAATAACGATACCTGCAAAGACAAGCCCAAAGAATAAGATAACCGCAAAAACTTCTAATCCCAAGAATACGGAAGAGAGAATTATACCCGTCTTGGAAAGGCTTATATTCTTTTCGCTTCCTACGCGTTTTGCTTCGTTATACGCAATAATACTTAAAATCAACCCGACGAGCGAAGTTACGAACGAGAATACTAAACCTAAAATAGTAAGCGGCGAATAGCTTTCGGGATTTGAATAGCCGTTTGCTCTTTGGTAGTTGTCGTTCTGGCAATACTCACTGTCAAAAGTACGATTGCCGTTTGCGTTGTTATTGTAGTTGTTGTACGTATTGTTCTGTCTTTCCGACTGAGCGTCGTTTTGTACGTTTCTTCCGCACGAAGGGCAGAAGACTGCACCGTCGGGCAATTCACTGCCGCATCCTTTACAATATCTCATTTTCTCACCTTTTATAAAATTTATTTTAACTAATATGCACGGGCAAAGTAAACGGTGTGTTTTGCCTTTTTGCCGCATACTGCGCAGAACTCGTCGATAAGCTCTTCACACATAACCCTTGCCGTAGCGTTGGTTTCAGCCTTGATTTTATCTTCGCATTCCCTGCAGCCGCACCAACCTGCCTTGACGAAGTTGCCGCCTTCTACGCCTGCTAAAATGCCTGCCATATCCTTTGCGCGGACGATTTTATCGTCGCGCCTGCACCTTGCCGCTTCAAGCATATCGACCTGAATTATCTCCAAAAGCTTTGCAACCGTCTCTTCAATGCCGTCTAACGCGCACTCGTTCTTTTCACAGGTGTCGCGGCGGAAGAGCATGGCCTTTCCCGCTTCGATATCTCTAGGTCCGATTTCCACTCTTACGGGTACGCCCTTCATCTCCCACTCGTTAAACTTCCAACCGGGTGAGTTGTCGGTATCGTCCAAAACGACCCTAACTCCTGCCTTTTCCAAGAGCGACTTAACTTCCGCACACTTTTCCAAAACGCCCGCCTTTTTTGCGGCAATCGGCACGATAACCGCCTGATAAGGCGCAACCTTAGGGGGAAGAACCAAACCCCTTGCGTCGCCGTGCGCCATAATGACTGCGCCTATCATACGGGTTGAAGTACCCCAACTCGTGGTGTATGCGTATTTCTGCACGCCGTCCTTATCCAAGAACTTGATATCGAAAGCCTTTGAAAAATTTTGACCAAGATAATGCGAAGTACCCGACTGCAAGGACTTGCCGTCCTTCATCATAGCTTCCATACCGTAGGTTGCAACCGCGCCTGCAAACTTTTCCTTTTCGGTCTTTTTGCCGCAGATTACGGGGATTGCCAAGACGTTTTCGGCAAATTCCTTGTAGACTTCAAGCATTTTAATGGTCTCTTCCATCGCTTCTTCTTCGCTTGCGTGGCAGGTGTGACCTTCCTGCCATAAGAACTCGGAAGTGCGCAAGAAAGGACGGGTGGTCTTTTCCCAACGCATAACGTTTGCCCACTGGTTGATTAAAATGGGCAAATCCCTATAGGACTGCAGCCACTTTGAATACATATTGCCGATAATCGTTTCACTCGTAGGGCGAATTGCCAAAGGCTCGGCAAGCTCTTCGCCGCCTGCGTGGGTTACGACTGCAACTTCGGGCGCAAACCCTTCCACGTGCTCTGCTTCCTTAGTGAAAAAGCTCATAGGAATAAGCAGGGGGAAGTAAGCGTTCTGCACGCCCGTAGCTTTAAAACGAGCGTCCATTTCGTGCTGAATATTTTCCCATATAGCGTAGCCGTAAGGGCGAATGACCATAGTGCCTTTTACGGGACCGTAGTCGACGAGCTGAGTCTTTTTGCAGACGTCGGTGTACCACTGGGGGAAGTCCGTTTCGATATCTGCAATATTTTCTACAAATGATTCCTTTGCCATAATTTCTCTTTTTAACAATCCTTTCGAATATATTATTGTGATTATATCACAAGCCGTATAAAAAATAAAGTGTTTAAACGCACCCAAGCAAAAATTTTGTATATCTATTTTAGACGAATTTTACGCCCTAAACAGTTGAAATATACTTGAGTTTATTGTATAATGTAGGTATTATGGAAAGAAAATCGTATATGCACCTTAAAAGCGGTAGCGACGTACGCGGCGTTGCCGTTTCAACAGAACAAGACGACGTAACCTTAACGCGCGAAGCGTTGGGCGATATCACCAGGGCTTTTTTGAAATGGCTGTCCTTAAAGAGCGGCAAAAAGACGCCTAAAATTGCAATCGGTTACGATTGCAGAATTTCCAACGAAGTCATATTTGCCATCGTTAAGGAAACGGTTTTATCCTGCGGGTGCGACGCTATCGGCTGCGGACTTAGCTCTACCCCTTCTATGTTTATGCTGTTAAAGGACGAAGCTTGGGGTTGCGACGCGTCGATAATGATAACCGCTTCCCACCTGCCTTTCAATATGAACGGGCTTAAGTTCTTTACCCCCGACGGAGGTTTATCGGGAAGCGAGATTAGCGCTATTCTTTCCTATGCGGAAGAAGGCATAAGCCTGCCGCAGGGCGAAGGCAAATTCGAAAGAAAGCCCTATATGAAAAAGTACTGCGACGACCTTGTTGAAATGGTACGCACTGCTACGGGTACCGATATGCCCTTGTACGGCAGAATTATCGTAGTAGACGCAGGCAACGGCGTAGGCGGCTTTTTTGCAAGCAAGGTGTTAAAGCCCTTGGGCGCAATAACGTCGGGCAGTATTAACCTTTGCCCCGACGGCAGATTTCCTGCCCACGTTCCCAACCCTGAACTGCCCGAAGCAATGGAAGCGCTTAAGCGTGCCGTACTCTTTTCCAAAGCACAGCTTGGTATTTCCTTCGACACCGACGTAGACAGGGCGGCAATCGTAGACGGCGACGGCAACCCTGTAAACAGGGATAAGCTTATCGCGCTCGTTGCGGCAACCATTTTGCAGGAAAGACCTGCAACTATTGTAACCGACAGCGTTACCTGCGACGGTTTAACCAAATTCATCAACAACCGCGGCGGCAGACACGTCCGCTTTAAGCGCGGTTATAAAAACGTTATCGACGAAGCTATCCGCCGCAACGAAAACGGCGACTACTGCCCACTTGCTATGGAAACGAGCGGACACGCGGCGTTTAAGGACAATTATTTCTTAGACGACGGTGCATACCTTATCTGCAAGCTGCTTGTAACCTTCTACTTCCAGTCGCAAAAGAGAGAAAAGCTCTGCGATTTGATTGATAGGCTTGAGTTGCCCGTCGAGCAGGACGAAGTGCGCTTGAAGTTCACCGCAGACTGCCGCAACTTCAAAGAGGAAGGCGACAGAATTATCCGCGAGCTTAAATTCTTTGCAGAAGCCGATTCAAGGGTTGACCTTGTGCCAAACAGCTATGAAGGCGTGCGCATCAACTTCCCCAGATACGACGGCGACGGGTGGCTGCTTATCAGGCAGAGCGTGCACGACCCCGTTATGCCCGTTAACTTTGCAAGCCTTTCGAAAGGCGGAAATAAGGTTATGGCGAAATATTTATATTCGTTCGTAGCAAAATATCCCTTCCTTGACGTAAGCGCGCTTAAGGAATTTATAGAAAAATAATAACCGCCAAGCCGTGCAATTAGCACTTTAGGCTCAGCGGCGCGCTGAATACGCGCATATATTTCACAATAGAAAAGATAATAATAACAGGAGAAAAAAAATGTCCGTACAACAAAAATGCGTTGATACAATAAGGGTACTTTCAGCTGAAGCTATCGAAAAGGCAAAATCGGGTCACCCCGGCATCTGTCTCGGTGCCGCACCTATCGGTTACGAGCTGTTTGCAAATCACCTTTCGTTCAGCTATAAAAACCCCAACTGGGACAATAGAGACAGGTTCATTTTATCAGCAGGTCACGGCTCTATGCTCTTATACTCACTCTTGCATATGTTCGGCTACGACGTTTCAATGGACGATATCAAGTCCTTCCGTCAGCTCGGCGCTAAAACCGCAGGTCACCCCGAATACCGCAAGATACCCGGCATAGAAACTTCTACCGGTCCTTTAGGTCAGGGACTTGCAAACGCCGTAGGCTTTGCAGTTGCCGAAGAACACCTTGCGGCTATTTTCAATAAGCCCGGCTACCCTATCGTCGACCACTACACCTACGTTTTAACGGGCGACGGTTGCCTTGAAGAAGGTATCGGCTATGAAGCTTGCTCTTTTGCAGGCACTCAAAAGCTTGGCAAACTCATCTTGTTGTACGATAGCAACGACATTACCATCGAAGGCGACATCTCTTCCACCTTCTCGGAAGATACCGCCGCAAGATTTATGGCGCAGGGCTGGCAGGTTATCAGGGTGAACGACGCCAACAACCTTACCCTTTTGCGCTATGCAATCGAAAGGGCAAAGAGCGATTTAACCCGCCCTTCCGTAATTATATGCAGGACTAAGATTGGCTACGGCTCGCCCTTAGTAGGCAGTGCGGATTGCCACGGCGCACCCCTTGGCGAAGAAAACGTTCGCCTTTTAAAGGAAAACCTTAAATGGACTGAAGAACCCTTCACCGTACCCCAAAAGGTTAAAGAAAGCTGTATGGCTATCGCCGAAGAAAAGAGCAAGGCGGAAGATAAGTGGAACGAGCTTTTTGCAAGCTACGACAGGGAATATCCTATGCTCGCCGCACAGTACAGACAGTTTATGAAGGGCGCGGTTGACTTTAACGCGGTTCAGGGCTTGTACGACTTTACTAAGCCCGAAGCAACCCGTAGCTGCGGCGGTAAGGTACTTAACTCGATCGCAAAGGTCGCACCTAATATTATGAGTGGTTCTGCCGACCTTGCACCTTCTACCAAAACTGAAATTAAGGGCAGCGAATACTTCTCACCCGAACACAGAGAAGGCTGCAATATCCACTTCGGTATCCGCGAACACGCAATGAGCGCTATCTGCAACGGTATTCAGCTACACGGCGGTTTAAGGGCGGTATGCTCGACCTTCTTCTCGTTTGCCGACTATATGAAACCCGGCATAAGAATGTCCGCACTTATGAAGTTGCCCGTTATCTACGTTATGACGCACGACTCAATCGGCGTCGGCGAAGACGGTCCCACCCACCAGCCTATGGAACAGCTCGTTATGCTGCGTTCCATTCCCGGTATCAACGTGTTCCGCCCTTGCGACGGTAAGGAAACGGCTGCGGCGTTTATTTCGGCTTTCAATTCCGACCAACCCACCGTTATCGTTGAGACAAGACAAAATTTACCCGCATATGAAAAGTCTGGCAGAAAGGCCTTAAGGGGCGGTTACGTAATATCCGACTGCGAAGGCACCCCCGACGTGCTGCTTATCGGCACGGGCTCGGAAGTTGAACAGTGCGTTCAGGCACAGAAGTTACTTGCCGAACAACACGTCAATGCAAGAGTCGTTTCCCTTCCCTGTATGGAAATCTTTGAAAAGCAGGACGAAGAATATCAAAACAGCGTAATACCTAAGTCGGTTAAGGCAAGGGTGTGCGTAGAAGCGGCAAGCCACTTCGCTTGGTATAAGTACTGCCGCGACTTTGGCGAGCTTATCACTATGACGGGCTTCGGCACTTCAGGTAAGGCGGCAGACCTGTTTAAGTACTTCGGCTTTACCGCTGAGAACATCGTTGAAAAGGCTAAAAAGTCCATTGAAAACGTCATTCTCAACAGATACAGCCACTAAAAATTAATACGCCTTACGGCGATTAAATCCAAACAGAAGTTTGCGATAAAAGATTAAACAGCTCACTGAAAAAAATCAGTGAGCTGTTTGCATATTTAAATTTAATTGACCGCCTATTATATGCCGACTATTGCGCTTTTAAACACTTCGCATACGCTGTCTACAGGGATAAAGTGAACGTTATCTTTGACCACCTGCGGAACTTCTTCTAAGTCCTTTACGTTGTCCTTGGGGATAATAACGTCCTTTACGCCGATACGGTACGCCGCAAGCGATTTTTCCTTTAAACCGCCTATGGGCAATACGCTTCCGCGAAGGGTTATTTCACCCGTCATTGCGACGTCCTTGCGCACGGGCTTTTGGGTGAAAGCGGATAGAATTGCCGTAGCCATAGTTATGCCTGCGCTCGGTCCGTCCTTAGGGGTTGCGCCTTCGGGCACATGAACGTGAATGTCGGTCGTTTCAAACTGCTCTGCGTTCAAGCCGTACTCTTCGGCGTTAGAGCGAATATAGCTGATTGCCGCCCTTGCACTCTCCTTCATAACGTCGCCGAGCTTACCCGTTAAAAGTATCTCGCCCTTGCCATGCATTGCGGAAACTTCTATTGATAAAGTCGTGCCGCCGACAGCCGTCCAGGCAAGCCCAGTCGCCGCGCCTACCCTGTCGTCTTTAGGCAATTCGTCGCCGCGCTCGAAACGGGCGGCGCCTAAAATCGCGTGTAAATCCTTGCTGTCCACAGTGCGGGAGAAATCTTCCCCCTTCGCCTTTTTAACGGCGAGCTTGCGACACACCGCGTCTATCTGCCTTTCTAAGCTTCTGACGCCCGCTTCACGCGTGTAGCCGTCTGCAATGGCGTCAATAGCTTCGTCGGTAAAGGTTATATTATTTTCGTCCAAGCCGTTGGATTTGAGCTTTTTGGGAACTAAGTAACGCTTAGCAATTTCCCTTTTCTCTTCTAAGGTGTAGCCCGAAATCTCTATAATTTCCATTCTATCACGCAGGGGTTCGGGAATGGACGATAAATCGTTTGCGGTAGTTATAAACAAAACCTTTGATAAATCGTACGGAAGCTCTAAATACCTGTCCCTGAAGGTTGCGTTCTGGGCAGGGTCAAGCGCTTCCAACAGTGCGCTGGAAGGGTCGCCCCTAAATTTGTCGGTAGAGAGTTTGTCAATCTCGTCCAAAAGGAATACGGGGTTAATCGAACCTGCGTTCTTGATTGCAGTTATTATTCTACCCGGCATTGCGCCTACATAGGTCTTTCTATGACCGCGAATTTCCGATTCGTCGGTTACGCCGCCAAGACTCATTCTTACGAAGTTGCGCCCAAGCGCACGGGCAACCGAAGTTGCAATCGACGTCTTGCCGACGCCCGGAGGACCGACGAAGCACAAAATAGGTGCGTTCATACCGCCCGTAAGCTTTAACACGGCAAGGTATTCGGTTATTCTCTCCTTAATTTTTTCAAGCCCGTAGTGGTCGGCGTTCAAAATCTCAACGGCGTCTTCTAACCTTTCGGTATCTTCGGTAGTCTTAACCCACTCTAAATCTAATATCCAGTCGAGATAATTTCGGATTACGTTATAGTCTGGGGACGACGACTGCATACGCGACATGCGGGAAAATTCCTTTAAAGCCTTTTCCTTGACTTCTTCGGGAAGCTCTTTTTGCAAAATCTTCTCTTTGAGTTCGTCAAGCTCGTCGCCGTCGTCGCCGAGCTCGGTGTGGATAGCCTTGAGCTGTTCTCTTAAGTAGAAGTCCTTTTGCCCCTTTTCTATACTGCGCTTGACGGAAGCGTTAATCTTCTTTTGCAGCCTTGCAATTTCCGCTTCATCGTTGATTGCACGGCAGAGTAAATCAAACTGGTCGCTAAGGTCTACGGTGCTTAATATATGCTGTTTAACGTTTACGGGAAGGTTTAAAAGGTTGGCAGAGTTGTATAAAAACTCTTCCTTATTTTCGCTGTTCTTAACGACGTCGATTGACTCGTCGCTTGCAACGCGGTCGGGCGATAACACTTCGGAGATGGCGTATTTAGCCGAACGGAAGTATGCTTCTGCCAAGTCGGGGTTGTTGATTTGGGCAGGAAGATTTTCACAGTCGGCAAACAGACAGCCGTCCGACTTTTCCAAGCCTGTAAGTTTGACGCGGTATAGCCCCTTGCCCGTAACGCGGATTCTGTTGCCGGGAAGGTTGGTCACCCTGCCTATTGAGATGACGACGCCCACGTCGTATAAATCGACTTCGCCTGAAATTTCGTTTTCCGTTTCGTCCTTTTGGGTGGCGACAACCATCGTCTTGCCCCTGTCGAGAGCGTATTTGATGGCAGTAAGCGTAATAAGCCTGCCTGCGTCGAAGGTTATTGTGGAAAGCGGCAGGGCGCAACGACCCCTTAACGCCGCTAAAGGAAGATGTATATTTTCGTTAGCCATTGTTTAATTTACTCCTTTTTCATCCGCAATTTTACAGCAATGTACGATTTGGGTCGTACTTAAAAACGTAGGGGGACGCAAACCGCCTCCCCCTCATATTTATTATAAACCTTTTAAGCACAAACAAAACACTGCGCCTAAATTCAATTTAAACTCACGCCGATTTTTTATAGATAATCTTGGGTTCGGCGTTGTCGGTGATGCAGTCTGCCGTGACGACGACTTCGTCCACGTCAGATTCGGAAGGTATTTTGTACATAACCGAAGTCATAACGTTTTCGATTATCGTCCTTAACCCCCTTGCACCCGTCTTAAGCTTGATTGCAGTCTTTGCAATTTCCTTTACCGCGTCGTCGTCAACCGTAAGCTTTACGCCGTCAAGCGCAATGAGCTTTTTGTACTGCTTGATAATTGCGTTTTTAGGCTCGGTGAGTATGTTCACGAGAGCTTGCTCGTCAAGCGGATGAAGAGCAACCGCGATGGGTATTCTGCCTACGAATTCGGGAATAAGACCGAATTTGGTTAAATCCTGCGGCTTAACTTCGGCAAGCGCCTTATAGGTATCGTCGTCCGTAGCCTTGACTTCGCCGCCGAAACCTAAGGACGTACTGTCCTTACGCGCCTGAACGATTTTATCAAGTCCAACGAACGCGCCGCCGCAGATGAATAAGATGTTGGTGGTATCTATGCGCAGACATTCCTGCTGGGGATGCTTACGACCGCCCTGAGGGGGAACGTTGGCAACCGTGCTTTCGATAATTTTTAAAAGTGCCTGCTGTACACCTTCGCCCGATACGTCGCGGGTGATGGATACGTTTTCGCTCTTTCTGGCAATCTTATCGATTTCGTCGATATAGATTATGCCGCGCTCTGCACGGGCAATGTCGTAATCGGCGTTTTGAATGAGCTTTAATAAGATATTTTCAACGTCTTCGCCCACGTAGCCCGCTTCGGTCAAGGTGGTTGCGTCGGAAGTTGCAAAAGGCACGTTTAAAATCTTTGCAAGCGTGCGTGCAAGCAAAGTTTTACCGCAACCCGTAGGACCTAACAATAAGATATTGCTCTTATCGATTTCGACGTCGGCAAGCTCGCCTTCGTCTTTGCCTACGCTGTTTATGCGCTTATAATGGTTATATACCGCAACGGATAAGACCTTTTTTGCTTCGTCCTGACCTACGATATATTTGTCAAGCTCTTCTTTAATTTCAGAAGGCTTTTTTAAAGGGACGGGCTGGGTTGAACCGCTTTGCTCAGTTTCAGAGAGCATATCCTTGCAGATTTCAACGCACTCGTCGCAAATAAAAGCTCCGTTTTGACCTGCAATAAGCTTTTTAACAAGCTCTTCAGGTTTTCCGCAAAACGAACAGAATCTTTGGCTTTCTTTCAATTTTAACTCCAAAAAAATTATAATTTGTTTCCGCTTAGGGCGAATTTGCGCCCTTAAATTTGGCGGCTGAACGGGCATATTATTGCCCTGCTGCACCGTTATTATTCAAAAAATTATCTCTTGTAGAATACGGTGTCGATAAGGCCGTAAGCCTTAGCTTCTTCTGCGGAAAGGTAGTTATCCCTATCGGTATCCTTTTCGATTTCTTCGATGGGTCTGCCCGTGTTAACAGAGAGAATATTGTTTAACTTCTTCTTTGTTTTTATGATATGGTTTGCGGCAATTGCAATATCGCTTGCCTGACCCTGCGCACCGCCTAAGGGCTGGTGAATCATAATTTCGCTGTTGGGCAGGGCGTAACGCTTACCCTTAGTACCGCTTGAAAGAAGGAACGCGCCCATTGACGCCGCCATACCGATACAGATTGTCGATACGTCGCACTTGATATAATTCATAGTGTCGTAGATTGCAAGACCTGCCGAAACAGAACCGCCGGGGCTGTTGATGTAAAGGCAGATATCCTTTGAAGGGTCCTTTGCTTCCAAAAAGATAAGCTGTGCTACGACGGTGTTTGCAACTGCGTCGTTAATTTCGCCGCTTAGGAAAATAATTCTGTCGTCTAACAGCCTTGAGTAGATATCGTACGAACGTTCACCGCGAGACGTCTGTTCTACGACGATAGGCACGAGTGCGTTATTTGTCTCTTTAATCATTTCATTATCTCCTTATACTAAATAGGATATTTATAGACAAGTTTGTTTGGTTTTATGCTTTATATTAAGTTGTTTTTATTTGAACAATCAAACTCTTTCGTCGCGAGCTTTTGCTCGCGACACCTTCCCTATTCTTTAGGGAAGGTGAGATTAAGGTCTAATTATTCATAAGAATATAAGGGCGGCATTTTTTAGGTTACCGTCTCTTCATAGAAGCGAGTAAGAGCAGGAGCCTGCGGCTTTGGCGACGGGATTTTACATAGACGTAAATGACCGAGCCAAAACGCAAAGGCGACGAACTATTACGACGCTTATATGAAGAGAAATAAAAGGCGGCACTACGCGCCGCCTTTCAAATACCCCACCTTAAGCTACTAAGTTATTGTTCGCAGAAAGGAACTCAAACAACTTGGTTATAACCAAATCGTTTGCGATATATTCAAGCTGACGTGCGTCCATATTCTTTTTATATTCTTCGACGGACTTTTCAACAGATGCAGCCTGCTCGGCAATCTTAGCGTCGATTTCTTCCTGAGTTGCAGTAATGTTTTCGGTCTTGATAATCTTTTCGATTACAAGCTGAGAGAGCACTCTGGATTTAGCCTGTTCGTTAAACTGAGCCCTGAACTGTTCCATTGACTGTCCCATATATGCAATGTAATCTTCAAGCTTGATGCCCTGATACATAAGCCTGTAAGAGAAATCCTGAACGATGTTGTCGATTTCGCCTTCAATCATTGCCTGAGGAATTTCACATTCGCAGGTTTCGCAGATAGCCTTAACTATGCTGTTTTCGGTCTGGTCGCGGCTGTCGTTTGCGGCCTTCTTTTCAAGGCGTTCACGGGTCTTTGCTAAGTACTCGTCAACAGTTTCAACGCCTGCGTGCTTTTTAACGTATTCGTCGCACATTTCGGGGAATTCCTTGCCCTTGATTGCATTTAACTTGATGTGGAAGGAAGCGTCCTTATCGCGAAGGTTGTCTGCCTGATAGTCTGCAGGGAAGTGAACGGTAATGTCCTTCTCTTCGCCGATTGCCATACCGGCAACCTGCTCTTCAAAGCCGGGAATGAAAGCACCGCTGCCAAGCTCTAAATCGTAGCCTTCAGCTTCGCCGCCGGCAAACGCCACGCCGTCTACAAAGCCCTTGAAGTCGATATTAACGGTGTCGCCGCTTGCGCAAGCGCGGTCGGTAACGTCAACGCTCTTAGCTTCTCTTGCAAGGATTTTATCTGCTTCCTTTTTAACGTCTTCGTCGGATACGGTGTATTCGTACTTCTTAATCTCTAAGCCCTTATAAGCGCCGATTTTAACGTCGGGCTTAACGGGTACGGTAAAGGTCATAACCACCTTTTCGTCGGTAAGCTCGTCAACCGAAAGTTCGGGTGCGCCGACAGCGGTGAAATTATCCTTTTCCTTTTCCAAAATAGCCGTATAGTGTTCGGAATAGAGAACGTTGAACGCCTCGTCAAAGAAAACGCCCTTGCCGTAATAGTTTTCGATTACGGGCTTGGGTGCCTTACCCTTTCTAAAACCGGGCACTGCGTACTTACCCCTCGTTTTAGCGTAAGCGTCGTTTAATGCCTTTTTCCACTCTTCACCGTTGAAGGTGATGGTGAGTTTTACCGTGCTTTTTTCTGATGCAGCTTGCGTGTATTCCATTTTATTTCTCCTGATTGAATTACCTGTTTATTTTGACAGCGTTGCCCACACGTTTTGAGCAAAGCCTTTTTAACACGGAATATATTTTAACACACTTGTTTTATTTTGAAAAGCAATTTATAAGCCCGTTATCAATTTACTTTTTAAAAATTTTACTATATAATGATGTAAAATGAAAAATCAGCGCATAGATTTGCGTTTAAAATTAAGGAGCTTTAAGTGCCGCAGGACGCTTTTACGTTAAAATATATCGCAAAAGAGTTGAGCGAGACGTTTGTAGGCGGTAAAATTTCCAAGATTAACCAGCCTTCTAAAGATACGCTCTCTCTTTTAATATACACACATTCAGGCACGGTTAAACTCACTTGTGACCTTTCTGCAAAATATTGCAGACTTTCCGTTGGCGAAACCTGCCCCGAAGTCAACCCCGAAGTTGCGCCTAATTTTTGTATGCTTTTAAGAAAGCATTTGCAGAACGCCGAAGTTTTAAGGGTTGAACAGGTAAACCTTGAAAGGGTTATCCGCTTTGATTTTAAATGTTTTTCGGAATTTGAAATTGCCGAAATGAGCCTTTACTTTGAAATTATGGGCAAATACTCCAACGCCGTTTTGGTCAAAGACGGGGTTATCGTCGGCGCGTTAAAGACTGCTTCGTTGGAGACGGGCGCAAGAAGAGTAACACTTGGCGGCTCAAAATACCTTTTGCCTGCAAGTCAAGGCAAGGCGGAACAGAACGATTTAGACGCCATAAAAAAGGCGTTTGAAAATAAGGGCGGCTATATGGACGGCAGCGCGGCGAAGTTTATTGCCGAAAAGGTTGCAGGCGTTGCCTACACCACTGCGGAAGATATAGTAGCCCTTTACGGCGAAGACGTTAGTGAAGAACAGGTTTATTCCTATTTAAACGAAGGCGAGCTTACCCCATGCGTAATCTATCACGACGGGGTGGCAATCGACTTTAAGGCAAGGACGTCTTTAGGCGGGGTCAAGCGCGAAAGCTTGCTTTTAGCTCAGAGAGAGTTTTACGATTACGCCGTATATAAAAAGAAATTCGAAGACGAAAAACGCAAACTGAATTCCGCACTCTCTTCCGCCGTTAAAAAGGTTGAAAAAAGGCTTGCCGACGTCTACGACAAGCTGTCCGAATGTGAAAAAGCAGATAGCGTAAAACTCAAGGGCGAACTTATTACCGCCAACATATACGCCATTGAACGGGGTATGAGCTTATTTGAAGCCGTAAACTATTACGACGAGAACTGCTCTAAAATAAAAATCGACTTAGACCCCCTACTATCCCCTTCCCAAAACGCACAGCGGTACTATAAAAGGTACGCAAAGCTTAAAAGAACGGAACTCAATTTGTCGGCGAGAAAGGTAGACGAGCTTGCAAAACTTGACTATTTAAAGACGATTGAAAGCAACCTTGTCTACGCGGAAAACTTGACCGATTTGAAAGAGACGAGAGACGAGCTTATTTCCCTTTCCCTGCTTCCGCCGCCGCCAAAGCTTAAGGGCGGAAAGAATAAAAGCGCCAAAGCTGAGAGCAACTTTAGAGAGTATAACTTTGACGGATTTTTAGTCGTATGCGGCAGAAATAACGTGCAGAACGACAACCTTACCAAAGGGCTGGACGGCGAAGATATATGGCTTCACGCCAAGACCTATCACTCTGCGCACGTTGGGATTATTTTGCAGGGGAAAGATGTGACGGACGAAGTTATTAAGTTTGCCGCAGAAGTCTGCGCGTACTATTCCGACGCAAGGGAAAACGGCAAAGTACCCGTAGATTTTACTAAGCGAAAAAACGTTAAAAAACCCAAGTGCACCGCTTTAGGCTACTTTGAATATACCAACCAAAAAACCATTTTAGTTGCGCCGAGCGCACACCTTAAGGAGAGACGAGATGAACGACAATAACGAACAGTTAAACGAAGAGCCTGAAGAGCTTTCCGAAGAAGAAAAGAAGAAAAACTATATGACCCACTTTTATATTTCGGTGGGTTGCTTTGCTGTAGGCTGCGTGCTGCTTATTCTTTCAATAGTGTTCACGTTCGCAGTAAAAAACGGCATTGCCGTGTACTTTTTAATTGCAAGTATGATTGCCGAGCTTGCTTCAGTAAGCTTTTTAAACGCTATGAAACAAAGGGGCGGCGAAGGAAAATTAAGAACGATTTTCGTAATCTTGAGCTACGTAATTATGGGTGCTGCTCTTATTATCTTTATTGCAGGCACGACTACGAGTATTATTGTTAAGTAACGTTATGATTATTTGAATTATCAAACTCTATCGTCACTCGCTTTCACTCGTGACACTTTCCCTATTCTTTAGGGAAAGCAAGATTTAGGTTGTGAATATTATTAGAATTTAATATTCATACTATCCTTATGGAAGATATTTTACTTTCGCTCTCTTCCTTACTGTATAGTTGCGGAACGGACGGATATAAAATTTTTTACGAAGACGAGTTGACCGAAGTCTTTCCCGAAGATTTGCGCAATCGGGAAACGCTTGAAGCGGCGTTGAAAAAACTTGTTGCAGACGGCTGTGTAGACGTGAAATATGTTCGCGGCGAAGTGTTTTGTATTGCCGTACTCAAAAAGTACGAACCGCCTGAAGAGATTGAAAGCCAAGACGCTGAAGAAGACGAAAGGGACGAGTATAACGAACCCAAGCCTAACGCAAACAAGGTCTATATCTGCGCCGCAGTCGCCGCATTTTTGGGCGGTATGCTCGGCGGGTGCGTTACGGCGATAATCGCGGCGGTCGTGTGAAATGCTGAACAAATGTGAAAACGACGTTATGAGCGCCGTCTACTGCCTGTGTGACGGAACCGACGGGTGTTTAATTTCCCCCTTCGACATACTCAACGTTTTACCGCAGCGCAGACGCTATACTGCCGAAAGGGTTGAAAACGCTCTGCAATCGCTTAAAAACAGCGGTTATTTAGATTTGATTTCATCCGAAAGAAAGGGCGAAAAGATGTACGTCGTATCGCTAAAGGCAAGCGGACTTGCGTTTAAAAGCGAAGCTATGCAAAAGCGCAAGGACTTCTTTAACAGAATTTTAACCGCCTTCGTCGGCGCACTTGCAACCTTTATATTCGGTCTTATTTTAAAAGCTATATTTAAAACGTAAAACACGGACTTAAAGTCCGTGTTCTTTATTTATGGTAATAATATTTCAATACGTTGATTAATCGTTGAAAATTTGTTACAATATTTAAGGTTGGTTTTAAGAATGGCAAGTATTATATTGAAAAAAACTAAGGAGAAACGTATGCGCTTATTACTTGCAGAAGACGAAAAGGCGCTATCCAATGCGCTCGTAACAATTTTAAAACATAATAATTATTCGGTTGACGCCGTCTATAACGGTCAGGACGCGCTTGATTATCTCCTTAACGGGAATTACGACGGCGCGATTTTGGATATTATGATGCCGAAAATGGACGGCATAAGCGTACTTAAAGCCTTCCGCGCAAAGAATAAAACCTTGCCCATACTTCTACTTACCGCCAAAACCGAAATCGACGATAAGGTGTTGGGGCTCGACTGCGGCGCGGACGACTATTTAGGAAAGCCTTTCGACACGAAAGAACTTTTAGCCCGAATACGCGCTATGCTACGCCGCAAGGGCGGTGAAGCCGTAAACACTCTTACCTTTGAAGACGTAACTTTAAACCGTTCAACGTACGAATTGTCTTCCCCCTACTCGTCTTTCCGCTTGGGAAATAAGGAATTTCAGATGCTTGAAATGCTTATGCTCAACGCAGGCAAGGTGATTTCCGCAGAGCAGTTTATGGAAAGAATATGGGGTTACGACTCGGACACAGAAATTACAGTAGTGTGGACGTATATTTCATATTTGCGTAAAAAACTTTCCGCACTTTCTAATAAGGCGCAGATTAAGGCGATACGCAACGTCGGCTATACGCTGGAGAAAATCGATGATTAAAAAACTGCGAAAAAAATTTATTATAGTTGCGACCTGTTCCGTGCTTGCCGTTCTCATTTTAATAGTCGGGATAATAAATATCGTAAACTACACTAACGTTATTAAAAACGCCGACCATATCGTTACTCTCCTTCAAGAAGGCGGCGGCACGTTTGGCGTAGACGGCGAAAGAATAAGCGAAAACGGAACGGCGCAGAGTGGACAAACTAACGATTTGCCGCGCAAGCCTATTTCCCCCATGTCGCCCGAAACGCCGTTTGAAACAAGATTTTTTACTGTAATTATCGACGAAAACGGCACGGCTTGCACGGTAAACACGGATAAGATTGCCGCCGTAGACCAGACGCAAGCTACTGCCTATGCGATTTCACTATATGAGAATAATAAGGACAAGGGCTTTTGCGATAATTACAGATACGGTACTACCGACACGGCTGACGGCGGCACTATGTACATTTTTGTGGACTGCACCAAAGAACTTACAAGCTTTAAAAACTTTTTGCTCGTAAGTATAATCGTAGCGATTTCAGCTTTCGTTGCGGTATTCGTACTCGTATTCTTTCTATCGGGAAAGGTTATGAAACCCGTTGCGGAAAGCTATGCAAAACAAAAGCGTTTTATAACCGACGCGAGCCACGAAATCAAGACCCCCCTTACAATAATAGGCGCAAATACCGAAATCCTTGAAATGCAAGGCGTTGAAAACGAATGGACTTACGGCATTAAAGAACAGATTAAGCGACTTACTTCTTTAACCGAAAAATTAGTTTTCCTTGCCCGAATGGACGAAGAAAGCCAAACGTTGAAGGCGACCGATTTTTCTCTATCCGACGCGGTTGAAGAGACGATAAAGCCCTTTAGCGCAGTTGCCGTATCGAAGGGACTGACGCTTGAAGGCGATATACAGAAAAACATTTCCTATTGCGGCGACGAATCAATGATTAGACAGCTTATTTCCCTGCTCGCCGATAACGCTTTAAAATATTCGGACGAGAACGGTCGCATTACCGTGCGGCTAAAGACGGTCGGCGGCAAAATTCAGCTTACCGTATCCAACCCTGCAAAAGATTTGGACGGCGATTTGAGCATTTTGTTTGAGAGATTTTACCGTAACGATAAATCGAGAAATTCTCAAACGGGCGGTCACGGTATCGGGCTTTCGGTTGCAGATGCAATCGTCTCTGCGCATAAAGGAAAAATCGCAGCTCACGCCGAAAACGGAATTGCTACTTTTACGGTTACTCTTTAATAAAAAATCAAAAACGACTTTGTAAATTATTTTTTGCAAAGCCGTTTTTTTTATGTTTCATTTTAGGTTTATACTTTATTATATACCTAAAGATTGAGTTGTTGAATATCGTGGAACTGAAATAAATTATTAGCGTTGCGGTATATTCAAGCATAAACGACAATCTTAAAACAATAATATCTAACAGGTAGGGAAAAAAATGAGATTTAAGAAAACATTAGCAATTATATGCAGCATGGTTTTATGCGCGACGTGTACGGTTTGCGTTTCTTGCAATGCAGTAAACGAAATTCCGAAAGATAATCCGCAAAATCAATTGCCGTCGGGGAATGACAACACGGAAATTACCGACGATAACGAAGTCGAAACAACCGAACCGAGCACAGCCGAACACAACTTTACCTTAGTATCGCACGCGGACGGCGAGTACACCTATAGATGTACAGACTGCGACGAAGAACAAACAGTCGTTATAACCTACGTTAGCGGTACGCAAGACGCGTATACGGTTGAAAACGACACCATTACGTTCAGCAACGTTACCGAGCAGAGCTCATATACCATTAGCGGAACGTTTTACGGAAACATTGTAATTGACGTAACCGAAGAAAACGAATTCGAGTTACAGATGAGTGGTTTTGAATTGTATTCTTATTCCGCTTGCCCTATTACCGTTATGAGTGGGGATAAGGTTACTCTTTCGGCTAAAAAATCAACCGAAAACTTTATCTACGATATGCGCGATAGCGTTGACGAAACGGATACGGAATCTATATCCGCAAGCGTCTATGCCCTATGCGATTTAAATATTCAAGGCAAAGGCAGCCTTGCGGTGAAATCGGTCAACAATAACGGTATTCACACTAAGGACGATTTGAACGTAAAAAATTTGACATTGCAGGTTGACTGCAAGGATAACGCTTTAAAAGGCAACGACAGCGTAACGGTTGAGTCGGGCGAAATAGTCCTTATCGCCCGTCAAGGCGACGGAATAAAGACGAAAAACACCGACGTCTCTTCAAAAGGCAATCAGCGCGGTACGGTGGCAATAACGGGCGGCGACGTGCTTATTTACGCCGCCTGCGATGGGATTGACGCCGCCTATGACGTAAGCATCGACGAAAGCTCGGCAACCGTCGATTTGCAGATTTTTACGGATAAATATTCCAAGTATTCCGAAGAAGTAACAGCCGTTTCCGAAAGCGTATACTACGTTCGTTTTAATTCTACTTCATACAGTTATTCGCTTAAATTCTTCAACGACGAAACGGACGTGGTTTGGCATAGCTCTTCTTCAAGCACGACCGTAGGAAACTACCGCTATTTCCCCATTACGAAGCCGAGCGGATACGCCTACGTTCAACTGTATATTTACAGCAGTACGCAACAGCAAGGTCAAGACGAAAATTACCTTGCCTGCACGGAAGCCATGACGGTCAATAATAATTACGATACTATTGCGTTGCAGTCAAGGGGCGGCAGTCTTACTTACGGTTGGACGAACTATTCTACTTCAAGTCAAGGCAATTTCGGTCCTGGCGGTATGGGCGGAATGAACGAAGGCAATACCGATAAAGGCGATTATTCGACAAAAGGCATTAAGGCAGATAACTGCATAACCATTTCGGCAGGTACGGTTAAGATATGCTCCTATGACGACGCAATCCACGCAAATAATACGGCTGTTTTGGAAAACGGCGCAACGCCTTTAGGCGACATAATAATTACGGGCGGCGAGCTGACCTTAAGCTCTAACGACGACGGTATTCACGCCGACGGAAATGTTGCGCTCTGCGGCGGAAGCGTTTCCGTCGTAAGCAGTTACGAAGGCATAGAAGGCAGCACGATAGAAATATCTGACGGTAAAGTTTCCGTCGCTTCTTCAGACGACGGTATAAACGGAACGGCAACTTCGGGAACGGCAATAACTATTTCGGGCGGAAAGCTTTACGTTTACGCAAACGGCGACGGAGTTGATTCCAACAGCACTACTTCCTATTCGGGAATACTTTTTTGCGGCGGTACGAGCGTGATTATATCCACAGGACAGGCGGATTCGTGTATCGACAGCGAACGCGGTTATAGTTACACGGGCGGATACGTTTTAGGTATAGGCAAAAGCGGCGGAATGAGCAGCGAAGCAACCAACTGCTCTAACTTTTCTTCGGTAGGAACGAGCAAGACTTTGAGCTTGCAAGCGGATAGTTATTTAATCGTAGCCGATATAGCAACGATTAAAATGCCCGTTTCGATAAATGCGCTCGTAGTGTACCTTGCAAAAACGAACGTAAGCATTTCTTCAAGCACTTCAACTAATTGCGATTTGGACGCAAACGGCGTTTATTGGAACGTATAAGCTGGATATAAAAAGTGAAAAACACGGACGAATAAAGTCCGTGTTTTTTAATTAAAGAATAGTAGTGTTGAAAAAAATATTTGAAGCATCAAACTCTTCAGTCCCTACGGGACAGCTTCCCTATTCTTTAGGGAA
>JBJEVB010000009.1:59033-78449 GCA_051884155.1 Candidatus Coproplasma sp. | reverse complement strand
AGCGCAATTCGTAGGTTAGCACTTCCCCTTAAGAAGTGCTAACCTACCGCTACGCAAATAACTAAACCCTTCTCGCTCGCCCACTATACAGTGGTCTATAAACTGAACTCCGCCGTCTGAAAATACGGACAACAGCTTTGCGGTGAAAATATCGTCCGCGTCGGATGGAAAGATTGCACCGTAGACGTGGTTATGCAAGAGATAAAAACAACTTGCGCCGCTCGCCGATATATCCGCCGCAACCGTGCGGAAATTGAGCTCTACCTTCTTCATATGGTTGGACTTATAGCTATAGTGCGCGATAACCCTGCCGCTTTTATTTACGCAGAACAGCTCTGCTTCTTCGCAGTCCGTACCCCTGCACTTAGCTATGCCGTACTCAATGAGCTGCTCGCTGCCGTCTATGGAAGTTAACGCTTGAATAGACAGCCTTTGCGCCTTGCCGAGCGCAACGATATATTCGGCGACGGGCTTGGTCATGCCGCGTACCGCCATTAAAGCGGCGTAGTCGGCATACAGTACTGCACTTACCGACGGGAAAGTATATAAAAGCTGACTTGCGAGCGATTGCGCGTCAATACCTGAAAAGGCGTTTTCTAACAGCACGCCTAAAACTTCCCTGTCGTACATATAGCCGTTATCAAATTTTGCTATGCAGTCCTTTCTGAAATCCTTGTCCATAACCCTACTTTATCTCTATACTGCTGTTGCCCGAAACGTCCTTAGTGACGATTATCTGCCTGTCTATCCTGTCCTTAAGCTCGGCGACGTGCGAGATTACGCCGACCAACCTGTCCCCTTCCGACAGCCCCATTAAAGCGTTCATAGCCGCGTCCAACGACTGCGAAGAGAGCGTACCAAAACCTTCGTCCACAAACATAGTATCGAGCTTGATACCGCCTGCCGCAGACTGTATCTCTTCCGACGTGCCGAGCGCAAGCGCAAGCGACGCTTTGAAGCTTTCGCCGCCCGACAGCGTTTTAACGCTGCGGCTGGTGCCGTTGTAGTGGTCTATAACGTCCAACTCTAAGCCGCTTTGGCTGCGGTTGTTTTCGGCTTCCTGACGGCGCTTAAGCTCGTACTGGTTTTGAGTCATAACCATAAGCCTGCGGTTTGCCCTGATTAGTATCCTGTCGAAGAACGCCGCCTGAACGTAGGCTTCGAGCGTCACCTTTTCCTTGCCCGAAAGTCCGCCGTTTGCCGTCTCGGACAGGTTTTTGATAACGGCGTATCTTCTGCCCAACTGCTCTTCTTGCGTGCGAGAAGACGAAATCCCTGCAAGGCAACGCCCGTTTACGGTAAGGCGCACGCTGACGCCGTCCTTTAATTTTGACAGAGCCGCCTTTTTATCGTTAAGCGTACTTATTTGCGTTTTTATCTCGCCTAAATCGCCGTCCTTTGCGGCGGAAAGCTGACGGGTAAAGCTCTCTATCTGCGCCTTTAACGCACCCACCTGCCCTTTGCACTCTTCGTAATTTTTTCTGGCGGCTGCAAGGTTATTTTCAAGTGCGGACTTCCTATCCGAAAGCTCTGTAATTTTCTTTTGCGCAAGCGACTTGCTTGCAAACAGTAGCTTTGAGCGTGCATCTTTTAAAAGCTCTTCCGACTTAGCTTTAAGCGCCGTATCCGAGCTTAACGCCGCTTTTGCGTCGTTTGCCGTCTTTAAAAAGCCTTCAGCCAAATCCTTTGCGGACTGAATTTCCTGAGAAATATTCTCGCCGCGCTTAAGCTCCGCCCTGTATTCTGCAAGCGTTTTCCACACGGCTACGCCCTTCTTTCTGACTTCTGCATAGGCGGTATCCAACGCCTGCTTAATATCGCTCGGCGCGCTTATATTCCCGTCCGTATACTTAGTTGCGGACTGCTTTAGCTGTGCGGACAAGCCCTGATATGCACCCTTTAATTGACCTGCCCTATCGCTCGCTCTTCGGCTCTCTTCGTCCGCCCTATCCATAGTAGCTTTTGCCTGTTGCAAGCCCTTTTCGGAAGGGACGTGGGGGTGCAGTTTGGCAGGGTTGGGGTGAGTGAGCGAACCGCATACGGGGCAGGGCGCGCCGTCTTGAAGCGTCTTAGCGAGAAAGCCTGCCTGCGCGTCGAGATAGGCGACATTCTGCAAGTTATACTCTTCTCTCGCACTCTCTGCCGCAGTGCGGGTGCGCTCGTATTCCTTTACCGCCGCATTGTACTGCGCAAGCTTTTCCTGCGAAGACACGGCTAAATTTATTAGGGCTTCTATTTCTTCCTTCTGCTTGGTCAAGCCGTCGAGCTCGCCTTTAAGCTTTACGGCGGAAATTTCAATCGCCTTTAAATTTTCCCTTCTGCCTTCTAACTCAGCCGCCTTCTTGCGCTGAGCTTCGGCATTTTCCGTAGCAGCTTTAATCTTGCCTTGCCCGCTTGCGATTGCGGCGTTAAGCCTTTCTACTTCTATGCGCCTTTGCTCCATCTCGTCGTAAAGGGGCATACGCTCGTTAATCTGCGTAATTTCGTTTACGAGCTTTTCGCTCTCTTTCGCCGCCTGTTCGCACTCGGTGAACCTTGTTAAAAGCTCCTGCAAGGACTGTTCCTGCTGCGAAAGTTTACCTTCCGCCTGAGCCTTTAACGCCGTCAGCTTCGCCCTATCTTCCAACGCAGCGGCAAGCACCGTTTGACGGGCAAGCTCTTCTTCTGCGCTCTTAAGCTCGCCCGTAAGACTTTCCAACTCACTCTTATCGTCTGCAATCAGCTTTTCGACAAGGCTTACTATTTCCGCGACGGGCATTTTACCCGACTTAGCTTCCTGAACGAGCGAATACAGCGGCGAAGAAGTATCGCAGTCGATTCCGCCTGCAATCTGCAAGAGCGTTGCCGAAGCGTTGCGGTACGCCGTGCGAGCGTCGCTCTCCGCCTGTTTCAACTCTTCCTGCAACCTTTCGTAGCGTTGGGTGCGGAATATCTTGCGGAAAATGGACTTTCTCTCTTCGGTAGGGGCGAGAAGCAGCTTGTTAAAGTCGCCCTGCGCAATCATAGCAATCTGCCTGAATTGGTCCCTTTCAATGCCGAGTATATTCGTTACCTGCTCGTTTACTTCTTTAACCTTAGTGAACACCTTACCGTCGGGGCGGTACAGCTCTGCCGCAGCAATCGATTTGGTCGTGCCTTCGCCCTTGGCTTTAGCCCTTTCGTATTCGGGGGAACGGAAGATTTTATATTCTTCGCCCCTGTAGCTGAAGGTCAACTCTACGAAGGTGGGCGTAGACGGGTCTGCATATTTAGAGCGGAACATCTCGGGCTGACGGCTGTCGCCGCTCGCCTTGCCGTACAGGGCGAACACTATCGCGTCGAAAATGGTAGTCTTCCCCGCACCCGTTTCGCCGCATATAAGGTATACGCCGCTGTTGCCTAAAAGAGTAAAATCAAGTTCCGTCCTGTCTGCGTAGGGTCCGAATGCGGACATTACAAGCTTAATAGGTCTCATTCGCCGTCACCCCACACCTTATCTATCATTTCGCTTAAAATGCTTACCTGCTCTTCGCTCATAGGGCTGTTATTCTGCTTTTCATACAGTTCGCAAAACAGTTCCATAGGCGACTTTTCTTCCACGGCGGAAAGGGCGGTTAAGCATGCGTCGGCGCGAGTGCGAACGTTGTCGTATCTTAACCCCATTAAGTTGGGGTAAATTAGCCTTAGCTTTGCAAAGGCGTCTATCTCTTCTTCTTCGTCGGTCAAAACGACGTGCAGTAGGGCGTTTTTAAAGGGGGCGTTTTCGTAATAGGACTTGCAGGTAATTTCCCCGTAGCTGCCCCTTATCTCGCACACGTCGCGAAGGGGCGTTAAGGGCAGGGTGGAAATTTCAAGCTCGCCCTTTGCTTTAAGCTCTATTACCGTTACCGACTTTTCATTATCCTTTTCGGAAAGCGAGTACTTTAAGGGCGTACCGCAATAGCGCACCCTTTCGCTTGCTACGTTCTGCGCGCCGTGAATATGCCCTAAGGCAACGTAGTCGAAGGGTTTAAAAACTTCCGCGTCCACGTTGCCGACGTCGCCGACCGTCACTTCTTCCGAGCCTGCGCTTACGCCGCCCGTTACGAATTGATGGGCGACAAGCACGTTGCGCTCGTTTTCGTCGATATTCATAGTCTCTATAGCCGCACTCACTGTCTGAGTATAGCTTAAAATTTCCCTTTCGGGGAAGAACCTTTTAACCGTTGCAGGCTTGATAAATGGCAGGCAATATATATTGACCTTGCCGTAGCTATCGGTAAGAGTAACGCCTTCTACCTTACCCGAAAAGACGGGCGAAAGATACACGCCGCTTCTCTTTACGAGCTTTGCGCCGAACGCAAGCCTTTCCGCGCTATCGTGATTGCCGCTTATTACGAAGGCCTTAACGCCTAAATCTGTCAAGCCGTTTAAAAAGCCGTCGAACAGCTCTACCGCATCTATTGAAGGCACGGCTTTATCGTAGATATCGCCTGCAATCAACACGGCGTCGGGGGCGTGAGTTTTAGCTAATTTTAAGATTTGGTCAAGGATATAGCGTTGGTCGGATACGAGCGGCATTTCGCCGTATCTCTTGCCCAAATGCAAATCCGCAAGGTGAAAAAATTTCATACTTAAATTTTAAAGGGTTAAGCTTGACGTGTCAATAACTTTAAATAAGTTTTATTCAAAGAAAAAGTGAAGAAAGCTTTTGCCTTCTCCACTTTTTTAAAATTGCTTTTACACCATAATTTTAACTGCGTTTCCAATAGCGGGTGTAATAGGTTGACGTGAGATAGGTTGCGGCGGTGGAAGTATTTGCCAAGTCAGCACTTGAAATGCTTGTGCCACTCGTTGCCGTAATGTCTTTTGTAACCCACCAACCGTTTGTATTTTTAAAGGTTACGCTCGTCAAACTACTGCAATAATAGAACGCACCAACGCCTATACTAGTCACGCCGTTGCCAATCGTTACACTCGTCAAATTGTTGCAAGCTCCGAACGCATATGAACCGATACTCGTTACGCTGTTGGGGATTGTTACGCTTTCAAGAGCAGTACAACCAGAGAATGCCCAATCGCCGATACTTGTTACGCTGTTTCCTATTGTTACGCTCGTCAAACTGTCGCAAGCTCTGAACGCATTGTCGCCTATACTTGTTACACTGTCGGGGATTGTTATGCTCGTCAAACTGTCACAATAAAAGAACGCCTCATCGCCGATACTCGTTACGCTGTCGGGAATTGATACACTCATCAAACTGCTACATTGATAGAACGCACCATCGGCAATCGTCAACGTGCCGTCTTTAATCTTATATTCGCCTTCTATGGAAGAATTAGCCATTATAAAGTGTTTCCCAATATAAAGTGCGTTATTTTCCCAATTATTTGAATCATTATAATATGCCGTGTCATAGAACGCATATTCGCCAATACTTGTTACACTGTCGGGGATTATTATGCTCGTCAAACTGCTACATTCATTGAACGCATAATCGCCGATACTCGTTACGCTGTCGGGAATGGTTATACTCGTCAAACTGCTACAATTACTGAATGCATAACCGTCTATAAATCTTACGCTGTCGGGGATTGTTATGCTCGTCAACCTGTAGCAATAATGGAACGCCATAGCGCCGATACTTGTTACGCTGTTGCCTATGGTTACGCTCGTCAAATTGTCGCAATTACGGAATGCACTCACGCCAATACTTGTTACGCTGTTGGGAATTGATACACTCGTTAAATTGCTGCAACTAAGGAACGCCTCATCGCCGATACTTGTTACGCTGTTTCCTATTGTTACGCTCGTCAAACTACGGCAATTGTAGAACGCATCATAGCCGATACTTGTTACGCTGTTTCCTATTGTTACGCTCGTCAAACTACGGCAATTATAGAATGCATATCGATTAATCTGTGTTATATCATTCGGTAAAACTATATCGGTTTCCATGCCTAAATAACCAACCAATATTTTATCCGTTCCATCATTATAGATAATATATCCGTTTGCATCGGTTGATAAATAGCTATTGCCTTCCGTATATACTCTCTTTGCATAGTAAGCAACGCAGCCGTTATCGGTTGAACCAGCAGTTATAGTAAGCGATGATAAATTTTTTACTTCTATTAACTTATAGCAATAATCGAACGCTCTGTGGCCGATACTCGTTACGCCGTTGCCTATGGTTACACTCGTCAAATTGTTGCAAGCTCCGAACGCATATGAACCGATACTCGTTACGCTGTTGGGGATTGTTACGCTTTCAAGAGCAGTACAACCAGAGAATGCCAAATCGCCGATACTTGTTACGCCGTTGCCTATGGTTACACTCGTCAAATTGTCGCACGAACGGAACGCATATAAACCGATACTCGTTACGCTATCGGGAATTCTTACTCTCGTTATGCTTGATTTGTTATTAAATGCATTCTCACCGATTGCCGTTACGGGTAACCCGTTATATTTAGAGTTAATTACTATATTCGTTTCGGTTACGTTATCATCTATTCCTGAACAGTAATAGCTCTTTCCGTCGTTCGAAAGCGTATAAATCAAGCCTTCCGTTGCGTTAAGTTCACCGCACACCGTGCAAACGTCGTCTTCGAACGCATGCCCCGATGCAGGAATAGTAACGTCGTCAAGTTCGACTTTATTTGCATCGAAATAGGACTTGCATAATGAGCATTGATAGTGTTCAGCCGTTCCGTCTTCGGTACAAGTTGCAGGAACTTCTGCCGCTAAATCGCCGTAGCTATGCCCCGTGGCTTCGGTTTGGTTTGTCGTAGTAGTCTGAGTTTCAAACGCGGAATTTTCAAATACTGCCGTATACGTATCGTAGCCGCCCTCCGTACAGGTAGGCTCGGTAGTTACTGCTGTAGTTGTCACCGTTTCAGTTTCTTTATGACTATCATCTAAAGCGCAAACCCTTTCCGCCGTGCACTCGTTGCCATTCCAAGCGTACGTGGGCGTTCCCCATTTATGTCCTTGTGCAAGCATTTCCGTCTTTGTGTCGGTATAAGTAACGCCGTTAAACGCTACCGTTGCTGTATTATTCTTTACACCGTCGGTCGTGCAGGTTGCAGGGGTAATAATTACGCTTGAAACAGTTGCCGTTACAGGTTCAACGTGCGTACTATCGTTTGCGCAGGTGAACGTTGCCGTTGCACCGTCATAACCCGTCCACGTCCATACGGGTTCGCCGTAGCTATGCCCAAGCGCATCTACATATGTATCTTTATAACTATCCCCACAAGAACAGGTGTGAGCAGTGTAGCCCTGTTCGGTACAGGTCGGGGATACGATTTGTGATTGATAATCGTGTTCATGAGACTTTCCGCCGCAGGCTGTTAAGCCGAATGCAAGAGCGAAAACCGAGACGATTGTCATTAATACTATAAGAAACTTCTTTTTCATAAGAGTTCTCCTAAACTTTATACAATTAAATTATATACCTGTTTATAAGTATGTCAAGAAGTAATTTTGGCAAAACCGTCTAAAAACAATGGGTTCAACCCCTGCCTTGTCAACACTTTGCGCCAACAAATCAACTATTGCACGGCGACAAATTTAGTGATATAATTAAGGTACGCAATTAAACGCAACGGCAGTATAATGTTATGATGATAGATTTTAATAATATTGAAGAATACCGTGAGAATAACCGTATCGAAGCGAAAAAAGCTTTGGGGGGATTCCCTAACAGTATGTGGGAAACCTACTCTTCGTTTGCAAATACGCTTGGCGGCGTAATCCTTTTGGGCGTTGAAGAGTACAAAGACCACTCTCTGCACGCCGTAGATTTACCCAATCGCGACGAATATATTAAAACTATTTTCGACACCTTGAAGGATATAAATAAGGTGAGCGCAAATATCCTGACCGAAAAGGACGTGCAAAAGGTGAACTTTCAGGGCAAGCGCATACTCGCCGTAACCGTGCCGAGAGCGGACAGGGTTGACAGACCCGTTTATATCGGCACCGACCCGTACTCAGGCACTTACAGGCGGGGCGGCGAAGGCGATTACAAATGCAGTCAACAGCAGATAGACGCAATGCTGAGCGATAAAAAACGCATAGGCGGCGATATGCGCACGGCAAACGGCTTCGGGTTTTGGGCAATCGACTGTGACAGTGTTAAAGACTGTAGGTTGAGATTAGAGCTGTTTGACCCGTCTATAAAAGACGCTCCCCTGTCCGACCTAAGCTTTTTAAAGCGTTTAAAGTGTGCGGCTAAGGACGAAAAGGGGCGCCTTCGCCCGACCTATGCAGGGCTGTTGACCTTTGGAAGGCGCAACGCCGTAATAAAAAAATTTAAAAACTTTTCCCTAAGCTATACCGACGCAACCAACCCTAAAAACGATATCTTGCCAAACTCTTTGAGTGCGGAAAATATATACAACTTTTTCTTTGCCGTATGCGAAAGGCTATTGCCCGTTGCACAGGGTTCGGCGGTGTATATGGCGCTGAAAGAAGCGCTTTTAAACAGCCTTGTCAACAACAACTATTCGTTGGGCGGCGTTAGCGTTGAATACTCTGGCGGCGGCGTAACGATTAAAAACTGCGGTTCGTTCCGCACCACCTTACCGGCTGCGGCTAAAGGCGGCGTGTCCGACCCGAGAAACCCTGCAATAAAGGGCGTGTTCAAACGCTTTGGCATAGGCGAAGGCAACGGCGGCGGCGTGCCGTTTATATATTCCGTGTGGCGCAAAAAGGGCTGGGATATACCCTACTTTAAAGAAACTTTCGACCCCGATTACATAACGCTTACTCTCAACTTTAGCCGAACCGAAAATAAAGTGCCGCCGCACTACAGACGGGAACTTATATGCGCTTTAGTCATTTCCTTTCTCACCGAAAGGCGCGCCGCGACGCTCGATGAAATCACGGCGGAATTTAATATAACTAAGGAATATGCGCAGTCCGTTGCCGACGGGCTGACAGAGAGAAATCTTATAGTTAAAGAAGGTAAAAACTTTAAACTAAGGCGATGATTATTACCTTAATCAACGACTTAAGGGCAAAAATTTTAAAATAGGTATTGAAACGGCAAAGGTTTTATATTATAATATTCGTATAAGTTATTTTTGCGGCGGTTTATTGCCGTTGCGATAAAGGGGAAAATTATGGCACTTACTGCAAAAGACATTAAAAACGTCGCCGTTATAGGACACAGCGGCGAAGGCAAAACCACGCTTTGCGAAGCAATGCTTTTTAACGCAGGCGTGATTGACAGAATGGGCAAGACGACGGAAGGCAACACCGTTATGGACTTCGACGACGCCGAAAAGGCAAAGGGCATTTCGGTCTACACTTCGCTTGCTCACCTTGAATGGAAGGGCTTGAAGATTAATCTACTTGACCTGCCTGGCTTTTACGACTTTGAAGGCGAAAGGCACGAAGGGCTTGCCGCCGCAGGCGGTGCGGTATTAGTTATCGGCGCGAACGGCATTCTCCCTATCGGCGCAGAGAGCGTTATCGACTACTGCTTAAAGGTTAAAAAGCCGTTAGTCGTATTCATTAACGGTATGGATAAGCCCAACGCAGACTATTCGGGCACGGTTGCGGCGTTAAAGGAAAAATATACCAGCAAGCTTGCACCCATACAGATACCCATTATGCAGGACGGCAAGATGACGGGTTATATTAACTCCTTCCAGGAAAAGGCGTATGAATTTTCAACGAGCGGTCCTAAGGAAATACCCGTTCCCGACGACTTGAAGGAAGCTATGGACAAGATGCAGGACAGCCTTGTTGAGACGGCGGCTGAAAACGACGACGTACTTTTGAATAAGTACTTCGAGCAGGGCGGACTTTCCAAGCAGGACGCCGTGCGCGGCATAAGAAAGGGCATTGCTCTCGGCACGGTTATCCCCGTTATGGCGGGCAGTGCTTTAAACAACAGGGGCGTTATCAACCTTTTGGACGAAATAGCCGTTTATATGCCCAACGCAAACGAAAGGCGCAACGCCTTTGCTACCGATTTGAACGCAGACGAGCTTATTTCCGTTGAATGTGAAGAAGACGGTCCTTTCGCCGCACAGGTGTTCAAGACGGTTTACGATTCCTACACGGGCAAGCTCAACTACATAAAGATTTTTCGCGGCAAGTTAAAGACGGGCGATACCGTTCTTAACGCAGACACTGGCAAGGAAGAGCGTATCGGTCAGATATTCACTATTCAGGGCAAGAAGTTCGAGCTCGTCTCCGAGCTTACGGCAGGCGATATAGGCGCTGTAAACAAGCTTGCCGCAACCGATACAAACCAGACCTTATGCGCACTCGGCACTAATATTCAATTCGACCCCATCTCCTTCCCCCGCCCCTGCTTATCGCTTGCGGTGACGGCGGCGACTAAGGGCGAAGAAGATAAAGTGTTTGCCAACCTTGCAAAGATGAGAGAAGAAGATTACACCTTCTCGGTTACCAAAAACAACGAGACGGGCGAGATGATTTTGTCCGGTCAGGGCGAAACGCACGTTGAGCTGTTATGCGCAAAATTAAAGAGCAGATTCGGCATTAACACCGTATTATCCGAGCCTAAAGTGCCCTACCGCGAGACCATTAAAAAGGTTGCCGAAGCTGAAGGCAAGCACAAAAAGCAGTCTGGCGGACACGGGCAGTACGGTCACTGCAAGGTGCGCTTCGAGCCGTTTGACGGCGACTTTGAGTTCGGCGACGAAGTTGTCGGCGGCGCGGTGCCTAAACAGTACATACCTGCGGTTGAAAAGGGCTTGAGAGAATGCCTTTCAAGGGGCGTGCTTGCAGGCTACCCCGTAGTCGGCGTAAGGGCTGTTTTATACGACGGAAGCTATCACGACGTAGACTCTTCGGAAATGGCGTTCAAAGCGGCGGCGGCGCTTGCCTTTAAAGAAGGCATGAAGAACGCCTGCCCCGTACTTTTAGAACCCGTCGTAAAATTAAAGGCTCAGGTTTCGGGCGAGTATTTAGGCGCGGTTATGGGCGATATATCCAAGCGCAGGGGCAGAATTTCGGACAGCACGACTGACGGCGATATAACCACCGTGGTTGCCGAAGTACCCCTTGCAGAAACGGCTAAGTACGCAACCGATTTAAGAAGTATGACGAGGGGTCAGGGCAAGTTCTCCACCGAGTTCTTACGCTATGAAGAGCTCCCCCCGCAGCTTGCCGAAAAGGTCATTGCAGAAGCAAACAAGGACTAAAATTTATCAGGACTAAAAACTAAACGTAAAGCCCCGACTTCTTTGGTCGGGGCATTTATTCGGGAGATGAAAAATGGAATATTTAACGCTTGCCGTTGCAGGCATAAGCTTAGCGCTTATTATAATAACCCTGCTTTTACAGCTTAAGGGAAGTAAGCGCGTAGAGCTCTCTAACCGCGACAAAAAGGACCTTATAGACGGTTTCAACGGCAATATATCGCTTATAACCAAGACGCTTACCGACGCGCAAAGGGCATCGGGACAGACGACGACGGAATTTTTAAATACGTTTCAGGCGAATATGCTTAAGAGCCAACAGGCGCTTGAGAGCAGGGTTATGGAGCTTGTAAACCAGACCAACGCAAGGCTTGCCGATATGAGCAAGGTTACTGAAACCAAGCTTGAGCAGATGCGCCTTTCCAACGAAGCGCAGATGAAGGCGATGCAGACGGATAACGCCGCACAGCTTGATAAACTACGCGCAACCGTCGACGAAAAGCTTTCAAAGACGATTAACGAACGCTTTGAACAGAGCTTTAAGGTTTTAAGCACTCAGCTTGAAAGCGTGTATAAATCTCTCGGCGAAATGCAGAACGTGGCGAGCAACGTAAACAACTTGACTAAGGTTTTGACCAACGTCAAGACGACGGGTATTTTCGGCGAAATTCAGCTCGGTGCGATTTTGGAACAGATTTTGACCGCCGAGCAATACGAGACTAACTTTATAACGGGTACGGGCAGAGAGCCCGTCGAATACGCCGTAAAACTGCCCGGTCAGGACGACGGCGGCTGTGTATACTTGCCCATTGACTCTAAATTCCCCTTGACGGTTTACACCGACCTGTATAACGCCTACGAAGGCAATCAGTTCGACCAGGTTAAAGTCAAGCGCGAACAGCTTAAAAACACCATTCGACAGATGGCAAAGGACATCAAGACCAAGTATATCAATCCGCCTAAGACCACCAACTTTGCCGTTATGTTTTTGCCCATAGAAGGCTTGTACGCAGAAGTTGCCAAAATGGGCTTGATTGAAGAGCTGCAACAAACGTTCAACGTGACGATTGCAGGTCCCACCACTATGAGCGCCCTTTTAAACAGCTTTCAAATGGGCTTTAGAACGCTTGCCATTCAAAAGAAGTCGGGCGAAGTCTGGCGGATACTCGGCGCGGTTAAGGCGGAATTTGCAAAGTACAACGAACTCGTTGCTAAAATTCAAAGCAAGCTTGAAAGTACCAGCCGCGACTTTGACACCCTTGTCGGCACTCGCAGCCGTATGATAGAAAGCAAGCTTAAAACCGTAGACGTTTTAACGGGCGAAGACAGCGCAAAGGCGTTGGGTCTACCTGAAGAGAACGAATAAATAAATTGCGGCAAAAATTACCACGCCGTCCGACAAATTCGGACGGCGTGGTTTTTTGCGTGGTTTATTATTATATATTTCAATTAATAATACGTTGCCACAGTCTCTTCTTCGGGAAGGGGTTGGGCGCGTTCGATTTTAATTGCCGACAATACGGGACCTTGCGAACGGTAGACGGCATTGTATTCCATACCGATTTTCGCCGTAACGTCCAACCAGTCCTTAGTGGCAATTCCACCTAAAAGCTTGTTGACCTTTAAGGCAAAGCCGTCGTAGGCAATATCCGCTTCGCAACAGGTCATAATAAATCTGCCGATAACTATCTGCCCTGCAGGCACCTTTTTAGAGACTGCCGCCATACCTTTAAAATGCACGGTCTTGCCGATATACTGCTCGGTATTTTCGGACAAATCGCGGTAGAACCAGGCAAAATCTCTATCTGCAATCTCGATTATAGGCGCGTTGACGTCGAAGGGCATAGGGTCTTCTATATCGTCGAAAACGGCTTTACCCCCGATATATTCGTAGACAATGTCGGGTCTGCGCGAAATACCCCTTACGATTTTGTGGAATTCTTCCTGAGAGTACTCGCCCTTGAAACGGTTGAACACGACCATCTGCGTCATATTGATTTTGTCAAAGACGAGTTGGCGCATATTCTTGTTGTAGCTTACAAAGGTCGCCGCGTCGAAGAAGGTCATCATTTGGTTAATCACCCAATTTTCGGGCATAGCTTCGAAGAACTTCTCAAGTAGCCAAGTACCGTTGTATTCCACCACCACTCTCGTCGCCTTATGCTTTGCGGCAAGATATGAAAGCGTCCTTTCGGATAAATCCTGCTCGCTCTCTAAGTATTCCACAGCAACGCCCTTGACCTGAAAACGGGATAAATCGTACTCTTCTTCGCCTTCTTCGCAGACGAGAAGCAACGTCTTTTCGCCGTTTTCCATACGGGGGTCTTCCAACGTTTCCTGAATGAATTTAGTTTTGCCTGAGTCTAAAAAACCCAGAAACATATAAACGCTGATTTCGTCCATTAAACACCGAATAATTCTTTTAATTCTTCTTCGTCCAGCTTACTGCCGATTACGCACAATCTGCCGATAGGTTCAGCACTGCCCACCCTAATGTTGATTTCGCCCGGAACGTAGTCAAAGTGCAACCACTCGCCGTTTTGCCCTGCCACTATGCCCTTTGCACGCAGGACCATACCGTACCTTGTGGAATCGACCAAAGACGCGAGCCTGAGCCTTAACAGCTTTTCGGGGAAGGACTTAGTCGTCTCTACGCCCCAACTTGTAAACACTTCGTCTGCGTGGTGATGATGATGGTGTTCGTGTCCTTCGTGGTCGTGGTGACAGCAATGCTCGTGTTCATCGTCATCATCGTGGCGGTGATGTTCATGCTCTTCACCGTCGTGGTCGTGGTGACAGCAATGCTCGTGTTCATCGTCATCATCGTGGTGATGATGTTCGTGCTCTTCACCTTCGTGGTCGTGGTGGCAGCAATGCTCGTGTTCGTCGTCATCATCGTGGTGATGATGCTCGTGTTCTTCTTCCGCCTGTTCGGTCAGCTTTGCAAGCTCGTCCGCAAGCGTGGAAGAGTGTTCCATTGAAGAGAGAATCTGCTCGCCCGTCAAGCCGTTCCAATCGGTTGCAACGATTGTTGCGTTGGGGTTGTGCTCGCGAACGAGCTCTACAGCCTTTTCAAGCTTGTCTACGGACGCAACGTCCGCATGGCTGAACACAATGCAAGCGGCGTTTTCTATCTGGTCGTTGAAAAATTCGCCGAAGTTCTTCATATAAAGCTTGCACTTGTTTGCGTCTACCACAGTGGTCAGTGAATTAATTGTGCAATCTTCAAGGTTAGCCCTTTCTACCGCCTTAACTATATCCGAAAGCTTGCCCACGCCGGAAGGCTCTATTAAAATGCGGTCGGGGTTGTATTCGTCTTTAACCTGCTTTAACGCCTTAGCAAAGTCGCCGACGAGTGAACAGCAGATACAGCCGGAGTTTAGCTCGTTAATCTGGATACCTGCTTCCTTCATAAAACCGCCGTCCACGCCGATTTCGCCGAACTCGTTTTCGATTAAAACGAGCTTTTCGCCGCAGTACGCTTCTTTAATAAGTTTTTTTATAAGCGTAGTCTTGCCTGCGCCTAAAAATCCTGAAAATACGTCTATCTTAGTCATAGTTTAAAATTTCCTTTTAGTTTTACTCACACTTTTTTATAAACTTTTTTTAACCGTTTAAAACAATAATTGCTCTATGCTTTTAAAATGGATTATATTTTGAAATATCAAACTCTATCGTCACTCACTTTCGTTCGTGACACTTTCCCTATTCTTTAGGGAAAGCACGATTAAGGGCTAAATTTTTTGGGGCGCGGTTGGGACTTTGGGATTGCCACACTTCGCCTGCGGCTCGCTCGCAATGACGCGGATGAGTGAGTGACGTGGTCGCACCACCGCTTGACGGGAATTAAGTCGGTCAGGTATAAAAGTAATTAAGAAACGCCGCTGTGGTCGCACCACCGTAAGGCAAAATATAACTAATAATAAGGCGTAGCCACAGGCTACGCCAAGTAATTAATAATTCTGCTTACGGAAAGAACCGTCCTTTTTGTGTACGGTAACGTTAGCTTCCTGATTTTCGGCAAGCACTTTGCAGTAGTCGATAGCTTCCTGCTGAGTGCGGAAGAGCTTAATCGCCTTTTTGCCGCCTGCAAGCTTTATCTGCCACATACCGTCCGACTTGCGCTTAGCTATGTGATAGGTCTTAGCCGTCTTTTTGCCCGTATCGGTCGACTCGACTTCGATTTCTTCTTCTACGTCTTCTTCGGGGACGGGGGCAGGTTTTTCGACCTTCTTTTCAACCTTCTTTTCTGCAGGTTTCTTTTCTACAGGCTTTTTCTCCGCAGGTTTCTTTTCAGCCTTTGTTTCCGCAGGCTTTTTCTCAGTCTTTGCAGTCGCCTTTTTAACGGGTTTTTCTTTCATAACGGGCTCTTCCTTTTCTTCCTTTACAGGCTCTTGCTTTTCTTCCTGAACGGGTTCTTCTGCTACAGGCTGTTGAGCAATAGGCTCTTTATTAGGAGCTTCTTCCGCCTTAGGCTGCTCGGCTACGGGTTCGGGTTCTTCTTCCTTTATAGGCTCTTCTTCCTTGACAGGCTCTTGCGCCTTATCCTGCTCTTGAGCTCCTTGCTCTGCTGCATTATTTTGCTTAGCCGCTTTTGCCGCCTTTCTCTTTTTATTGTCGCTTCTTACTATGCAAATTATTGCAACGAGCAATAAAAGTGCGATAACGACGCCGATTATTGTAAAAATCCACCACATAATAACACCTCTTTTGTTATATTTTATCACGGGCATACACTATTGTCAAGGGCGTCATTTTTAAAAATTGTGTGAAATAACGTAAAAATAACGGGGCGCATAGATTTATGCACCCCGAAATATTTTGTTTTGCCTAAAGCTTACGCTTTGGTAATGGTAATAATAATGTCATCATAAGACATATTCTGTTCAACAATAATTGTAATTGTTTGATTTGCTTCAAGCGTCAATGTGTGAGTTGCTGCACCTGTATATGAATCAAGTTCTAAAGCTGTTCCATTGATTGTTGAAACAGTAGAAGATGCATATACATTTACAAAGTCAAACGTATAAGTACCTGCTTCTGTTGCCGTGAAGGTTACGGTTGCTGTCCAAAATACCGAATCAAACTCTGAAATGGTATTCTCGCCTAATTTCAGTCCGCTTTCGGTTTCGCCGCCTTCTTCACCGCTTTCTTCAGCCACTGCAATCGTGAACGAAGAAGTAGTTGAGTTATCGTTTGCATAAACTACGATAGTTACACTGTCGGTTACGGTGAAGTTTTTACCACTGAAAACCATAGCTCCGCCAACCATTATATAATAAACGTTATCCGCATCGCTATCGTATGTTAACGTATAAGTACCAGGAACGTTGAAAGTAATTTCTGCAGAACCTGATTTACCTGCCTGCACGGTATTTTTACCTACTATAGCTTCTTCTTCAGCCACAGAAACTGATACGGTTACGTAGCTATCACCATATTCAAACGAAACGGGAATAGAGTCTCCTGCCTTTAACTCAATATTATAAGTATATTTAGCGCCAACGTTCTCCATAGCTACGTTGTTAATCTTTAAAGTATTAAAATAGAGATAATTGAACTCAAGCTTATACTTTCCTGCAGGAAGCGTGTCGCTTACGGTAAGATAAACGGTTGCCGCGCAACTCTCGTAGGATGTTATTTCGTTTGAGCCAAGTACGAGATTTCCACCGTTTTCAATTTCCGTTACGGTTTCTTCGCCGCCTTCTTCGCCGCCGGAAGTACCACCCTTAACTGCCGTGCAGTTTTCAGTGTCGTTCCAGTTATCGTATTCTACTACGATATTACCGTCGTTATTAAAGCTGAACTTGATTGCGTAACCATATACTTCAACAAGGTAATCGTCGCCGTTATAGGCAATTACGTTTGCGGTGTAACCGTCATAGGTGATACCGCTTGCGCTGATTTCGATTTCAAGCGTTGCAGGGGAACCCCATTTTTCGTATTCACCGGTATAAGTGCCGTACTGTTCTGCGGTAAAGCCTTCGAATTCAGTCACATAAACGTCGTCCTTATTAGTGCTTTCAACGACTGCAATAATAGAATAATCGCCGTATGCGCTTACTGCAATGATATCGCCTGCCGCAAGCTGAACGCCCTTAGAAGCAAAACCTGCATATACCTTTACAACGCCCTGAGTTACGTCAACTTCGTGGTCTGCTACCTTAGTATAAATCGTTATGTTCTGGGTATCGCCGGAACCGAAGTAGTACCAACCTGCAGTTGCAATCTTATAGTATGCGTAGCTTGAATTGAACACGTCTACCAAAGGCGAAGTATTAAGCGTAGGCTCGGAAGCCGTGATATCGCTTACTGCCAAGGTAGGAATATTCTGCACTTTTACAGAAAGGGTATCAATCTTGGTCGTGCCGGCAGCGTCGTACAAGTCAACGGTGTTGTCGGTTGCATTGATTTTTAATACGAAGTTAACGTATTCGTAGCTTGAATCAGTAGTTTGAATTAAATAACCGTCGGTTGCATTGCCGCTGATTAACTTCGTGCTATAGCTTCCGTTTAATGAGAACGCGCCTTCTTCCTTAACGAGCAACGAGTAGCTCTCGTCTGCGTTAGCGTACTGAGTAAAAGCGGTTAAGCCCATATCGGCAGGAACTACGGGTGCTGCGTCTGCGGTCTTGGTAAGGGTAACGACGTTGGTATCGTCGTAACCGAATACGAATTCAACCGTTGCACAGTTAGCTGAAGTTGCCGTGAAGGTCATAGAAGATGCAGAGAATTTATTGTATTTAACTGCAGAACTGCTTACGTCTTCAATGCGGGTAACTGCCTTTGCGCCGTCGATTGCGCTGCCGTCTTCATTTACCTTAATTGCGGTATAAATAACTTTTCCGTCTTCAGTCAAGCTGATAGCGTTAAGCTTGTAATAATCGCCGCCGGAAGTATATTTATATTCTGCGCCTAAGCTGTATACGCCTGCAAAATCTTCAAGAGCTTCTGCATAGGTTGCAGGAACGGGTATCAAATCCTTTGCCATTTCATATCCATAATATAAATATGAAAGCTTGTAGCCCGTTTCAGTCTTGGTTAAGGTATATTCAACGTCACTAGAACCGTTATTAACCGTGAAGGTTGCGCTCAACGCGTGAGTCGTTTCGTCTTCGGTTATTGCAGAAAGAGCGTATTCATTTTCGCTAAATACTACTTTACCTCCTGCCTTGATTTCGATTAAGGTTTCGGTGCCGTAGTACATATTGTAGAACTTGCCGGGCGCAAAGAACAATGCCTTGCACTTATCGCACTTGCCGTCGTTGTCAGCGTCTGCGTGAGCTTCGGTGGTTTCGGTCAAGTCGTTATGCTCGCAGGTGATGCCGTGAGTGCCGTCGCCCTTGTCGGTGAACACTTCGGTATGACCCGTAGCATCAATGGTGATGGTTGCAATGGAAATTGCCGTAGTGCAAGCTTCGTCGCTGTAATACTTGCCAGCACATTCCGTACCGCTGCAGGTGTAATAAGCGGACGAATAGCCGACTTCGGTACAGGTTGCAGCCTTTGCGTCGTGCTTGGTTGCGCTGTGACCCGTAGCTGCAATGGTGATGGTTGCAAGGTCGATTTCCTTAGTGCAAGCTTCGTCTGAATAGTACTTGCCTGCACATTCAGGTGCCGAGCAGGTGTAGTAATCGGAAGAATATCCAACCGTAGTACAGGTTGCCGCAACGGCATCGTGCTTTTCTACTTCGTGCTTGTGTCCGCAGCCGGCTAAGGTTGCTACGCCTGCGCTTACTGCGCCTGCGATTACGAACACGGAAAGAAGTTTAGTTAATTTGTTCATAATTCCTTTTATCCTCCAAAAATATGGATTATTTTTATGTGTGATATTATACACATTTTGTAATTTTTTAGCAAGCGATTATACATAATTATTGAATATTTACGTCTTTAGCACCATAATTTTTAATTATTTTAGCTTTAAGAAAAAGTTATTTTTTTAGATATTTGGTAAATTAAACTTAAAATTTAGCACGGCGTTGCCGCGAAGGCAACGCCGTGCTAACACCTTTTTATTTATCCGTTTTGCGCCTGTAAAATTGCTTGGCGCAAAGTTGCTTCGTTGCAGGAGCCTTGAATTACTTTGGTAATTTTGCCCTTTGCATCTACTATAACCGTCATGGGGTACGCCGCCCTGCCGCCGAGCATAGTGTCAAGCGGATACTCTGTCCTATCCTGTGCGAAGGTTATACTGTAGTCGCCCCAGCTTAATCCGTTTTTATCCTTTTCCTTTTCACTGTCAAGGAAGTTCTGCACGCCGCCGACGGG
>JBJEVB010000009.1:0-58933 GCA_051884155.1 Candidatus Coproplasma sp. | reverse complement strand
CTTGAGTTTTTTCCGCTTCCGCCGTTGCGGTTTGGTCAAGGGTTGCGGTTTGGTCAGGCAGAACGCTTGAAACGGGCGTATCGCTTGATACCGCCGCATCCGCCGCCTGTACGGGCGCAACCAAGCTTGCGGCGTTGGACTTTGAAAGGGCTAAAAGGTCAAGCTTGCCCACTTCTGCCACCGCCTGCTCTTCGGGCTTGGTGTTCTTTATAAAGATTTGACTGCCCTTCCAGCTGATTGCCTGTACGGGGCAGACTGAAATGCACTCGCCGCACTGTATACACTCGTGGTCGCCGACGTGCTTGATATCCATTTTACAGCCCTGAATACACAGTCCGCAGTTGATACACTTGTCCTTATCTAACTTTACGCCGAGCAGAGAAATCTTGCTAAACAGCGAATATATTGCGCCCAACGGGCAGATAAAGCGGCATAAAAAGCGGTAGATAAACACGCTTGCCACGACGACTACTATAAGAACGCAGAACTTCCAGGTGAACAGATACCCCAGCATTTCGTAGAAGCCCGAGTTTTTGATATTTGCAAGTAGGCTTACCGCGCCTTCTAACGTACCTGCAGGGCAGACGTATTTGCAGAACACGGGGATACCTGCATAGATAAGGGGGATTGCTATTACCAAAATGAGCAGTATATATTTAAAGTAGGAAGCAATCCTTGTAAAACGGCTTTTACGCAGTTTAGGCGTGCGGATTTTATATAAAAGCTCCTGTATAAGCCCGAACGGACACAGAAAGCCGCAGATTACTCTGCCGAGCAAGAGCCCGAACAAAATTAAAATACCGAATATGTAGGCAGGAACGCTCTTACCGCTGTTTGCAAGCGAATCCTGCAACGCACCCAACGGGCACGCGCCGATTGCGCCGGGACAGCTGTAGCAATTTAAGCCGGGTGCGCACACCTTTTTGGTGTCGCCCGTGTATATCTCGCCCGACACAAAGCCCTTTATATTTGCGTTATGCAACAGCGCGGAATACAACTGAATGAGTCTGCGCTTGGTGGGCTTATGAGAGATGAACCAGCTTTTTACCTTAGTTAAAAATTTACTCATATCAGCCCAACCCTATGCACTCAGTGCAGATATTTATTGCCTTTATAAAGACGGCTTGCATATTGCCGTTTAACGAACCCCATATAACGAGCGCAACGCCTATAACGGCTAATACTATCCTTATTGCGAGTACGACTTTTTTATCTTCGAAGAAGTTCTCAACCTTATTATACCAACTATTTGCCGTCTGCGTAGTAGGCTGTTTTACGCCCTTTGTGACCTTTTGAAGAGAAGGCAGAGAGCTTTTTACGCCGTATTTAACGAGCGCCGCACCCACCGAATAGAGCAGTGCCGCCGCCACGAATACGGGGACTACCACCTTTGCCATATCCAAAATTTCAAGCGAGACCGCCTTGTTGTTGAAATTAGACGGAATGCACAGATATATTACCGTTGTAAGAACGGCTATTGCAGAGAGAACGTAGCCTGCAATCTTAACGCCGAAAGCAAGCCTTTGCGTTTGAATGACCTTGCCATATTCCCCTTCTAACCCGTCGGGTGCGGAAGAAGGCAGCCTTTCGATTAAACGGGCGTACTGCAAGTCGGGGCAGATTTTACGGGGCTTTTCCTTGACGGGGAAAACTTCCCACAGAACGAACCCAACGACTATTGCGCCTATCCACAGCCAGAAAAATAGGTCTATTTGGGATAGGGCGGCAATAACCACTTCGCGAGAAAAGGGCTTGCGGTCTAACACGGGTGCAGAGCTTGAGCTAAAAATTGCTAAAACCTGCCACGCAAACAACGCGCCCACGACCACCGTGAATACGCCCAAAAATATGCCGTAATACAGCCTTACGGATTTGCTTGCCTTTTGTATATTCATAATTTTATTATAATATTAGCCGATCGTGTTGTCAAGTTACACGACTGTAATGTATAGAATTATTAACTTGACAAACGGTGATAATATTCTTATAATTTGACTTAATCAACCTTAATCCGACACGGAAAGAGCTACTATGGAAAAAGAAATTTACGACGACTACCTTAATATTTTGAAGGAAGAGCTTTTGCCCGCTATGGGCTGTACCGAACCCATTGCCGTAGCGTACGCCGCAGCGCTCGCAAAAGAAGCGCTTGGCTGTATGCCCGAAGTTGTGGAAATCTGCGTTTCGGGCAATATTTTAAAGAACGTTAAAAGCGTCGTCGTTCCGTCTACGGGGGGACTTAGGGGCGTTGCTTCCGCTGCGGCGGCGGGTATTGCCGCAGGCGACCCTGCAAAAAAGCTTGAAGTGCTTGCAGGCATAGCATGCGCCGACCACGAGAAGATTAAAGCTTTTTCCCAAAGCGCTAAGTTTATCGTAGGGCACAGCGACAGCGGCTGTATCTTCGACATAGGCGTAAGGGTATTTAAAGGCGAAGACGAAGCGTTTGCGAGAATTGCAGGGCACCACACCAACGTGGTGGAAGTAAGCAAGAACGGCAAAAAGATTATTTCCAAAGACGTGTTGGACAACGCAGACGAAGGCTTGACCGACAGAAGCGTACTTACGGTTAAGGGCATTATAGAGTTTGCCGATACCTGCGCCATTGAAGATATACAAGAGCTAATTTCCCGTCAGCTTGAATACAACGGCGCTATCGCCGAAGAAGGCTTAAAAAACGACTACGGCGCAAGAATCGGTAAAATTATTTTAGAGAGCTTTGGCAAGGACGATACCCACAACCTTGCAAGGGCGACTGCGGCAGCGGGAAGCGATGCGAGAATGAACGGCTGTCCCCTGCCCGTAGTAATCGTCTCGGGCAGCGGCAATCAAGGTATGACGGCGTCGTTGCCCGTAAAGGTATACGCCGAAAAACTCGGGTCAAGCCGCGAAAAGCTTTTAAGGGCGGTTGCCCTTTCAGACCTTATAACCGTACACTTAAAGACGGGTATAGGCAGGCTTTCCGCCTACTGCGGCGCAGTTTCCGCAGGGGCTGGCGCAGGGGCAGGCATAGCCTACCTGCACGGCGGCGGCTTTGAAGAGATTGCGCACACCGTAGTCAACGCGCTTGCAGTAACTTCGGGCTTGATTTGCGACGGCGCTAAATCGAGCTGTGCGGCTAAGATTGCTTCTGCCGTAGACGCAGGTATATTAGGCTATGAAATGTTCAAGCGCGGCAGTCAGTTTTACGGCGGCGACGGCATAATCTTACGCGGCGTTGAAAACACTATCGACAACGTTTCCGACTTGGCGCGCGTAGGTATGAAGGGAACGGACGAAGAAATTATCAAGCTTATGCTTAAGGAAAACAAGTGAGTTTTTATTAGACGATAGACGCAAACGGCGGCGTACCGAATGATTTCGGTACGCCGCCCTTTTATTTATACAATTTTTATTTTTACCCGACCCATAACCAAGCAATGCAAGCAACTATGCCGAATACCGCTATGACGATTAAAAACACGGGCAGATACGCAACGAACGCCGCGCGCACCATCTGCCAATATTCCCTGCGGGATATCTTGTTTTTATTCGCCTTGCCGCCGCTTTTCTTGCGGTTGGGGTCGTACCACCTGAACCCTTCCACGTTCATATCTACGAACGTGGTCTCGGTATCAAGGTCGTCGTGCTTTTTTTCCTTTTTAGCCATTATCTACTTCCGTTTCAGGCTTTTCTTCCGCATTGACTTCAGCCGTCGTTTGGGGCTCGGCTTCCATCTCGGGTAAAGTCTTTTCCGACTTTTTAGCCTTTAAAAAGCTAAACGCCGTTTTTTTATTCTGCTGTGCAAGCTTAGCTTCGGCAAGCCTTTTTTCTTCCTGCTCTTCTAACCTTGCCGTATCTTCCGCGCTGTTATATAAATGGCAAGCGCAGAAATGTCCGCTTTCAACTTCCCTATATTCGGGTGCGATTTTAGTACAGATATCCATACAATGTTCGCAACGGGTGTGGAACTTACAGCCTGCAGGGGGATTGACGGGTGAAGGAATATCGCCCTTAAGCGCAATCCTGTTCATCTTTACGTGCACGTTGGGCACGGGCACTGCGGAAAACAGCGCCTTGGTGTAGGGGTGCAGAGTGTTTTCGAAGATTGCCTTCTTAGAGCCGTACTCAACCAAGTTGCCAAGGTACATAACGCCCACGTCGTCGGATATGTGCTTTACAACCGACAAATCGTGCGAAATGAAGATATAGGTCAAGCCCAATCTCTCCCTTAAGTCGATGAGCATATTGATAACCTGCGCCTGAATGGACACGTCGAGTGCGGAAACGGGCTCGTCGCACACGACGAGCTCGGGCTTTAGAGCCAGGGCGCGGGCGATACAGATACGCTGGCGCTGACCGCCTGAAAATTCGTGGGGGTATCTTTCAAAATAGTGGGGCTGAAGTCCGCACATTTCCATAACTTCCAAAACGTACTTATGATAGCCGGACTTATCCACAATCTTATGCTGACGGGCGGATTCGCCTATGATTTCACCGACGGTGATTCTGGGCGAAAGGCTTGCGTAAGGGTCTTGGAAAATCATCTGGATTTGGGGACGCAACTTATCGAATTCCTTGTTGGAAAGCTTTAAAACGTCCTGACCTTTGAAGTACGCTTCGCCCTGTACGCCGTCGTAAAGGCGCAGAAGCGACCTGCCCATAGTCGATTTACCGCAGCCCGATTCACCGACTATACCTAAAGTTTTGCCCTTTTCAAGCGTGAAGGATATGCCGTCTACCGCCTTTAAAAACTTTACGGGTTTACCGAAAAAGTTGGTTTCAGCGGTGAAATATTTTTTTAAGTTCTTAACTTCCAGGAGAACTTCGGGTTTTTCTTTAATTTCTTCCATCACTTATTCTCCTTAGTATCTTTATATAAATAGCAAGCCACCTTATGCGTGGGCGATACCTGAACGTAATCGGGGTATTCGCCGGCACATTCGGCTTTGCACATCTCGCACCTGTCCCTGAAATAGCAGTAGTTGGGCATATCGATGGGGTTAGGCACGAAGCCGGGTATATTGTACAGCTTTTCAACGTCTTCGTCTACCGTGGGCTTACTCTTCTGCAAGCCTATCGTGTAGGGGTGCATAGGTCTGTCGAAGATATCTTCCGCCGTACCCATTTCAATTACCTTACCTGCGTACATAACGACGACGTAGTCCGCCATCTCCGCAACGACGCCAAGGTCGTGCGTAATCAGCATTATAGAGCCGTTAATCTTACCCTTAATCTCCCTTAAAAGGTCGAGAATTTGCGCCTGAATGGTAACGTCTAACGCCGTAGTGGGTTCGTCTGCGATTATAAGCTTAGGGTTGCACGCAAGCGCAATTGCTATCATAACCCTTTGACGCATACCGCCCGACAGCTCGTGGGGGTACTTTTTGTATACGCCTTCGGGGTCGGCTATGCCGACGAGCTTGAGCATCTCTATGCTGTGCGCCTTGACCTGAGCCTTTGATATGCCTTCAATGTGCAAAAGCCCCACTTCGTCAAGCTGATTGCCTATCGTGAATACGGGGTTAAGGCTTGTCATAGGCTCTTGGAAAATCATAGCAATCTCTCTGCCGCGGATAGAGCGCATAGCTTCTATGGGCATTTTTGCGATGTCTACCACCCTGTCTTCCATTTCGTAGACGTTTCCGCCGAGAGCGTTTTTCTTGATTATCTTCTTTCCCTTTTCATTGAGCTTGACTTCGCCGTTCTCGTCCGTTTCGTACACGGGTATTTTCCTACCCTTACTATCGCGCTTGAACAGGCTTGCCTTAAACTTTATAGAACCGCTTACAATCTGTCCGCTGGGGGCTTGAACGAGCTGCATAAGCGAGAGCGAAGTTACGCTCTTGCCGCAACCTGATTCGCCTACGACGCCTACGGTTGACCCTGCAGGAATCGAGAAGGTTACGCCGTTTACCGCCTTGACCGTACCTGCGTCCGAGAAGAAATAGGTGTGTAAATCTTCAAATTCCACAACGTCGTTTTCGTCGGTCATCTGGCAGGTGTAGTCTTCGGGCTTAGCCTTTCTCTTTTTCTGCTTTTCATAGTAGCGGATTGCCTTGGAATTTTCCTTGGCAATCTTGCGCGATTCGGAACGGGATATGTAGTGTTTATTATCCTTTTCGTTAGCCATTGCTGTTTTTCCTTATACTTAATGCCGAACGTGCTTGTAAAAAATTAAGCACTTAGTTTAGGTTTACTACCGTTTCATCTTGGGGTCGAACGCGTCGCGTAGACCGTCGCCGACAAAGTTGAATGCAAGTATCGCAAGCGTAATACATATACCCGAGCCAACCCATAGGTTAGGATAGTATTGCCTGTACGTTGCATTATTTGCAAGGTTAATAAGGTTACCCCAAGTTGGCGTATCTGCAGGGGCGCCTATGCCCAAGAAACCTAACGTTGCTTCCATTAAGATTATGTTACCTAAGCCGAGCGTCATCGATACGATAAGCTGGGGGATAACGTTGGGAAGCAGGTGCTTGAACATCTTAGACGCCGTTGAAAGACCCGAAGCCTTTGCCGCAAGCATAAACTCCTGCTCTCTTAACGAGAGTATCTGTCCCCTTACCAGCCTTGCCGTGCCTACCCAGCCGATAAGACATAGCACCATCATCATATAGTACAGCTTGGATACGTCCTTAATGTTATAGAATACCGAGTATAGAATAAGCATTATGGGAAGGGAAGGAATACAGCTTAACACGTCGACTATACGCATTATAAGGCTGTCTACCCACTTGCCGAAGTAGCCAGCTAAGCTTCCCATTATTACGCCGATAATCGTCTCTAATATGACGACGACGAAGCCGATTGTAAGCGAAATTCTTCCGCCGTACATAAGTCGGGTGAAAACGTCGTAGCCGAGGTCGTCCGTACCCATCCAGTGAGACGCCGAAATATCGCCGAGCTTAACCACGCTCGGAAGTCTTGCCGAAACGGCAAGCGCTTCGTACGTTACGCCGTCTACCGTATAGCTTACGGGCTTGGTAGCGAGTATTTCATTAATAAGGTCGGGGTTAGTATCCAGCACAGTGCCGCCGTTTGCCGCCCAAGGCGAGAAAAGCGGACCTACGAACGAGAATAAGAACAACAAAATTATAGTCACGAGACCGATTACGGAGAGCTTAGAACGGAAAAATCTCTTTGCTACCGTAGCGCCGGGGGAAAGTACTTTAACCTTATCGTGCAAATTTTCGCCGTGGATATCTTCTTCGGTTGCTGTCTCTTCGGTCACGGTTTCAGCCGCAACGGTTTCGACCTGCGTTTCAACCGTTTCCGCCGCAATCTTTTCTTCAATTTCAACTACGGCTTGAGCCTGCGTTTCGGGTGTTATTTCTTTAGTTAAATTATCTTTTACTTTTTTCTCTTTCATATTACACCCCCTATTATGCCGTAAGCTTGACTCTCGGGTCAACTACTGCGTACATAATATCCGCAAGCAATACGCCTATGACGGTGAGTACTGCAAGGAACATATTATAGCCCATTGATAGGAATATATCGCCCCTGAACAAGCCTTGATATGCGATGTTGCCTATGCCCGGCAGGTCGAATACCTGCTCGGTTATCATTGCGCCGCCGAAAAGTCCCGGAAGCGTAAAGGTCAACTGCGTAACCAACGGAATCATAGTGTTGCGGAATACGTGCTTGTACACGACCTTACCTTCCGAAAGACCCTTTGCCCTTGCAGTACGGATATAGTCGGCGTTTAAAACTTCCAACGTGTTAGTACGGGTATAGCGCATAAGACCGCCGATATTGAGCACTACGAGTACGAACATGGGCAGTACTAAATGCCACAGCGTGTCGATAAAGCCGCCGCCGCCAACCGAGTTGAGACCGCCCGTTTCGAACCAGCCCAAATCTACCGCAAACCATTTAATTAAGATGTTGCCTAAGAAGAAGGACGGGAACGCTATGCCCACCATACAAAGGACGGTGGCAACGTAGTCGAGCTTGCCGTACTGATTGACCGCACACTTGATACCCAAGGGGATTGCGATAATCATCTCGATAATGAGCGACGCAAAGGATATGCCGAACGACGTCCACATATACTGCCCGATAACTTCGGAAACGGGTCTTTTACCGTAGGCGTAGGATATGCCCATATCGCCCGTCAGGAATTTGCCGAGCCAGATAAAGTAACCCTGAATTATGCCCCAGAACGACTTATCGTATAGCCCGTAGGGGTTTAAGCTGTCGTATAGAAGCTGCTCTAATTCTTCGTCGCTTGAGTTTGCGTGCGACGTCTTGATAAGGTCGGCAAACGCATCGTTAGGCGATACCCTTATAAGGACGTACAGTATGACCGATACGCCGAAGAGTATTAAGATTGCAAAGAGCAATCTCTTGATTATGTATTTAAAGTATTTTCCCATTTTTTACTCCGTAAAAGAGTTTTTTGTTAAGTGAATAGACTGCGCTTTAAAGTAATTGACTTTGCGCAAGCCGCCCACCGCCGCCGTTTTTTTGCGGCGATGGGTTAAATTGTTTTGCGCTAAATTTAATTACTTTCTGTAGCCGACCTTCCAGAGTTCGTCGATAGGACCCATGTTGTAGGACGCTTCGTTGCCTATGCGCATAGTGGAATCGTCTAATACAGACGCGTTGTATACGCAGAGTTCGTTACGCTGGTAGGTGGGGAATTCTACTGCAAGTTCCATAATAAGGTCGAGACAGCAGAGCTTGTCTAAGATATCCTGGAACTCTTCGTCGTTTTGTGCCTGAGACAGCTTCTTGCTCGTGGTGCTTCTGCCGTAGGTTGCGATACGCTCGTTCTGGTTGAGCTGTTCTCTGCCCTGTTCGATTCTCTCGGTGAGCTCGGTTGCAATCTTATATTCGTAGCCGAGATTATAAGTGTCGCTGCCGCCGTCCATTTCGATACCCTGCTTATACCAGTTCTTGGTAGAAGATGCGTTGGAATACATCGAGTAAATCTGGTAAGGGTCGGGGTCGATAGATGACGACCAAGCTGCCGCCCAAACTTCCAAGTCGCCCGTGGTGAGCTTTTGAAGTGCAAGCGCGCTGTGCTCTACGTTAATCTTCATACCGCATCTTTCCAAGAACTGCTTTGCGGCAATGAACATATTGTACGAAGGGTGGTCGGTGCTTTCGCCTGCGATGGTGAAGGTCAGCTCGAGCTGTGCGCCGCTGTAGTCGGTTATCTTGCCGCTGCCTTCGTCGTAGGAATAGGTACCCGACTTGCCCACGAGTTCCCTAATAAATTCCACGTCACTCTTGCCGCCCAGCACTTCGGTGGTCATTTCGTAGTACCTTGAAGGTGCAGGGTTGCTGCTTGAAACGTTATCCTTATTTTCAGGCGAAGCCCAGCTGGTTATAGACATAGGTCTGTTAATCAAGCTTACGAGTTCCTGACCGTAGTATTCGGTGATAGAGCTGGTGTCTAACGCATACATAATAGCCTGTCTTACGTACACGCTGCGCAACTTTTCGCTCTTAGGGTTGATGCCGACGTAACCGTAACCGCCCGTCTGGTAGGTGGTCTGCTTTAAGTTGCCGGTATTGACTTCTCTTTGGTTTGCTGCCTTTGCAATAGGAGTACCGTAGTCGATTTCGCCTGCCTTTAACGCAGATACGATTTTATCGTCGGACATTTCCTTGTAGGTAACGTATTTAATCTTTGCGTTATCTACGCCCGAACCTAAAGTTGTGAAGTATTCGTTTCTCTCGTAATAAGCAATCTTATTATAGTGGAAATTAGAACCCGTAACAGCTTCGCCGTTCATCTTATAGCTGCACGCCTTGTAGGGACCTGCGCCTACGGGAAGGTTGGTCTTATCGGACGCGGCAAGCACGTTGTTCATAAAGTTAGAGTTCTTGTACTCTACGCCGAAGTTGCTTGCGGTGTTGTTGTAGATTTTACCTGAGTTATAATCTGCCATAGCGGCTGCGGTGTGAGCCGAGTCGGAATAATAGTGCATAGGCACGATTGCAAGCGAGAAGTTCCACTTTGCCTTAGGGTCTACGCCGTTAATCATAATCTTTAAGATATCGTGCTCTTCGCCTAAGTCCTTGCCGTTGAAGGTTGACGACCTTCTTACGGTGATACCGCTTATGCTCTTTACGGTAAGTTCGCCTTCGGAAACGCTGTTAGACCTTTCGTCCTTTACGAATTCGTCGAACGCCTTACCTGCGGTTGCGCAGTACTGAAGGATATAGGATATGCCCGTACCAACCTGATTTTCTAAAGTGCCTACGCGGTTTTCGTATACGTAGTTGATTGCATAGTCGCCCTGAAGCTTTAATTTAGCGTCGTCGTAGGTGTAGCCCGTGTTTGCCGCTAGGAATGCCTGAATATTCTGCTCGGTAACGCCGTCGCTCATTTCGTCGATAAGGTTTTGACCGAGAGTGCTTACTTCGTAGCCGCACCCGTCGGGGTTGATGGTAAGCGCCGCACTCTTAGGGAATTCGGGGTCGAAATCGGTGAGATACTTTTCGCCGTCGTCCTTTTCGCCGTTGCCGTTTTCATCGTAGAACCTGTCTGCAAGGTTATTGTTTGCGTTATAGTAGGACTGCTTATTTACGAGCGCTTCAGCAAAGTAGAATGCCTGCCAAGCGGATGTGAAGCGGTAGTCCTTATAGGTGTCTTCCCAACTTGTGGAAAGGTTGTTCCAGTCGGTTTCAAGCTCCTGCTTGTACAGCGTTCTGACCGTTGCAAGGTCCTTTTTCATCTGCTCGGTAGGAGTTGCGCCTTCGTCGCACCACTTAATAAGGTCTGCAATTCTCTGGTTAGCCTTTGCGTAGTACTCAGTCAAGTCTTCGTTGCTGCCTTCTTCCGCGTTAGGGTCCTGCTGACGGTACGCCTGCAAGCCCTGAATTTTGGTTGAGTAGATGGTCGAAGAACCCGAATAAAGGGGGTCGAGATAGACGTACAGGTTGAAGAGTACGTCCATAACCGTCAAATCTTTTCCGTCGGAGAACTTTATTCCGTTTTTGATGACGAATTCATAGGAAGTACTGCCGTTTACGGAACTGCTGCCCGTAATATTTTTACCGTCGCCCGTACCGATTTGAGCAGTACCTGCAACGTCGGAATAATAAGTTTCCTTATAGTCCAAAGCTACGGTAGGATAGTTTTCACCGAAAGCAAGCTGACCGTTTGCGTCCGCCGTCATAAGCGACGCCTGCGTTAAGTTAGCAATAGCGCCGTCGTTTGCCGAAGTGTAGAACAACGGGTTGAAGTTGTTATCTACCGAACCGATTGCCAGCTTTAAAGGTGACGTTTCGCTGTCACGATGTGCAGATTCAATGCCGCCGCAGCCGACTAAACCCGTCAGTGCGAACGATGCGCATACGCCTGCACATACAAGTCCTTTTATTATCTTTTTCACAATTAACCTCCTGAAAATTGTTGATTATTTCGTTATAGTGAGTGTATTAGTACCTTCCAGCTTTACGCCGCTATACGCCGCAAGGAAAGCTGCGTCCGTACCCTTACCGCCGAAGAGCCAAGCGTCGTCTTTGCCGTCGGGTGCGTTGGAAATGCTGCCGGCAAGCTTTACCGTAGCAGATACGCCGTCTATCGTAAGATTGTTGAGCTCTGCGCCGTCTTCTACCGAGCTGCAGACTGCGTAGAAGGTCATATTGCCGTTGCCCTTGACTGAAATTTCGATATTCTTAAGCGTAAGGTTGCAAATACTTGCCGTCGAATAGATTGTGCCGAACACGGGTGCAATGGTCGAGCCGTTGCTGACCGTAAAGCTGTTGGGCGCAAACTTAAGGTTGGATAAGGTGTGTCCGTTACCTTCTATTTTTGCCCTAACGCCCTTGGATATACCGAAGTCGGTTACCGAAGAGCAGTCGACGTCTTCTAATAAGTAATAAGCGTTAGCCGCCGTATTCAAGCCCGAGAACATTTCCTTAATCTTGCTGGCGTTGTTGCGGACGATTGTCCATTTACCCTTGATGAACTTAGACCAAACGACTATTTCCGCCTTACCTTCGTAATCCGCCCTGTTATAGTCGGATACGAAAGTTTGGCAAGCTTCGTCAAAGTAGTTGGCAACGAAGGTCATATCGTTGAAGGCTATACTTACCGTCTGACCGGGGTTTGCCGTCGCATTCTTACCGAACGCCATCGTAGCAATCGTATCGCCGGGTCGGTAGGTCTTATCTTCGGATACGTACTCACCCGACTCTGCCGCAAGCTTGAACACGAATTTCAACGCAGGTTTCCAGGTTGCGCACACCGTAAGCTCTTCCTTTGCGCCTAAAATTCTCGTGGAATCCACCGTCGTCTCGGAAGGCACTACCTGCACGTACTTTTCTAAGACGTCCGTATCCGAACCTTCGATATAGAAAAGGGGTCTGTCTTCAGTACTGTCGGTTACGGGCGTGCCGTCCGCTTTCAGCTTGGGATACGCAGGAACCGTTACGCTTTCACCTGAAGCAGTTTTATAGGTGTAGGTGTACATAATTTCGCCTGCGTGTTCACCGCTTTCATACTTTGCAGGTAAACGCCAACCCGTAAAATCGTAGCCGCTGTACGCAACGTTGATATCGCCCGTATCTTCGGTTACGTCGAAAAAGGGTACGTTTTCGGTTTTGTAGTATAGCTCTCTTACTACGATAGAAGTGTTGCTGTTGAAACAACCGCCGTTTGCGTAGTAGGTTACGTGCCCGCCCTGATAGGTGGCAAGCACTTCTTCCCTGCCGGGCTGACCTATCGAACAGCCAACGGCGAAACACGCCGCCGCTATCGAGCCGAGTAAGATTGCTAAAAACAACTTAAGTCTTTTAGTCATCGTTTTTTCCTTCGTCCGTTAATTCGGTTTCGCTCTCTTCCGTTGCCGAATTAAGCGACTTTGCCTTTGACTTTTTTACAAATATTATCGTTACGGTTACTGCCGCAATCGCTAACGCCGCGCCTACCGCTATTACGATTATTGCCCATGCAGGGAACTCGCTTGCCGTGACGTCTGCAGGTGCGTCTTCGGTTACCTTTAAGCCATACACCGACAGCAATGCGCCTTCGTATGCGCCGACGCCTGAAAGCTCTACCTTATTATCGGTAGCCCTTAAGGGTCTGTTATAGTTATCCGACAAGGTGAAGTTGCCGACTGCGTCGATAATCTCTTCGGAATAATCGTCGTAAGTTACCTTGACCTTAAGTCCGTCTAACTTGAACGTATCGCCTATTCTGTACACGGTCTTATAGTCTGAACCCGTAGCGATAGCACAAGTGCTTACCTTAACTTCTATGCCGAACGCCGCCTTTACGGACTTTAACGCCGTCTCGATATTCGTAAGCTTGGTCAAAAGCTCTGCGTCAATCATTTCGCTCTGCGAAGCGGTGAGCTTATTTTTATAAGCGTGTGCTTCCTTAACCGTTGCAGAGAACGCTTCGACTTCCGCCTTAGTCTTGTTGGCGGTATTCCAGCCGCCTACTACGGACGCTTCGGGCATTTCTTCCAACATAGATATAAGGGTACGGGTATCGTCTTCTAACATTTCAGCAAGCTTAACGCTTGAACCGAAGTAGTAGGAATAGATAAAGTTATCGTAGCCCTTGCCGTTTGCAGGATAGTTGATTACAAGCTCGTTAGTGTTCGCCTTGTAAGCCGTATCGCCGGGATAGTGGGGAACGTTGTTCGTCATATATCCTAAGAAGTTCATATAGAAGAACGAATTTCTGGAATAGTCGCTTCCCACAGGTCTTAGGGCAATGCCGTTAGAACCTACCACTACGTCTTCTAAAAGCACGGGTGCGTTTATGCAGTGGAATTCGTACGTCGTAATTCCTGCGCCGAAGAACGCGCCGTGACCGATAGTCTTGAGCGTGTAGGGCAATACTACCTTCTTTACTCTGCTTGAAAGGATTGAACCGAAAGCATACTTGCCTATCGAAACCGTATTGTCGATAACCGTATAGGTCAAAGTGCCGTCGGCTTCCGCCGTAGCCTTTCTGTTGTCGGGGTATGCTACGAGCGAGTACTTCTCGTCGGCTTTATTTTCCTTTTTGCCGCCGACGTATTCGTAGAGAACGCCGTCTTCTGCAAAGTACACGGTATTCTTACTATCTACGGTGTAGCCCGTAAAGCAAGGCACGACGTTGCCGTTTATGGTCGCCTTACCGCTGAACACCGAATAACCGATAGAGGTGCAGTTTTCGGGAATTGCGACCGAAGTAAGATTGCTTCCTGCGAACGCTTCGTCGCCGATACTTTCAAGTGCGGACGAGAATGTTACCTTAGCTAAGTTAGCGCAAGTATAGAATGCACGCTTTGCAATAGTTACTGCCGACTGAAGGTCAACCTGCGTCAACGCGTTATTTGCAAATGCGTTTTCGCCTATGGTAATCAATCCGCCGATACCCGTTACGGTTTTAAGCTTACTGCAATCGGTAAACGCTTCCTTGCCTACTTCCGTCACTTTATTCAAGTTGATTTCTTCAAGTGCATTGCAGGATGCAAACGTACCTGCGTCTAACTTGGTTATATTGTCGCCGAGCGTTACGGAAATAAGACTGCTTTCGGTCTTATTGTTCTCCGCGTCGTATCCGCAGAAAGCGTATTCGCCCGTAACCTTTGCGTTTGCACCGTAGACGACTTCTTCTATCTTAGTGCAGAGCATAAACACGCCTTCGCCCATCTTTTCAACGGAAGGGATATTTACCGAAGTGATTGCGTTGCACTTGGTGAACGCGTAATTGCCGATATTTTTAAGTGAAACGGGCAGGTTAAGCTCGCCCGAAATTCCCGTTTGAGCGAACGCGTACTTGCCGATTTCTTCCACGCCGTTATCTATCGTCACACTTGCAAGCGAAGCACAGTCGTAGAATGCGTACGCGCCGATTTTTTTAACCGTAGCAGGGATTACTACCGTCGTTAAATCGGTATTAGCAAACGCGTAGTCTGCAAGCTCGGTCAGGCTTGAAGGAATTACTATAGAAGTAAGACCGTTTAAGCCGTAGAACGCACCCTTGCCGATTTTGGTTATGCCGCTTAAGTTAAGAGTTGATATATCTTTAAGCGAAGAGTTTGCAAACGCGTAAGAACCGATTTCGGTTACGCCTTTTTCAATTAAATAGTTCGTATTTGAAATACTCTCTGCCGCAAAGATTAACTTGCCGCCTACAATCTGCTCGCCGACTGCGCCGACCATTTCAAACACGTTCAAGCCCATCTCTGCGCTTTCAATCTGCGCCTGAAGCGCGCTGACGTCTAAATTATAGCAACTGCCGAACGCCTTACTGCCCACGTAAGAAGCGCCGTTTTGAACGTTTACGTCGGCAAGCTTAGAGCAGTTTTCAAATGCGGAATCGCCTACATATACGTCTTTAGCCGTCAAAGTAACCTTAGTAAGGCTGGTACAACCTTTGAAAGCGTTAGCAGGAATATTTGCGTTGTTGATTATTATTTCGGTATTGTCTTTGCCTAAGGAAGTACAGCCCGCAAACATACCTACGCCGAACGCCGTAAAGTTGCCCGTCGTAATGCTCTTTAAGCTCGTACAGCCCTTAAACACTTCGCTGCCTACCATGTGAAGTCCCGTAAGGTCGGCTGATTCAAGCGACGTGCAGTTTGCAAACGCCTGAGCATTTGCAGTACCGATTGCCGTCATCTTAACAACTTCTCTCAACCCCGTACAGTTAGAGAAAGCGTCCCTGTCCAAAGTAATGACCTTACAGTTGGATAAATCAACGATTTCAAGCGAAGTACAGCCGTCGAATGCGTTGCGGCGAATCATCTCAAGCGACGAGTCCGCAATAGCCTTTTTCTCTTCCGAGATAAAGCATATCTTCTTTAAGTTGGTACAATTCTTGAACGCCCTTTGCTTTATTTCGGTTACGTTCTTGGGGATAATTACGACTTCAACGCTCAAAACGTCCTTAAACGCTTCTTCGCCGATTGAAGTGATTGCCTTGTCCGAAGGAATTTTAAGCACCCTTACGCCGTCGACTAACTCGCCGCCCCAACCGCGATAACGGGTGAGCACGCCGCCCGAAACGGTGTACGGGTCTTGAACGGAAAGCGTAACCGTCGCCCTGCACGAGCTGAACTCAGCGCTCTGTGCGGTTATGGTAACCGTCTTGACGTCGTCGCCTTCGTAAAGGACTGAAACGTTGCCGTTCTGGTCAACGGTTGCAATGCTCGTATCGCTTGACGACCAGGTGAACGTCAAGTCTTCCAAAGGATAATACCAAGGGTCGACCGTTATGGTTAAAGGTATCTGCTGAGCAGGATTTACTTCTACTATGCCCTGTGCCTTTACGGGGTTATAGTCCGCGTTGAGCATAGAGCCGAAGGAAATCGAAGGCGTCTTAATCTTCTTGGTAGATTCTTTTACGGTTACCGTGACTAAAGCGTCGTTCTTGCCGCCCACCACTTTGATTGTCGTGGTACCTGCGGAAACGCCGAATACTTCGCCGTTCTTAACCTTTGCAATGCTCTCGTCGGCGCTCGTCCAGACGAAGTTGGAAAGGTTTGCACTACCTATATTTTTAATTTCAACCTTAGCCGTGCTGTTCTTATCAACGGTGAGCGTAGGGCTTACCGTCCAATCCGTAGGGCAGGGAGCGCCTTCGGAATAGCTCTTTTCTATGACGTACACGTTGTAGTTCATTGCATAGTCCTGAACTTCGACGAAGAGATTGCCCTTATAGTCGTCGTAGAAATCGGTCACTTCGATTGAAACGGTATTGGTCGTGTTCTTTTTAGGGTTGATTATAGGGGTAATATACTCGGTTGCAAGCTTTAACGCTTCGATATTAGTACCGTCGTTATCCTTGGTTTCGGAATAACATAATATTACCGCCTGAGGATAATGGTTATCGTATATATCAAGGTCTAAGAAGATTTTCTGCGTGGTCTTGCCGGAAGAATCCTTTACGTCCTGATACCTTATACGCGTATCCTGAAGAATGGGCGCTTCGTAGTCAACGTAGAACGTCATAGAGAAGGTATCCTGCGTGACTTTACCGTTCGCATAATCGTCGTAGTCGAAGTAGAAGCTGTAGTCCAGCCTGTACTTGCCGTTGCCGTCGAAATTCATTTCTTCGGTCTTCATTTCCATAAGCACCTGAGAAGGCACGGCGCTGCCGCCGCTTGAGTGAGCCTTTCTCGCCCTGTACACTTCCCTTATGGTATTGCCGTTTTCGTCGGGGATAAGCTCGCCCGTGTCGACGTTGGTCAGCGTATAGGTTACGATTTCTGCATTTCTCAAAAGACCTGCGTATAACGCCCTGATACCCGTAGTGGTGCAGTAGTTACTATTGCTCGTTTCGTCGAAGTACTCGTTAAAACGGGAAATTGCTACGTGCTCTTCTTCGGTATATACCCATTCGGAAGTGTGTTCCTTGTCGGGGTCTTGAATATATAAGAAAGAGCCAAGCGGGGTTGCATACTTTTCATTCCAATAATAGGAATATGCCTGAGTTGCCCAAACGCTTGCCTTGGGGCGCTCTTCATAGCTTAAGGAAGTATCCTTATCGAACTTAGCAATCTGGAAGCAGTCGTAGTCGAGAAGGGGTGCGGCTTCCCAATCGCCGTAGAAGCCCATAAAGGGAAGGGTGAGCGAGCACTGACCTGCACTTTGCGATTCAAGCTGTAAGAAACCCTCCACGAACATACCGTTTTTAAAGGTATCGTCAAGGTACTTCTTTTCGGAAGCAGAGAGCCTTAAGGTTACTTCAATCTCTTGAGTTGTGCCTGCCGCAACGGTGATTTCGCCGCCTTCGGCAACCGATTTACCGCCTACCTTCCACTCGCCTTTACTTTCGAAAAGGTGCGCCTTTTCTGCAACGGACAAGCCGTCTTTAGACAGCGTTTCGGTCATAAATATCGACTTGGTTTTAAACTTTAAGTCGGAAGCGCCGAAGTTATTGACGTAGAATACGATATTGTAAACGCCCGTCTTGCTTTCGTCTTCGCCGAGCTCTGCCTTAGGTCTGCCGTCCGCACACATATAATATTTTGCGTCGGTCTTATCCGTAAGCTTAGTGTACAGATATGCGTTGGTTGAGAATACGTTGTCCATCGTGGCGAGACCTGCACCCTGCTTTCTGGGAGAATAGGGAAGCTTATTCTGGTCGTATACGGTGGTCGCCGTACTCATCATTATATTATTAGTAAGGTAAGCAAGCTTTACCGCGCTTTCGGTATCGTTTGCACCCTTCCATAAGCTTGCGTATTTTTCGTTAGTCTTTAAATATCCCTTTAACAGCGCCGTAAAACCTGCAAGGTTAGGGCAAGCCATAGAAGTACCGCTCATCTCTTCGTAACCGCCTGCTACGGTAGAGATAATTTCGCCGCCGTGAGAAGTTACGTCGGGCTTAAGCTGTAAGTCGGGCGTAACGCCCCAGCTTGAGTAGTCGTTCATAAAGGGTCCTGCTTGGTAGTCCCTGCTCAAGGTTATCGTACCCGTGCTCTTCTTGCTTGACCCTAAACCCGTTAAATATTCGCCTGCGTCTATAGAAACGGAAATGGCAGGTATACGGTCTTGCAAATCTTCGAGCGACATTCTTATCATACCCGAGACGTTGTTGTAGACGATAACCGCGTCCGCACCCTTGCTCTTTGCCGTCTGAATCTTCTTTTTGAACGTAAGTCCGTTACCGCCGCGCTTTACGACCGCGATTACCTTTTCGCCGTCCTTTTTGTCCGCAAGCGCGTTCATAACCGTCTTAGTATAGTCGGTCGTGTCGCCGTAGCCGGGAACTACTACGTATTTAAAGGTCTTGGAATTGACTGAACCGACTTCGCCCACTTTGCCCAGCATATCGTCAAGGAAGTTGTAGGCGTCGGAGTCTTCGTTTCTCGATTCTTCGTAATAGATAGCGTCGCCTACGCCGTCCTTTTCGTTAGCAAGCAGATAGTTGGCGTACTGACCGTTGACGGATGCAACCGAAATTGCGCCGTCGTAGGTCGAAGGCGAGCCTACCGTACCAGAGTCGGGGTTGGTTGCAAGGTTAGTACCGAATTGGCTGCCGTAGCCTGCCGAGAAGTCGTTACTTGCCGCAACCATAAGGCTTATGCCCTTATTTCTTATACTTTCAAAAACTCTGTTTAAATTTTTACCTTCCGTATCGACGTCTGCTTCCTGAGATAAGCGAAGCGCTTCGGAAGAGAAACCTGCGGAAGTACCGAGCGACATATTGATGACGTCTACGCCTAAAGCTACGCAGTCGTCCAACGCCGCGATGATATCTTCGCTCTTTGCACCGCCTATATCGGGGCTGTCTAAATTATCGGTAAACACCTTGCATATAACGAGCTGCGCTTCGGGCGCAACGCCTAAGAACTGTTCGCCTGAATCGTTGCCGTCCTTATCGGTATAATGCTCGTCGGGCTTGGTTTTACCTGCAACTATACCCGCAACGTGCGTACCGTGCTGAGAGTAGGACGCGTATACGTCCGCATCGTAATCCGAATAGTCGTAAGCAAAGGGTACTTTCTGGTTGATATATACGTCCTGAGCAGTCGCGCCAGAGAGCTTTTCAGCCATAAGCTCGTTATTTAAGAACGTATCCCTTACGGTGTCGAGAGTAAAGCCGCCGTCGGGGTACTGATTATTCATATTGTCGGGGTCGAACGCAACGTGAGTGTAGTCCAAACCCGTATCTAAAACCGCTACGGTCATACCCGTTCCGTCGATACCCCGTGCGGTGTATTCGCTGGAATCGTAAATGCCGTTCGCGTAAATTTTGGAATAATTCGTCTGACCTGAGCTTGACGAGCCGTCCACGTCTGTAGGACGAGCATAAGTCGTGCTCAAGGAAATGGACGAAACGCCGCTTATCGACTTAATCGTCGTTATCGTGTTCATAGGTACGGTGATTGCAACGCCGCTTATAACGTTTGAATAAGCGTACTTGTATTCGTACTCGATTCCGTTAGCTGAAAGCTGTTTTAAGAACGAATTTTTCTTAGCCGTAATCACGTCGATATCGCCGCCGTCGGCAACGGGGGTTGCGTCTAATTCAACGATAATCGTCTGCGCGGTGTTGCTTAGGGCAGTTCCTTCGGTCGTGAACACGTTATCGCTTAAATTTGAAAGCGCGATACCCGACAAGTTTACCTTGCCCGTTGCGTTTTCGAAGTTGAGCGATGCGCCGTTAGAGCCGTCGGCAGAAGTGCTTGCCGAAACCGCAGAAGAAGCAGTAAACTGCCCTGCGGCAAAGGTTACGCACATTGCGCCCGTCAACATTATGCACGCCGCTTTGCGGCAAAAATTCTTTTTTGACTTAATCTTCATCTTCTAATTCTTCCAACACAAAAGTTTTGTTAGCCTTGTTAAGCGTCATTTTATATGCCGTTTCGTCCATATCCGTCAAGTAGAATATTCTATCGTCCTCTTCTTCGGATTCGTAGTAATAATCCTTGACGTAGTTTTCGCCGTCAACGCGCCATAAGCCGCCCGTTACGCCGCCTTCGAAGACGTATTTCTTATCCGTACCTGAAAGCGTCCATTCAACGTAATCGCTTAAAGTAAGCTCGCCTACGCCGCCCGCCGTCGTAACTTTACCCATCTTCTTTACGCCCTGGCCGTCGATTATTACGCTATAGGTCGAAGTGAGCATTTTATAGGTGTATTCGGTCTTAGTACCGGAGCTGTTCCAGATATTGCCGACGCCGTCGAATTTAACGTATTCGCCGTTGAAACGCACTTCCTCCATATACATATCGTCTGCGTTTACGGGTAAATAAGCCTTGCCGCCGTCCATAGAATAGCCGCCTGACGCAACTTCGGTAAATACCATACCCGTCTTTGCGCCCGTATAGATATATACTAAATCAAGCGAGTTTTGATAGTAGTGGTAATACGTCGTTTTGCCCGTTGCCGAGAAATAGGTTGCAGTGCCGCTTCCGTATTCGCCAAAGCCGTGACCGTCGAACGCCCAAGAAGAGCCGTCTGCCGCAACGTATTCGCCGCGCCATAAGTCGAGTTCGGTAGACGCGATGCATATTACGTTGGCAACGTATCCGCCTTCCGACACCATTGACAATTCCTTATCGCCGCTAAGGCTGTAGGTAACAATCGTAGATACGCCCTTGCCGTTGTCAACGTAGGTCAACGTATTGCGTTCGGGATTATAGGTAAACGTGAAAGTTTGGTCGACGAATTTAACTTCAGCCGTAAACGAAGAAGTTACTTCGCTTATTACAACCTCTTCATTGCTTACGGGCGAAAGCCAAGTCTTTGCAAAGCCCGTCTTGAATACGAGCGTCTTTTCGCCCCAGATGAAAACGCTTTGGGAAGCTTCAAGCGGCGTGCCGTCTATAACGGGCATGCCGTCTGCGCCCATTTCGTAGGAAAGGGTCGTGCCGTCGGAAATTGTTACGCTGCCGCCGACGTTGCCCCTGCCGTCGAACTTATAGCTCGTGTCGCCGTCGTAGAGCGTTACGTTCTTCCAACCGTCGCCCTGCGCCATAGAGCCTGCCGCCTGCTCGTTTACGGTGAGCGCAATCGTGCCGCTGATTTCGTCTAAGGTCATCTTATAGGTCTTATCGCCTATAGTGATTTCACCTGTAGTTGCCGTCGTAAGCGAATAGGGCACCGCGCTGGTTTTGCCACTCGTCAAGGTTACGATTGCCGTGCCGCTTTGAGCGCCTGAAGGGTTGCCGTTGAAGTTAACGCTCTTTACGCCTTCTGCGTTGCATTCCCAAACGCCCCTGAACATATCGTAGAGCTTGAACTCTGCAGTTACGTAGGAGATTGTGTTGAGAGTGCTGTACGCCTTGAACGAGAAGAACGCACCCGAAGCAACGCCCGTGTTTTTATTTATCGTCAGCTCGCCGTAGAGCGTATCGCCCACGTAGAGCACCATAACGCCTTCGTCGGTGACTGAATACTGACCGGATACTTCATACGTTACGCCTGAGTAGAAGGTCATTTCCGCATCGCCGTAGCCGTTCAAGCCCACGCCGCCGAGCTTTAACTCAACCGTCTCGCCCGTGGTAGCCACACGGCCGAACCAAGTACCCGTAAAGCCGTCTGCCAGATAATAGGCAACGCCGTCGATATAGAGCGCTTCGTCCTTTACTAAGACTTCTATATCTCTGCCGTTGAGCGAAATTATAACCTTATCGTCTTCGCCCGGCATGAATTCGTACGAACCCGTCACGCCGCCGCACTTAACTACGCCGAAGCCGTCGAAGGTGTACGAAATTACAGAGCCTGCGCTCGTTTTCCAAGTGCCTGCAAGACTGTCCTTTAAAGAAGCCGCACCGTTTGCAAACGCCGTAACGACGCCGCCTGAGACCGTTATAGGTAAGCTGATTGAATTTTCTATTCCGTTTTCAGTAACGGTAAAGGTGAACGTCCTTACGTTCGAGCCTACGGTATAAGTACCCGTACCGTTGACGTTTAACACCAACGTGCCGTTACCGTTAACGTACTCGCCGTATTTAAAGCCGTCGTCCGCCTTAGTTGCGGTATAGTTCAATTCCTTCAACGTGGATTCATACGAGCCTGTGCTACTGTTGAGTTCCTTTATATACAATTTTCCGCTGAGAGTATAGCCGTTATTCGCCTTGACCATAGCCATAGTAACGTAAGAGCCGTTAATCTGGTCAGCCGTAAAGCTTAACGCCGCAAGACAGCTGTTGTAAAGCATTATCGTTTCGCCGTCGTAGGAATACGTCCCCGTAAAGGTCAAGCCGCCGTCGCGGAAGGTATAGCCGCCGTTTTCGTCGAGCAACAAGCTTGCCTTAGCGCCGTAGGTCGTAGCGCCTAAGTAGTACTGACCTGCAACGCGCGAATAATCTTCAAAGCCGACGTATAAGACAGTATCCGTCAAGGGAAGATAGCCGTTGGGCATCTTTTTAGTCAACCCTTCGTCTAAGTAGTAACCCCAAGTTCTGCCTGCAGAAGTCGTGATATACTCATCCATAACGTCTGAATACAAAGTGTAAACGGGAACGGGTAAGCCCACCTTATATTCAAAAGTATCGACTACGTTTTCGCCGTCCTTAACGGTTATGGTAACCGTGCGCAGCGCCTGTACGCCCGTATATACGGGGATTGCACCCGTTAAATCCCACTCGTCCGCTATCCAGCCGAGCTGTGAAGTAAATACGCTTGAGTCGTGTCCGTTTTCCTTTTTAAGGTTATTGTGAAGAACGCACGCAGCTGCGTCAACCGCGTCCGTCAACGCTTTAACCGCATAACCGCATATATCGTCCTTGTTCGCCTGACCGCTTAACGACGTAGCGCTGATAGAAGTATTTGCAGAATAGCAACCCGTTATTACACCGTCGTTTTCCGCATAGCCGACGATACCGCCAGCATACGCGCTCTTAAGGGTTGCCGAAACGCCTGTGGTCGTAACGGTGTTCGCAATGTTAACCGACGCAGAAGAATAGCAGTTTGCAACGGAAGAGAATCTGCTGAGATAGCCGACTATGCCGCCGCCGTACTGCGTGCCGCTGATACTGCCGGTGGTAACCGTGTTGGAAACGTAGGCAATTGCCTGCGTATCCGCAGAAGATACTAAACCGACTGCACCGCCTGCGCATTGCAGTAAGCCCCTGCCGTCGATAGCTACGTCTGCCGAACAGCCGTTTACGTAGGAATCGTAGGTTATAATTGAACCTAAATTATCGTTATAAGCCGAGCTAAGCACTGCGACTAAGCCGCCTGCGTACGCCACCTTTTTCTCGTCGTTATAGACGGAAATCTTGCCGTTTTTAGCGTGGCAGTTTTCAATTTGCACGCCTACGCCGTACGCAACGAGCGAACCTGCCTGATAGGTCTGGTCGGTTAAAGAAGCCGATTCGGGGTGAAGTAACACTTCGTAATTTTCAAGAGTTAAATTCTTTATAACCGCCGCATTCGACACGGTCGCGCTTACGTAGCCGAACACGCCGACGTAAGGAAGATATTCCTTGTTGTACGTCTCCTGGTCGATAACTTCGTCGGTTACGTAGAAATTGCTAATCGTATGTCCGTTACCGTCGAAGCTACCTAAGAAGATTGAGCTTTGAGTAGACATATCGCCGATGACGAAGAGTTTTTCGCCCTTCATATCGATATCGCTTTCAAGCTTATAGTAACTAGATGAAAAACTCGTATAGAAGTCGCTGTTTACGAGCGCCGCCATCATAAACATATCGATGGGTTCTCTTAATACGTAGGGGTCGTCTTCCGTACCCGTGCCTTCACCCCTTTCAATGAAGGAATCTGCCTGAATAAGCTCGCTGATGTTTACGGTGGAATTATCGATTATATTGGAAATGGTGTAATAGCCGTCCTTATCGGGTTCCAACTCTTCGGTGTCGTTGATTATAGAGTAGTCAGGTACCATATAGGGGCTGACCCAAACCTTGAACTTAACGCTTTCGCCCTTAAGTGCGGTTAGCTCTTTAATCTCGTCGCCTTCTTCGTCCAAAAACTTATACCAATCACCCGAGCTGAAGGTGACCTTTTTCTTTTCCTGCAAGCCCGTTGCGGATACAGTGCTATCCTTGTCGATTACAAACGAATAGACGCCGTTTGCATCGGCAGAGATTTCTTCGCCGTTAACCAAGATAACGGGGGTGCCTACGGTGTTTTCCGAAACGGCGAGCGTAAAGCGGACTTCAACGCCCGACCTTACGACGTAGCCGCTTTCGAACTGGTCGCCGCTTTCAGGTGCAAGCTCGCCCTGAAAGACGTAATCGAGCCCCTTACCTTCGAAAGTGAGCTTAAAGTAATCGGGTTCACTGTTGCAGCCCGCCGCCGCGCCAAGACAGCCTGCGGTTGCAGCAATTAAAGCGCCGATTGCGAATTTTTTAAACTTGTTCATATGCGTTTCTCCGTTTGCATTTGTCCATACGGCTTACCGTTTGTCCGCCCCTTTTACACCGTAAAAGAGCGTTTTTACATAGTAACCGATTATAAGCCTATTCTATTACCCTACTATGTTACCATAAAGGGCGCAACTTTGCAAAAAATTTTGCGCAAATATGAATAATTTTTTTATAATAGTTATTATAAATATTTTTAATAGTGTTTAAATTGACTTGTTTTAGTATTTTATACGGCGTTTATGCGCATAAATGCACAAATATTCAAAACACGGTAAATTCGTTTATTTTAGCATTAAATAGTTAAAAAACGCAAAAGAGTGGCAAATATGACTAAAACGTCGCCGTAAGGCAGAAAATTAAGCGACGGAAAAGCCCTGCAGGAAAAAACGCCTGCAGGGCTTGAATTATTCTATATTTCCGCACGGCGCGGCACGTTTTACGCCGCCGCTACTTTGAACGGTTCAACACGCTTTGCGCCGCCGCGTTCTTTTCGCCGTATTATTGCACAGACTGTTTGGTCAAGACGATTTCTTCGGTATCGTTGCCCATACCCGTCTGGTGCCTTACCAACAAGTCGCCTGCTTCGTTGATAAAGAAGGTGAAGTCGTACGACTTTTGGGTAGGCGCGATACCACTCTTATACTCGGTGACGAGCTCGCCCGTTTCGGCGTCGACGCCGTAGGTATAGACTATTTCGTTGCCGGCAACGCTGATTGCAATTTCGCCGTCGGCGCTAAAGGTTGCGGTTAAGTTTTTGCTTGAAGGGTTGCCGCTTCCGCTTGATATCAAAACGTCGCCGCTGAAGGTGGTGCCCGAAAGCGTTTCCATAACGCTCTTTTTGGGCAATACTACGACCTTAAAGCTCGTCTTAACGGAGGTGCTTACCGCCGAACCGTCGTAATAGGGCATTTCAACGATATATTCGCCTGCGGTATCGGCAACCAAACGCCATTCCTGATAGCTATCCTGTTCCACCTGAGTGAAGGTCAAGCCCGTCGCCGAAGTAGGATAGATATCCGTACTTACGTAAGACGCTTCTTCGCCGGAAGCTATCGCCTTAAACTCAAGCGACTGCCCTTCGATTAGGGTAACGTAATTATCTATACTTACGACCTGGTCAACGTAGTCGACTATGCCGTCCGTTACGGTATATACCGACGCCATTGCGCCCGTAAACGACAGCGGTGCGCCCTTAGCAAAGGTTATTTCCACTTCCTTTTCACACTTACCACTCTGCGTTACGAATAGGAACTTGACCGTACCTGCGTACTTGGAATTGATAGTGATATAACCGCCGCTTTCGGAATAGAAGCCTAAAATTTTATAAATTGAACCGTTGTTAAAGTCCATTTTAAGCTTTATACGGTTTCCCGTAGCGTCTACAACGTAAATGCCCGTGATTGCGTCGTACTTAAGCCCTGCGGTTGACGGCGTGATATTGCCGATATTAAGGTTGATTGCCGTGTTTGTAGGCAGGGTTGCAGTGCCGCCTACAAAGTCTATCGTAGTGTTGCCCGCCTTTGCGCTGACTATGTCGAAGTCCTTGATATATAGGCTGTCGCTGGGGTAGGGGTTGGGGTCGACGGTTTCGCCTTCCGCCTTTTTAGTCTGCGTAAAGGTTACGGTACGGTAGCTGACTTCGTCGTGCTCGTCCGAATAGTGCTTAGTTACGGGATAGCCGCCCTTTGCCATAATCTTTCTTACGGGGTTGCCCTTTGAATCTAATAATTGCATACCGTACGCGTCGTATAAATACACGTCGTGCAGGGTAGGTTCTTCGGTAAGGGGGTCGCCGTATTGAATTACGTAATCTACGCTTCCGTCCGCTAATTCCACTTCTTTGCCGCCGAGTACGGGGCGGTAGACCTTTTTGCCGTCTTCTTCGGTGATATAGATGACCCTGCCCAAATCGTCCACCTGTTCGTAGACTAAATTTCCGTCCTTATCGTACTCGTACGCAGGCGCGCCGCTTGAAAAGTCGGTGGGGTATTCGTAGCCGAACACTATATCGCCGACTGCTTGCTTGTGTTCTATGCCGAACTTATCGGTATAGCCGTCGCCTTCTTTATAATAGATGGGCGTGCCGTCTTCTTCGGTTGCGAACATATACGCACGGATAATTTCGGTTTCAACCGTAAGGTTTTTTAAAGTACCGTCATTATAGGTTGAGAACTGTACCTTGATACGGGCAAACCACTCTTCTGCACGGTAACCGAATGAGAACCAAATATCGTTTACCGCACCGCCCTTTTCGGGCTTGACTTCTTCGATTTCCTTATAGTCTACAGTAACGTTATCTTCTCTGCCGTCTTGGGCTATCGTATAGAGATTATAAAGTCCGTTTTCCGCGCCGTAGAAGGAAGATATATTTACGCCTGAATTATAGTGGAAGCCGTTTAAAAGGTCCTTATCGGGCGAAGTAACTACGCTTGCGTAAGTATCGCCCGTCTTTTTACTCATAGCAAATACGTTACCTTCTTCGTCGAGAGAGTACCAGTATTCGATATTGTCCGCACCGCTGTTAATATAGGTGTAGTCGTCGCCGAAATAGTACGAGAACGAGTTTACTATACCGTTCTTTTCCTGCGTGAAGCCGCCTGACGAGCTGCGCACGTTATCCTTCAAGGACGACGCTAAAATTACCGCGTCTTCCATATTGTCGAGCTTGCGCTTTGCAAGATTTACGGTAAAGCTGATTTCGCCGTACGCGCTGTTTAGCCACAGCTTCATCTCGCCTGCGGTCGCGGTCGTAGGTACGGTGATAAATTCCTTTTTATCGTAGCCCTTGCCCGAAATGGTTACTTGGGGCAGCGTTACTTCCGCCTTATGCTCGGGGTTGTTTGCGCACGTTTTAACGGCAAGTCCGTCTGCGCTCTCGGTGGGCTTGGTTATTTGCCATTCGCCCGTAAAGGAGTGCGCGTTTTCGTCGACGGGCAATTCTTCTTCCTTTACGTCGCCGCAAATGCCGCATACGCCCGTCCTTTTACCGGGCGTGGTGCAGGTGGACTCGTCCCCTGCGTGTACCGTCCAGGTATAAACGTGCTCGCACTCAGGCTCACTGTTACAGCCTGCAATAACGCCTAAACCGAGCGTAGCAACGCAGGTTAAGGCAACTAAGCTTTTTAAAAATTTGTTTTTCATAAATTATCCTGTATTAAAAGATTAAACGATTTTGCATCAGCCGTGAAAGTTACTGCTTGTAGTAAGCACAGCCGAACATCCACATACTGTCTTCGTCGGAATCGTAGTGACCCCTTTGAGTATTGCCGTTTTTATCGACGTAGTTCAACGTGGTTATTTCCGCAAGCCCTGCGCCGTCGTTGAAGATGCTCTGCGTAAGACAGTAGTCCTGCAAGAATTGCGCTAATTCCGCGTTTACGGGATACGCGCCGTTAGCGTTACAGTACTGCCTGTAGGTATTGATAAACGAAACGTAATTCCTGTGCTGAAGGAACCTGAAGTTCATTCGGGGGTCGGTTAAATCGACGATTTCGTTGGGTGCGTTGACAACTGCGTACAGCCTGTCGGTAAGTACGAAAGTCTTTGACGTCTTGTCGTAATCATAGAAATAATAATAGCCGTCGTTAAGCGTAGCCTGACTGCCCATTTCAACCGTAAATTCAACGTCTGAACCTGCAACCTTCTTTAAGTACGCTGCCTTTCTACCCGCTTCGGTGTTGAGAATAACCTTAGTACTGTCGAGCAGCAGCCCGTCCGTTACGGGGTTTCTCGCAACCCAGGTAAAGGTACCGGAAGGCGTTTCGGGCGTCTTCGTAAAGTCTTCGGTGGGTATGACTTCTTCGGTTACGTACTCTTCTCTCGTAAAGTCGCCGTCCCTTTGAATGAGAAAGTTTAGCTCGAACGGGTAGCTTGAGTTGCCGTCTAAGCTTGACGAATACAGCTCGAATATAAGCGCGTTGGCGCCTACCGCTTCGTCTGCAGAGATATAGTACTGCCAGAATACGTTTTTGGTGTAGCTGTTTTCCGCGCCGCCGTCGTCCTTGCTTTCGGCATAGTATATCGCCTTAGACGTAAGGTTGCCGTTGTACACGGAGAGCGTGGGGTTGATTTTATTCTCTATGACGTCCGCAAGGGTGGTCAAAGAATACGTTCCCTGCTTACCGGCACTGAAGGCAAACATTACCCTGTCGTCCTTGTTTTGAAGCGTGACTGAATACGCACCTGTCGTATTGAGCATTTTTGCTTTAAATTCGGTGTGGTCGCTGCCTTCCCAGAGCTTTATCGTTGCGCCCGTGTTTTGAATTTTATATAAAACTATCTCAATCTTTTTAGTGATATTGTCCGCGTAGTTTTGGTTGGGCTCGTAAGTAAAGCCCGTAGGCACGTTCGTGAGCGTGACCTTATAGTCGCCGTCCAAATCCGAACGAGACGCCTTGCCGTCGCTATCGAGCGAAGAGGTATATCTTGCGTTGCTCTCTACGTCCGTCCACTGAACCTTTATGCTGTCCCAATAAATCCAGCCCTGCTCGTGTGCGCCGCCCCTGCCGTCGGACGCGTCGTAGTATTCGGAAGTGAAGTTCTGCCATACCTTTCCGTTTTTAACCACGAGCTGAACGGAAAAGCCTTTTTCGTCCTGCTTCGGGTCGTCGGGGTTTTCGGGGTCGACGGGCGTTACGGGCGTATCGCCGCCGCTTTCGGGGGGCTTATACTCGGCACAGCCCGAAAAGGCAAAGCATAACGCGGTAAATATAGAAAGGATAACGCAAATTAAAGCCGTTAAATATTTTTTACGCTTTATCATTTTTTACCCCTCCCGAACAAACTCTTGATATCTTCCCACTTGAGCTTACGCACGGCAATATCCACTGCGTACAATACTACGCACGCAATGAGTAGGGGCATAACGAGAGAGAGATTATATCTGCCCACTTCCTTATCGTCGTTTTCAATCTTTAAATTGCCGTCCGTGCTGACCTTGCCGTTAGCGCCTACGCCCTTTATAAGTGCGGAAGCATCGTAAAGCGCAAAGCTGTCGTATTCAGCCGAATAGGATACGTTGAAATATTTCGTGGCTTGCGTGCTGTATAATTCGCCGTAGCCGTAAGTCACTTCCACGGTGTACTTGCCTTCGGAAGGCGTTACGAAGTTATAGCCGTAGCTTAAACTGCCGAACGACATATCGCCTTCGGTTACCGTACCGTCGGGTGCAGTTATCTTATATTTAGCCCAACCGTCGCTTCTTAAATTAGAAGGGGTTAAAGAAACGGTTGCCGAGCCTGCTCCCTTTTCAATATCGAAAAGGAAGGGATAGTCCGTCTTTTCCGCAGGAATAGCAGTTTCCAACACGTTGTTAAACAGCGCCGTGCTGAGCTCCTTAGGCACGCTTGCTATCCAACTGCCCGTCAGCGACGCCGTGAAGGACGCCGCCCTGCCGTTGCCGTACTTCCAATAGGCGTATAAAGGCACGTCTACGCTGCTTGAATCGTCTTCGCCGCCGCCCGGAAGCCTGTATTCGTAGCTTACGTTTAGCACCGTGTTCGCGTTGGGCTTAGCGGTAGATTTGATATAGCCCCTAACGTAGCTTTCGTTTATATCCGCTTCCGCAATGCCTGAAAGTACTTCGTCGCGGCGGCGGTTGATTGTGATATAGGACGCAGAACCCGTATATCCGCTTACGTCGTCGGCAAGCTCGTTTTCGATAACGTCCTTTAAGTTTGCAGAAGAGCTTATATCAAACGGCTCGCCGTTGTTGCCGAGCTGTGCAATATCGATTAAAAGCTGTTTTGCCTTAGTTGCGGTTGCGTCGGTGTTTGCACCCCTGCCTGCGTCTAATACTAAAGTATTGATAGAATCCGCACGCATTGCCTTAATCTTTGTGCGCACGTCAGTGCCGCCCATATCGAGACCGTCGCTTATAAGGATTAAGCGTTTCTCGCTATAGATGCCTTCCTTCATTTCGTTATGCGCAAGCTCAAGCCCAGCCCCCATGACCGTACCCTGTACGACCGTGAGTTCGTCGATTTTTTCAATAGGTTTTTCCCTGCCGTTGGATAAATCGTAGCCCGTTAAAACGGGGTTAGCTTCGCCGTTAAACTCGATAATATTGAGCCTGTCGCCGTTGGAAAGCATATTGACTATTTCCTTTGCGGCAGTCTTAGCGTTTTCCAACTTGCTTAAGCTTGCCATACTGCGCGACGTATCGATAAGTATGGTGTACAGCTTAGGCGCGTCCGCCGTCTTGCCGTAGATTACGGGCAGCATATCGCTTAGCGAATCGAGTGCGCTGTCCGAACGCCCCTGAATATAGGTGTTGCCGAAAGTTAAAAGGCTCTTGCCGTACAGGGATACGACCGTATCAAGATTTTGAAGGAACAATTCGCTGCTTTCCAAAGTGGAAACGTCGAAGTCGGAAAGGATAATTTCGTCGTATTTGCTCAATTCTTCAACCGTCATAGGAATTTCGGTCATATTGATATACGACGTAACTTCCGCATTGCCTGCGGCAATCTTATCCGCATAAATTTCCTTTATGCGCGTATCGTCTGCAAGGTTGCTTGAAATTAAGAGAATGCTCGTCTTGCCGGACACCGACTGAGTAAAAGATATTTCGTTGTTGTTTAAGTTGAAGTCGCCTTCGCACTCTATCTTTGCGGTGTAGTCGTGCGCGCCTGCGGTTGAAGTATCCAACGCGAAGGCAATGCTGTTTTCGCCCTTAGCCAGCGTGTGCGCGGTCTCTTTATAGATTTCGCCGTCCTTATACAGCGTAATCAAAGCGTCGACCGTCTCGCCGTCGGGGCAGTTTGCCTGAACGCTCAAGGTCGCTCTTTCGTCGCGCCCAAGACTTACCGACGCCGAGAATTCCGCACCCGACATCTGCACTTCCTTCGTGTCGCCCTTCATATTGTTGTCTATGAAAATGGCGTCGACGTGGATATTGCGCTCTGCAAGCGAGCTAATCTGTCTCTTTAACGCGTCGTCGTCCGAGCCGTCGGTCGACTTGCCGTCGGTTATAAGCACGATGCGCTTTATAACGTCGTCTCTAAAGAGCGAACCCGTATAGGAGAGCGCGTCCACTATGTTTGTTGACGTTGCGTCCACACCCGAATTTTGTACGGTTTCAAACCGTTCGCCAAGCCTGGTCACGAGTTTTTGACCGTTTGCAAAGCAGACCACGCCCATTCTTGAATTTGACGGCAGGTTGGTCGAGAGCTTGTCTATATACCCGTCTACCGTATCGAGATTTAGGCTCGCCGAATAGGAAACGTCCGCAAGGACGTAGACGTCCGTCTGCGTTACGGTGGTGACTATGGAAGTTCCTGCCGCCGCGAACGCGATTATAATCGCCATAACGATATGGATAACGTTAGACGCGATATTATGCCCGTTTACGTTATCCTTTCTTATTGCAAGCGCAAAGGGTACTGCGATAAGGACGATAAGCGGCAGAGCTATGAATAATAACCAGGGATTATCTAAGTTGATACTGCTCATAACAATACACCGCCCAATCAGCCATTATCAGCACGGCAAGAATGATGAAGATATACAGAATATCTTCATATCTGCCGTCGCGTTTTTCCGTACCGGGTTCGCCCGTCAATACGAAATTAGTTTCAGTTACGTTTAAAATTCTCTCTTTTTCGGGGAACTGCGCGAATAACTTAGCGGTCTTTTTAATTCCGCCGACGTCTGCCGTCACGGTATATTCGCCCACTTCCTTGAGCATATATTCGCTTATCGTACCCGAAGTATCCAAAGCTTCTTCTTCCCCCGAAGGCGAGACGATTTTAAGGCTCTTACAGCCGGGAAGCACGTTTAAAGATACGGTTTCGCCGCTGACGACGAGCGTTTCGTCAGCCAAAGAAGGGAACGTATAGTTGATTAAATTGTTTACAAGCGCCCTGCCGTTAAAGGACAGGGGGAAGTCGGAAAGGTTCCAGTCGAAGGCGAATACCACTTCCCTGTTGCCGTAACCGTTTGAACCTGCAAAGATTACGGGGTCGCCGTTGCAGTACATAAGGTTATAGAACAACCCCGTCTGTCCGCACTTGACGTAGCTTGCAAGGGTGGTATCGTCTGAAGAAGTACCCTTAAGAAGATTTCTCACCCTTGTTGAAGAAGAAGTGCTAAGCTTAGTTTCGCCGCCGGCTTCCGACTTGCCCCTTGTGGAAAAGCCAGACTTTTCAACGCTGCCCGTAGGGTTGATAAACCATACCGCGCCGTCTGTAGGCAATGCGTCGGGCGTGAAGGGCTTGTCGTCGTCGCTGTCGAATATGTACAGACTGTAGCCCTGACAGGTTTCCTTGCTATACTTTTCGGGCGCAAGCACCGTACAGCTCATATTAGCCGCTTCTAACGAAGCCTTTATAAGGTAAGGCGTCTTGCTGATAATCAAGACTTCGTAGCTCTCGCCTTCCGTCTTGTTATACAAAATTACCGTGTTATCTTCGGGTAAATCGTCGTTTTGCTTAATCTTTACGGTGAGTGACGAGAAATCAGCGCTTGAAATGCCGATAGAAAAATCGGTTGCGGAATTGCCGCCGACCTGCACCTGTGCAGAATTTGCAGGGCTGCTTGCGCCGTCTATATAGACTTCCACCGTCAAGGCTGCGTCGCCCGAATACGACCAGACCTTGCCCGTTACGGTCGTCGTAGTGGACTCTCCGCCGTCCGCCATATTATATATATAAGAAGTATCGGTCAAGCCGTAGTTTACCTTGCCGCCGTTGACCAAGACGTAGTTTACGTTTTGAACGTTCTCTATGGTCTTATCCGTCATAAGATAGAACTGCATAGAAGAGTTGCTTTCAAAATACTTCTGCGCACGCATAAGAGCGTTATCGAGCCCGCCCGTGGAATAGGACGAAGAGAGCTGATTGATTTGATTTATTGCCGACTTCTTGTCGTCTAAGCCGTTGAACACGACGTCGGTCGTGTCGCCTGCGCAGATAAGGGTATATGTGCTGCCGTTTGCAGACGAATTAATCACCCTTTTTATTTCGTCCTTTGCGGAATCGAAGCGCGTCTTAGTCCCGTCTACGACGTTCATACTCGCAGAAGAGTCCAAAACGAAACAGTAATCGTTTGCGCCGCCCTTGACCACGAATACGGGGTGGGCGATTGCAAGTGCGATAAATACGACCGCAAGTATCTGCAAAATAAGGCTTAAAATGCCCGTTATTGCCTTAAGCGGATTTTTGCGCTTTAAGAACCTATCCGACAGCTCCCAAAGATAGGTAGAAGGTATGACCTGTTCGGTATACTTGCTCTTGATTATATAGATGATAATAAGTACGGGTATTGCAAGCAACGCAAGGAACCCAAGCGGTTGTAAAAAGCTCATTTGAGTACCCCCTCGCTTACTAATTCGTTGAAGAACAAATCGCCGATTGAATCTTCCGCGCCGACCAACATATAGTCCGCACCCCTTGAAGCGCATACGTTTTTTATGCGCTCGACGACGTAATCAACCGCCTGCTTGTATGCGGAAATAATCTCGCGGCTGATGTTCTTGCGGTAGTATTTACTACCGTTTTCGCTGTCGAAAAAGTGCATCTTGCCCCTTGCTTTGGGGTTGAGCTCTTCTTTTGAGAGCACCTGCGCGCAGAGAACGTGCCTTTTTTTGTCCGCCAAATGGTTGATAGCTGCTGAAAAGTCGTTGTCCGTCAAGAAGTCGGAAATGATTATCGACATACCGTCGCCGTAGCCCACCGTAGACGGCACGATGGCTTCGCTGAGCTTGCTGTCGCCGTAAAATTCGACGTCGTTGAGCTTACCGATAGAACCTATAAACGCTTCTTTACCCAGCATACCGCTTATTACACATTCAAGCTTATCGTCGTGGACGGCGTAAATTGACACCTTGTCCATTTCGCATACGGAAAGATAGGCGAACGCCGCCGCAAGCCTTAGCGATTGTTCGTCTTTTCTTCCTTTACCGAATCCCATAGAACGGCTTGCATCTATATAGATGCGCGTATGCATCTGCCTTTCGTCTAAAAAGAGCTTTGTGTAAAGATTTTCAAAACGGGCGTAAGCGTTCCAGTCGATTTTGGTTATGTCGTCGCCGGGTGCGTATTCCCTATAATCTGCAAACTCGCACGAAGAACCGTACGTCTTGCTCTTATGGTTGCCGCCGAACATACCCGCAACGTTATTTTTAATGAGCATCTGAAGCGTTTCAAACTGCCCCAAAAGCTCTTCGTCAATAACCTTCCTTGCCATATATCCTTGAGTGAATGAGTTTTATACGTTAATTATTTGCACAGTTTTTTGTTTTCTGCAACGAGCATAGCTATTACGTCGTCGACGGTGAGTTTTTCGCTCATAGCCGCGTAATTTATTTTAATTCTGTGCCTTAATACGGGTGCGGCGAGAGCGTCGATATCTTCGTACGAAACGTTATAGTTGCCGCACATAAGCGCCCTTACCTTTGCCGCCGTAACGAGCGCCTGCGCCGCACGGGGGGACGCGCCGTACTTTATATACTTCTGCGCCGTAGAAGACGTATTTTCAAGCTCGGGGTGGGAAATAGAGACGAGATTTGCCGCGTAGTTTAACACGTCGTCGATGACGGGTACGGTCTTTGCAAGCTCTCTCATCTCAAGTACGGTTGCGCCGTCGATAACCGCCTGCGCCGTTTCGTCCATAGTTATCTGCGTCATATTGACGATATTTTTAAGCTCGTCAACGGACGGGAATTTAACGATGAGTTTAAACATAAACCTGTCCATCTGCGCTTCGGGCAAGGGGTAGGTGCCGTCCTGCTCGATGGGGTTTTCGGTTGCAAGCACGAAGAAGGGCTCTGCAAGCTTATAGGTCTGCTTAGCAACGGTTATCTTATGCTCCTGCATAACTTCAAGCATTGCAGACTGCGTTTTAGGGGTTGCACGGTTGATTTCGTCCGCAAGCACTAAGTTTGCAAATATAGGTCCTTTATTGAACACCGTCGTCATCTTGCCGTCCGCACCCTTTTCGATTACGTTAGTACCCGTTACGTCCGAAGGCATTAAGTCGGGCGTGAACTGAATACGCGAGAAGGGCAGCTCAAGCGTCCTTCCCAACGAGCGCACGAGACGGGTTTTACCTACGCCGGGTACGCCTTCTAAGAGTACGTTACCGCCTGCAACGATTGCAATAAGCACGTTGTCGATAATATCCTGCTGTCCTACGACGTCCTTGGCAAGTTCTTCTTTAACCTTGGCTATTGCCGCAGAAAACGCCTTTACCCTTTCAGCGTTTTTCTCTTCCTGTACATTAACCGTTTTTTCGTCAGCCATTATGTTTTCCGTTCCTTTAAATTTTTTAGGTTATTATTTTTTTTTCGGCGGTTGATTTCGCCGTAATTTACTTTATTTTTCCGTGTCCTTGTTAAGCCTTTCCAAGTACTGTTGAACGTACCTTGAAAGCTCGCCCTGAACGTATTTCGCTTCCGCCTTTTCCTGCTCGGTTGCGTCTTCCTTATTTGCAAGCGCTTCGAAGTAGGCGATTCTCTCGTTAATCTTTTCGCGGTATCTCGCCATAAGCGTACCGTATGAGACGAACTCGCCCGAATCGGGGTCTAACACTAAATCGTCGCTGCCGTAGTTGATATCGCCGCTACCCCAGCCGCCTTCCTGAGTGCCGTCGCCTTCGCCCGAGTCGCCGCCTTCGATTACTTCGGGCACGACGTTTGAATTAGAGCCGAGCTCGTAAATCTTAAGCCCTAAAATTTCGGCGGTACGGTTGCGGATAAATTCGTCCATAAGACAGCTATACGTCTGCACGAAGAGCGCGTCTTCCACCGACGGCGTTATAAACGCACCGCACTTTTTGTAAATTTCTTCCAAATAGCTCTCTGCGCCCCAAGAAGAATTTATCGTAATTATATCTGCCGCAAAGCTTTCAACCGCGGTCATAAGCAAATCGTTTTCAAGGGTACACCCACTGCTTTCAAGCCCTTCTAAAAAGGCGGTTGAATAGCCCCCTGTACGCTCTGCCATCTGCGCTACGGTCATTAAAGAAGTCGCCCTTGCGCTCTCTTCGGTTATATAGAAAGTATCCTTAACGCCCGACTGCCACGAAGTTAACATTGACTTTATAACGTCGCCGGATAGCTCGCTTTGGTTTTTAACGCCGTCTAAGGACTTGATTACGCTTGCGGCGGTGTTTTTATAGTAGGCTACGCCCTGCACCATTGCGACTGCAAACGGCTTAGTGTACTCGTTGCCCTTGAACGAATTGTAAAGGGGCAGATAGCTGTTCGTATCCGCGATAATAACGTCGATACCCTTAACGGTGTTTATGACGTCCCTTTTCATCTCGCTGAGAAGGGTCGTGCTTTCAAGCCTTGCAAGCATATCGGAAAGGGCGGTCGTAGTTGCCACCTTTAAGCCTGCGGATAAATCGGAAGAGTTTACGTCGGCAATTAAGTTATTAATCGCCGTGCGCTGAGTTGCCGTAAGAGTAAAGCTTGCAGGCGGCTCTTCCGTCGTCTTTTTTGCCGGCATTATTATGCCTACGCACGCGATTGCAACCGCGATTACGGGTATAAATATGTATTTTAACAGCCCTTTAAAGTCGGGTCGAGCCTTAGCGGCAACTGCTAACGCATCGTTAGCCTGTTCTCTCTGCAAAGAGATTATTGCGCCTTCCTGACCGTAGAACTCCACCATAGTCTGCACTTTTTGGTTGAGCGAATACTGCTTATCCAGCTTTTCCGCTAACTTTTTATCGTTGGGGCGGAGAAGGAAGTAAAAAGGCACGCCGCAGCAAGCGGAAACGGCTACGCCGATTAAGACGTAGTAAACCCATAACAGCTCTATTTGAGAGAGCTTGAACGCCAAAAGCAGGGCACACGCAACTATAACGCCGCAGAATACCCCGAGAGCGATAGCGGAAATTACCGCCAGCTTATTATATTTACTTTTAACAACCTTGAAATTATCGGTCATTTCATCACCTGCCCGTCTTTAGGTTTTTTGTATAAAAGTATAAAATTCTTTAAAAATATGCATAAACGCACTTTTACAGCTTTATTCTATCACATAATTTTTATTTGTGCAAACGATATAGCTTGCCGCGCGGCAATTATATTATTGTGAAATTTTATGCTAAGATAAGTTGGGCTTATATAAATTAGGTCTAAATTATTTAAACACCAATTTAACCTTCCCTGAAAAAGTAGGGTTCCCAAAAATATGCACAGCAGATTTTTGGGGAAAGGAAAGGCAACGAAGCAAGGTCGCAATTTGACTTTAGCCAAATTGCTTTTAGCGCAGTTTGCCTTGACGCGGGAAGGTGGCTTGAGCATAGCGAAAGACGGAAGAGTTTGATATCTCGGCAGCTTAGATTTTTAGAAGTATCAAACTCTTCAGTCCCTACGGGACAGCTTCCCTATTCTTTAGGGAAGCCAAGTGGGCTTGGTTACTTAATCAAACACCTATTCTTTAAGAAAAGCGAGATTAAGTCCGCACTTAAAAGTCTGGGATTGCCGCAGGGCTAAAGCCCTTCGCAATGACGCGGTTGGGGTTTGTTCGTCATTGCGAGACGGACGGAACGAAAGTTTCGGACGGCGTGGCAATCCCGTTGGGTATGGGCGGAGTGCAAAAAAGCAGTCGGCGAAATTCGCCGACTGCCATAAGTTTTTTATTTAGCCGTTAAGCCGTTTTGGTGAGAGAGATATAAACTAAGTTACAGCTATCACCCTTAGTTATTGAAACGCTGCCCGTTATGCCCGTTGCCGTTGCAATACCGCTTGAGTCGGAAGTGACTGCAGTACCGTTGACTTTTATCTTCGTACTTGCCGCAACAGCACCGTTACCGTCAACCACATAGAGCTTTATGGTGTAAGTACCCGAAAGAGTGAACGTTACACTCGTAGAGCTTTCCATCTTTAAGGGGTTACTAACCGTCTTGCCGTTAACAGTTACTGATAAACCACTCTTATAATTACCACTTATCGTTACGCCGTTTTCCGTAAGGCTTGAATCACCGCTTGCGCAGTAGATAATTGCGTCGCCTTCAACGGGTGTAGTAGAACCGCCGCTTTCGCCGCCCGTTTCACCGCCTGTCTCGCCACCGCTTTCACCGCCGCCTGTCTCACCGCCGGTAGAACCGCCGCCGGAAGAAACGGTCGTATCGCCTATCTTAAGAACAGTACCCGAATAATTTACAACTGCACTCTTGAGTGCGGCGTTTACGCCGTAGTCTTCATCGTCAACCGCGTCGTTGAATTCCCACTTGAAGTCTCCGCCGTCAAGTCTGCCTGCATACCTTTCAACGTTTTCCTTAGCCTGCTCAGCTGTGTCCGCTGTATAAGTGTAGAAGTCAGCCGCCGTATCAAAGTTGTCGTATGTATAGTTGCCGTCAAGCGTTTTATAGCTTGAAGGTACCTGCTCGTCACGCGAGCTTGCTTCATAACAGTCAAAGTTAGTAGCACTATCATTTTGAGTAATAAGCGCAAGCTTGCCGCCGCCCGTCGTATCATATACGTTGGCAAACGACTTAATCATACCACCGGTTTCACTAGAGAACGTACCATCACCCGCCGCATCAGTACCCTGACCGGAAATCATCATGGGTCTCAAAGTTGAAGTCGAACGGAAGTAATTTGCTTCTACAAACGTACTTGAACCAGTGGTTCCACCAACGCCATATTTGGAGTTGCCGTCGTAGTAGTTATTATAAACATGAACCGCACTTGCATTACGCACTCTCGGATGACGTGAGTCGGAGTGGTCGAACCAGTTGTGGTGATAGGTCATAAAGTCACTTGCATTCGTTCCAGAACCTTCAGAAGCATCCAACAAACAGCATTTTCCGCTATCCCAGAAGTGGTTATAGGAAACGGTACAATAATACGACTTTTTAATGTCTACAGAACCGTCGCCCTTTGCCTGGTCGCTATCACCGCCAGGACCGCCGTAGAATAAATCAAGGTTATGAATCCATAAGTAGTTATTTGCAGTATCAACTGAGACGCCATCGTCCATAAAGTTCAAAATACCTAAATTTCTAACTTCGACTTCACTGCAAGAACGTATCAACATACCCCAACCCTTAATCGTTGCATCGTTACCGATACCTTCAATCGTTATGTTGGAAGTTTCCTTAATTTGCAAACCTTCTGCTGAACTTGATATATGGTCAAGGTCGGTTTTATTTATAGTACCTATCAAACGGAAGCAAAGCGGAGTCGTATCACCTGAACCCTGACGGTCATCTAATATAGTCTGGAAGCCAACGGATTCAACGGGTTTCCCTTTATCATTAACCGTACAGGTAACAGTCTTTGCAGTTGCCGCCGTTACGTAAATAACTTTAGCGTTCGCCTTTAGCGTACCGTCAAGGTTATATGCGCCGGGAACTTTACTATCAGCAAACGCATAACCGCTTCTGTCGTGAGCCTTTACGGTGATATTGTTTGCCGTTTGCTCGAGAGCAGTATCTTCAACGTCGTCCACTACAGGAACGACTTTCATTTTATAAGTGCCTGCCTTAAGACCTACCATATCCGCCCTGTAATAGTCGGCGTACTGCCTTACAAGCGGTGCGTCAAGCTTGGTCCAGGTAGAGCCGTTATCTGCCATATAGTATACGTTGAACCATACGCCTTCGGTATTTTCAACCGTCCACTCAACGTAAGCCGTTTCAAGTTCGTCTGCGGACTGCTTAGTAATTTGGGGGGTGGTTGCGGTAACTGCAGGACCTTCTACCGTTAAGGTGTAGGTTGCGGTCTTTTCGCCGTCTTCGGTGGTTACGGTTATAACTGCCGTACCGCTCTTCTTATATGCGGTCACCAAACCGTTACTATCAACGGAAGCGACCGTGGGATTATCCGAAGTCCAGGTTACGTTTTTATTAGTTGCATCTGCAGGTGTGAAGATAGGTGTAAGCTGAATTTGCTTTTCTTCGGTTTCGGTATTTGCCGTACCCGTCGTATTTGCAAACGTTACGCTTTCTACCTTTACGATTGCCGCAAGCACTTCAACCGTATAGGTTGCGGTAAAGCCGCCGTCCGTTGAAGTTGCGGTAATCGTTGCCGTACCGACTGCAACGCCCTTAACTACGCCGTTTTCTACGGTTGCAATTGCGCTGTCGGAAGACGACCAAGTCACAGTTTTAATGGTTGCATCTGCAGGGGTGAAGATAGGCGTTAAGGTTATAGTGTCGTTTATGCCTATCATAGAACTCGAGCCTGCAAAGCTTATGCCCGTTACCGCCACGTTAGATACGGTGTAGGTGCAGGTTGCAGTCTTAGAAGTATCCCCTTCAGCAGTTGCGGTTATTATTACTTCACCTGCCTTGAGTGCGGTTACTTTGCCGTTATTATCTACCGTTGCAATAGTTTCGTCGGAAGACGACCAAGTAACGTTCGTGTTGTCTGCGTTGGCAGGGGTAACCGTTGCCGTTAAGGTTTCGGTTGCGCCTACCTTAAGCTCGGAAGTAGTCTTATTTAAGCTTATTCCCGTTACCGCTACGGGACCTGCGTCGGTAACAGTTACGGTGAGAGCAGTAACAAGACAACCCGTACTCTTTACTGAGCCCCTTGAAATGCTGAGAACTATCGTACCTTCGGTAGTTACGTTAATTACGTAATTGATATCCGTAGCATCAGTACCCGTAACGGAAAGCTCGTCGCCGTAGCTGTCTACAGCACCGGTAGTACCCGTTCCTTCCGTAATCTTAAAGCTTGTAGCGTTTGCCGTGTTGGAAGGAAGTGCGCTACCCGTTACTTTTATAACTTTACCGGCTTGCAATTTCATAGTCACGGTAATTGAATCACCACTGCCTATTTTGAAGTAAGAGCCGGCTTTATAACCGCCGTCGGAAGACACGGCAGTAGTAGTGAACAAGGTGCTATCCGCGCCGCCTGCTATATCAAGCGTATAAGTGCCGTTAGCCGTATAGTCGGAAGGTTCTGGGTCGGGGTCGGGAGTGCTTGCCGCAGTCCACTTTGCGGTGAGCGTTAAGTCGCCCGTTGAACCCTGCGAAATCGTTTCAACCTTAGTTGTACCGTTGTACCAGCCGTCGAAGGTATAACCACTCTTAGTAGGTGCGGCAAGCGTTATGGCTGCGCTCTCTATCGTGTATTTTTCAGGGTTGCTCGACGCGTTAATACCGCCGTCGAGTTCGTATGTTATAGTGTATTCGATTGCCGAATAAACTGCCTGAACGGTCTTGTCGCCAAGCTCGTCAAGGTCGTCAATCGTCAGCCACGCACCGTTGTAACCCGTCTTTTCAGGAACTTCGGGCGCGGTAAATACTTTGTTTTCTATCGTGTATGTTCTGGTTGCTACGGTCTGGTTATCAGCAACAAACGTTACGGTGTATTCTGTTGCAGTCCACTTAGCGTATACTGTCGTGTTTGCGGTGAATTCCTTAGTTGCAAAGTCGATTGCCGTGCCGTCGCAAGCAGCCGTCTCGAACCAGCCGCCGAAGGTGTAGCCCTTTTCCGTAGGTGCGGTAGGCGCGGTTATCTTCTTATTATTCGTTGCCGTCGGCTGCGGCGTAGTGCCGTGACCTTGAACGTCGAACGTTACCGTAAACTCGTCTACGGGTACTGCGGTAAATACTGCCGTGTAGGTCACTTCGCCCGTAACCGTAGGAATGTCCGCAACGGTTGCGTAGGTAGTAGTGCCGTCCGACCAACCTGCGAACGTGTAGGTATTTTCTGCGTCTGCCGCCTTAGTGGGGTCTTCGCCGTCGTAAGAAGGCGCGGTGCCGTAAGGAACTTCTGCGTCCGTTTCAAGCACGGTGTCGCCGTTCTTCCAAGTTACCGTGTATTTATTAACCGTTTCAGCAAAGACTGCCGTGTAGGTTACGTTGCCCGTTACTGCAGGAAGCGCGTCGTTTAAGCCGTACGTGGTAGTGCCGTCCGTCCAGCCGTTGAACGTGTAGGTGTACTGTGCGTCTGCCGCCTTTGTGGGGTCTTCACCGTCGTATGAAGGAAGCGCGTCCTTTGCTACGTTTGTATCCGTTTCAAGCACGGTCTCGCCGTTCTTCCAGATTACGGTGTAGGTGTCAGGTGTAGGGTCGGGGTCGGTAGACTTTGCAGTCCACTTTGCGTACAAGGTGGTGTTTGCGGTGAGTACGGTATTGAAATCGTACGCCGTAGTGCAAGCATCGTCCGTGTACCAACCGCCGAAATCGTAATCGTTATCGGTGGGTGCCGTAGGTGCGGTTATCTTGCCGTCTACCGTCTGTGCAGGCGCAATCGCCGTGCCGTGACCGTTCATATTAAAGGTTACGGTGTACTCGGTTGCAGGGGTGGCTGCCGCCTGTACGGTCACCGTACAGGTTGCGGTCTTGCCGCCTGCGCTCGTTGCCGTTATGGTTGCGGTACCTGCACCCACGCCCACTACGTAGCCGCCCGTTACGGTTGCCACGTTAGGGTCGGAAGTAGTCCAAGTCACGGTCTGACTTACGGTGTTAGGCGTAACGGTTGCAATTAAAATTACGCCTTCGTCGCCGACTGTAAGCGACGCCGTCGTTTTGTTTAAAGAAACGGCTTCGTCGGCAGGATTAACAATATCCGAACCGTCGCCACCGCCGCCCGTACCGCTATCGTCAGCCTTTTTGTTACAGCCAACGAACGCCAAAGTACTGATAGAAGCGCAAGCCATTACGATTGTAACTATGCGCTTAATGAGTTTTTTGTCCATCACATTCTCCTTATCATACAAATATTTTTTCATTATAATTTTACTTCATCAATCTATATAAGTCAACGCTTTTTATGAAAAAATTAAACAAAAAAAGAAAGATTGTCACACAACCTTTCTTCATCGTCTTTTATAACATTTTTATATAAACGGGGTTTTTACTTTAAAATACCTTTAGGCGTAACAATCTCCGCCTTAGCTAATTGGTCGTCTACAATGACTTCCCCCACGTCAGGGGCTGAAATTTGACCGCCGTAAGGGTTTTTAATACTGTCTATTTTCGTGGTTATGGCGGCGAAAACTTCGCTTTTTTCAAACGACAGGTCGCACCCTTGCATACTGCAGTTTATAAGCGTTAAATTTTTGCAGTAACACAGGGGTTGAGTGCCTTGTATTTCGCAGTTTTCAAAGACCAAGTCCTGAGAATACCAACCTAAATATTCGCCGTAAACCTTGCAGTTTTTAATATGCAAGCCCTTTGCGTGCCAAAAGGCGTCCTTAGTGTTAAGCGTGCAGTTTTCAATCGTGCCGCCCTGAACGTACTGAAAGGAATATTTACCGTTGAAAACGGTGTTCTTTAGGTTGATTTGCGACGATTTAAGCAGGAAGTATTCGCTTGTGATTTGACAGCTTTCTATTTCTATACCGTTCGTAAACCAACCGAATTCGGGTGAAATAATAGTGCAGTTTGAAAGAGCTACGTCTTTGCACTCTCTCACCGCCTTAATGCCGAAAAGCGTACTGTTATTTATTTCTGCGCCGTCCGTGTACCACACCGCCGCCCTGCAATTTTCGGTCAGGTGAGAAGCTTCTATCTTCAAGCCGCGCACGTGCCACATAGGGTAGCGCAGGTTGAAATAGCAGTCTTTTACCGTTACGTTTGTACATTCCTTTATTGCGCTTTCGCCGTCTGCCGTTCCGTCAAAGCGGACGTTAATCAGCGTTAAGTTTTCGCTTGCGTAAAGCGCTCTCTCTTCGTCGAAAGAAGTGTCTTTTATTATCTTATCCATAGCTACTTATGAATAGTATAATACTTAACCTTAAAAAATGCAAACGATAGGGCGCACCGTTTAATGCCGATACGCCCTTTATATTTGGATATTAATTAATACTTATTCGGGGTTGTGCTTCGTTCAAGAAGCGAGCAAGAGCAGGAGAGCGCGGCTTTGGCGACGGGAGTTTACTTATGCGTAAATGACCGAGACAAAACGCAAGCTCGACAAACTATTGCGACGCTTATTGGACGAACGCCCGTTTTACTCTTCGTACAACGGGGTTGATAAATACCTTCCGCCGCCGTCGGGTAATATTGCCACGATGGTCTTGCCGGCGTACTCGTCCTGTTTTGCAAGCTCGATTGCCGCGTGTGCCGCCGCGCCCGAAGTTATACCGACTAAAACGCCTTCCTTTTTGCCGATAAGCCTTGCCGCCGCATACGCCTGCTGTTCGTTAACCTGCTTTACGCCGTCGTATACGCCCGTATCAAGCACGTCGGGCACGAAGCCTGCGCCTATGCCCTGCAAGCCGTGTGGACCGGGGTTGCCGCCCGAGAGTACGGGCGAGCCTGCCGGTTCAACCGCGAAAACCTTTAAAGTGGGAATACGCTCCTTTAAATACTTGCCTGCGCCCGTAACCGTACCGCCCGTGCCTACGCCTGCGACGAATACGTCTACGTTGCCGTCGGTATCTTCAAAGATTTCGGGACCCGTCGTATTATAGTGTGCGGCAGGGTTGGCTTGGTTTACGAATTGCCCTGCGATTATTGCCGAAGGATAGGAAGCCTTAAGCTCTTCCGCCTTGGCGATTGCGCCCTTCATACCCTTTTTGCCGTCGGATAAAACGAGCTCTGCACCGTACGCCTTCATAAGCTTTCTGCGCTCTATGCTCATCGTTTCGGGCATGACGAGAACGACCTTATATCCCCTTGCCGCCGCAACCGACGCAAGACCTATGCCCGTATTGCCCGAAGTGGGTTCGATTATAACCGTGTCGGGGGTGAGCTCGCCCTTTTTCTCGGCGTCGTCCAAAATGGACTTTGCTACCCTGTCTTTAACCGAGCCGGCAGGATTAAAAAGCTCTAACTTGACCAAAACCCTTGCCTTTAAACCGAGTTCTTTTTCTATATTGCTAAGCTCTAAAAGCGGCGTTTTGCCGATAAGCTGCTGTGCCGAAGTATATATATTTGCCATAATTTTATTCTCCTTATAATAGCCTATTACTTTATGCTGTCAAATGCAACACTTAACGCTGATAACAAATCGTTTATATTTTCCGTGCCAATTGAAAGGCGGATAGTGTTGGGTTTAATTCCGCAGTTTGCAAGCTCTTCTTCCGAAAGCTGAGAATGGGTAGTACTTGCAGGGTGAATAACGAGCGACTTTACGTCCGCAACGTTTGCAAGAAGAGAGAAGATGGGAAGGTTATCGATAAACTTCTGCGCTTCCTTTGCTCCGCCCTTGACTTCGAAGGTGAAGATTGAGCCGCCGCCGTTGGGCAGGTACTTTTTATACAGCGAGTGCGAAGGCGAGCTTTCAAGCGAAGGGTGATGCACCGCTTCTACCTGCGGGTGCTTGGAAAGGTATTCCACAACCTTTAAGGCGTTATAGGTGTGCCTTTCAAGCCTTAACGAGAGCGTTTCAAGCCCCTGCAGGAAGATGAATGCGTGGAAGGGCGATAAGGTTGAACCCGTATCACGAAGTAAGATTGCCCTTATATAGGTTGCGTATGCCGCAGCTCCGCAAGCGTCAGCGAATGATATTCCGTGATAACTAGGGTTAGGCTGTGATATCCAAGGGTATCTGCCGCTTCCCTTCCAGTCGAATTTGCCGCCGTCGACTATTACGCCGCCGATTGCCGTACCGTGACCGCCTATGAATTTGGTTGCGGAATGTACTACAATATCCGCGCCGTACTCTAAAGGTCTTATAAGATAAGGGGTTGCAAAGGTCGAGTCCACGACAAGGGGTAAGCCGTACTTGTGCGCAATCTTTGCAATCTCTTCTATATCGGACAGGTCGGAGTTGGGGTTGCCGAGCGTTTCGATAAAGATTGCCTTAGTTTCGGGGCGAATCGCCTTTTCAAACGAACCTTCTTCGTAGGGGTCTACGAAAGTCGTCGTGATATTGCCCGTTAAAGGCAGGGTGTGCGCTAAGAAGTTGTACGTTCCGCCGTAGATATTCTTTGCGGCTACGATATGCTCGCCGCTTTTTGCAAGCGCCTGAATAGCGTAGTTGATTGCCGCCGCGCCCGAAGATACAGCCAAAGCCGCAACGCCGCCTTCCAACGCGGCTATTCTTCTTTCGAATATATCCTGCGTGGGGTTGGTCAATCTGCCGTAGATGTTACCTGCGTCCTTCAAGCCGAACCTATCCGCCGCGTGCTGACTGTCGTGGAATACGTAAGAAGTCGTCGCGTAGATGGGTACTGCCCTTGCGTCGGTTACGGGGTCTGCCTTTTCCTGTCCTATGTGTAACTGTTTGGTTTCAAAGCTCCATTCGTTGCTGTTATTAATATTGATTGCCATGTTAGTTGGTCTCCTTTCGTTTTTGATGGCTCTATTATAACAGCAGCTTTGCTATTTGTAAAATACATAAAAAATATGGTTAGCTATAGGCTTAACCTATGGCTAACTTAGGGGCATATTAAGCCTTAAAAGGGAGAGCTAACACTCCCCCTTAAATTATTTAACGCCTAAATATTTCTTCATTTCTGCTATATAGGAAAGGCAGATTTCGGTAAGAGCCGAATTTTTGCGCACAATATAGCCTATCTGCATCTCCTGAGCGAACTCGGGGTCGTTCTTATCCAAAGGCACGGCGATAAAGTCGTCGCCGTTAAGCTCTTCGCAGATTATGCCCGAGCAGACGGTAAAGCCGTTTAAGCCCACCATTAAATTGAGCATAGTCGCCCTGTCGCAAGCGTGAATCACTCGGGGAAAAACTCTCGTGCTTATAATCTCTTCGGCATAGTAAAACGACGCGCCGTCGCCCTGTTCAAACGACAGGCAGGGGAAATTTTGGAGCTGAGCAAACGTTACCGACCTTTCCTTTGACAAGGGGTGACCCTTCCATAGATATGCGTACGCCTTACAGTTTATAATCGGCTTAAAGACGAGCTCGTTTTGGTTTAATAGCTTTTGTATTGCCGCCCTGTTGAAATCGCTTATATACAGCACGCCTATTTCACTGCGCAAGGACGCGACGTCGGAGATAATATCTCTCGTCTTACATTCCCTTAAGGCGAACTCGAAGTTGCTGGAATCCAACGCCTTGACCGCTTCCACGAACGCCTTTACGGCAAAGGAATAGTGCTGGGTGGACACGCAGAACGCCTTTTTATAGTTTTTACCGCCGACGAATTTTTCTTCCAAAGCTTCGAACTGCGCGTACGCCTGACGGGCGTACTTGATAAATTCCGCACCTTCCGCAGTGGGCGTTACGCCCTTGTTGCCGCGGTTGAAAAGTGCAAAGCCCAACTCGCTTTCCGCATCCTTGACCGCTTCGGTAAGCGACGGCTGAGAGATATAAAGCTGCTCTGCCGCACGCGAAAAGGCGCCCCTTTCGGCTATGGTTATAATATATTTTATTTGGTTTAAAGTCATTTCTATTTCCTAAATATTATTTGACCACGCTTTGAATATTTTGCAACTCAAAGCGGTACTTTTGTTTTACTTCGGGGTACTTATTACGGTCTACTTCGCTTAAGAACATATCGAGTGGTCTTACCCATAAACTTCCATCGCCGTACAGCCTGCGGTAAACCGCGTACTTTTCCTTAGTTTCCGAGTGGGTAGCCACTTCGCATAAAAGATAGTAATCGCCCTTAAAGTGCCTGTATATGCCGTTGATTTTAACTTCGTTCATAATCATCTCCGCTTAATAAACATATTTTATAATATTCAGGCTGCCCGAAGTTGTCTTAGCAGATATCGGCGCACCGCCTTCTAATCGGGTGTAGGTATCACCGTCTTTAGTCGTCGACAGGGCTGAACTGAAATTGCCGCTTGTCGTTTTAAAGGTTAAGGTGAAGCCTAAACTCTCGGGTAATGCTAAATCAATATTACCCGAAACCGTAGAGACGTCTACGCTGCCGGCACCGTACGTATAAAGCCTGATATTGCCTGAAACGCTGTTTGCCTGCAATACTCCGCCGCCGACTATGTGTATTGCACCCGATACGGTGTTGACGTTTGCTTCGCTGATTACGCCGTTTACCGTCACGCTGCCCGAAACGTTATCCACGTACAATTCGTTAACGGAAGCAACCGTATCTACGTTGCCCGAAACGCTCTCTATATTCAGCTTATCGAGCGTTACGCCCGAAGGAATAAGCACGCTCAATTTTTTATTCAAGCCCTTTATGTTGAGCCTGCCGTTGGTTGCAAACTGCACGGTGAGCTTACCGTTTTGAACAAGGCGGCGAAGCTGTAATTTTTCTTCTAATTCCGTATCCGCACTCTCTTCAACCTTGACGGTCGTACCCGAATAATACGCAACCGTTATATCGTCGCACACCCAATCGATAACAATCTCGGAAATACTCTCTGCAATTTCGCCGCCGCCTACGGTGTAGGCGCTCTCGTTGGCGTAGTTTACGTCCGTCCATAACGCCCCCATACTTATACCCTTACAGCCGCAAAGGGCGCAGAGCGCGAACGCCGTGAGCGCCGCAAAAATTACGAAAATTATTTTCTTCACGTTTTTCATATTTCTATTCCTTCTTTTTTATAAGTTTAATCTATATTTTCTGCATTTGACAGGGCGTCCGCTCTATCTGCGCCCGAACGGCAGATTTCTTCTACGCTCTCTCTCATATCCAAGAACACGTCTACGACTATGGGGTCGAAATCCCTGCCCGAACCGTCGGAGATGATTTTAAAGCACTCTTCAAGCGGCATTGCGTCCCTATAGCATCGCTTAGCGGAAACTGCGTCGAACACGTCCGCCACCGCCATTATCCTTGCGGAAAGGGGTATATTTTTACCGCTAAGCCCTTCGGGATAGCCCTTGCCGTTCCACTTTTCGTGATGATACCTTGCGACTTCGTAAGCAATTTGGCTGTATTCCTTTCTGCCCGTATGCCCGAAGGTCTGTTTAATTATCTCGCCGCCACGCTCTGCGTGCGTCTTCATAATCGCAAACTCTTCGTCGGTCAGCCTGCCGGGCTTTTTTAAAATATTGTCGGGAATGGCAATCTTGCCCACGTCGTGCATAGGGGCGGACATAACTAAGTCGGATATAAAATCTTTGGTAAGCTGTTCCTTATAAAATCCCCTTTTCTGCAATTCGTCTGCGATTAGTTTGACGTACGCCGTCGTGCGCATAACGTGCTCGCCCGTGCTGTCGTCTCGGTTTTCAATAAGCGTTGAAAAGCCCGTGACCATATCGTTATGAAACCTGCCGAGCCGTTGCAGAGACGGATTTTCCTGGTTAAGGTATGCGCCTAAAATTATAACCGTAGGCGCAAGGGCGGTAATTAGCAGTTCGGGGAAAATCATCTGCAGACAGGTGATTACGCTCATTGCCGAAAGGCTTGTGAGTATGCTTATTTTTTTGTGCTTTTCAAGGTAACGCCACCTGCGGAACACCGTAACGACGGACGCAATTATATACACCGCCGCCATTACGAAACAGGTGTAGACCGACACGCCCATCGAGTAGTTGGTTACGACGCCCGTAACGTAATATAATTTGGGTATAAACGCCGCAACGACCGCCGCGTTTACGATAAACGGCAAGATAATCAGCGCATACCACCGCTTTTTAGCGGGCAAACCTTCCGATATGCTGAGAATATATATAAATACTATAAATATATAAAGGTCTATGCTAAGAAGGAAGAAAAGGTGCAGTAAAAGGTTGACTATAGGCGGCACGGCGCCCTGCATATTGACCGTGCAAGCCGTTGCGCCGTCGAAGATAATTTCCGCTATGCCGGCGGCGATAAGCCCGAAGAACACGCCGCCCCTTTTCTTTTCGCCGCCTGCTCTCTCCATTAAGCAGGAAATCAATATATAGATTATTATGAACAGGCACGCCGCCTGAAGCTTGATATGTATCATAATTTACCCGTTTACTTTTTTTGAAGGCGAGCCTTCGCTTCGCCGTTGGTCGAATGAACTTGAGCAACCGTCTTGCAGCCGTCCATACTTTGGCAGTCGCCGCAAGTTGCAAAGCCCTTACTCAAGGCGCAGATGCGAATTTGGCACAGGCTTTCACAGAAGGGCGTTTTAACGCCTTCCGCCCTGCAGCCTACGCAGTTAATCATATCAGCCGTAATGGTCACGCCGTTGAGCTCGCTCCACTTTGCGGCGACCTTTTGCCTTAATTGATTATCGTCCGTTAAAGTAGCTTCTCTCGCTTCGCACGACGAGCAGTCTAATCCGCAACAAGCTATAAGTTCGTCCATAGTTTTTTCCTTTTTATAAATTTTCCCAAATACGCACGCCGAACTTCTTTATCCACGCAAACGCACAGACAGCGCCTGCAGCAAGCGAAAGGGTGCAAATTATAAGGTATACTTCTCCGCTGATTATAAGCGTTGCCGCAAAGCTAAGCCCGACGAGCGCGCCGAAGATTACAAACACGGCAAGCATTAAAAAGAGTACGCTTATGCTCTGCTTAATCACCACCGTCTCGTTGTCCCAGTCGAGCATGGGCTTTAAAAGGTTGAATATAAGTCCCAACGCACCGAATAAAAAGTTGGTTGCAATCGGCATTAAGATAAACGCTATATATCCCACCGCCGAAACCTTAAGCATTATTGCGGCAATCACACCGCAGATGATTGCCATAGGCGTGTTGAAGAGAACGTGGAAGAATACCTTTGCAAACAGCGGCTTATACCCTTCTACGGGCAAGGATTGCAGAATTGCTATGCTTTTACCTTCTAACGATACGGAAGGCGCGGTCACACCGTCCATAGAAGAAATCATACATATGCCGATACAAATAATCGGCGTGAGTATTTTAACTAAATCGGGGTTGGTACTTTGTAAGCCGTCGAAGAACGAACCGCCCATCGCTATAAACCACACTGCCGCTAATAAAAGAAGTATTACGCCCATTCCGCAGTTTAATAGATACGCTGTACTGCGGAAAAAACGCTTACTCTCTTTACCCAACAGCGTGCCCCATACCGAACCGCTTTTGACCATCTTTTGCTTGTATACCGATTTTGACGCGGCGGTCTTTCGGGTGATTATGCCGAGATAGGTTTTGGAAAGCAACAGATATAAAAGCCCGAACAGCACCGTACAACCTGCAAAGGTGACCAAGCCGCCGAGCCAGTCGCCTTCCGCCGAACGCCCTATAAGATATAAGGGGTATGCGTACGCTTTAATGCCCGAAGCCGCCTGCGCGCCGCCGTCTACCATACCCGTTATAATGTTGTTCATCTGCGAATACACCACGAAGTATGCCGCAAGCAATAAAATCGACAGTATAACCGAGATTATGTTTGCGTGTTTAACTCGCGACGCTACAAACGCCACGATAAAGCCGAGTAGACAGCACAGCGTAAGCGTGAAAAGGGGCAAGACCACCAAATCGACTAATACGAACAACAGCCCCAAAAAGCTGAATCCGCCTGCAATGCAGAACGCAACGTACGCAGGCGCAAGTATGATAAAGCAGAAAAAGAAATTCTGTGCATACAGCGGCAGCATACGGCAAAAGAGTATTAACTTAGACGGTATGGGCAGGGATAAAAGCAAGTCGTTGTCCTTTGCCCTGTAGAGCTGCGACTGCGCCATAAACACACTGCCGACTACCGCAAACACGATTGCCATAATTGCGGCGTAGGTAAAGCACAGCCAGCCTATGCCGTTTTGGATAAAGGCAGGCGCCATAAGCGTGAACATACCGAAAGCCATTGCAGCAAACAGTACGCCGATTACGCCCATTAAAATCAAGTAGCTTGCAAAACCGCTTACGCCACTCTTTTTATCCTTAGTACGCCCTGAAAGGCGCATAACCTTGATAAATTCGTTTTTAATTAAGCTCTTAATCATCGTTCGCCCCTGCAAGGAATACTTCTTCCAAAGATTCGTCGCCGACGACTTCTTCCATCGTTCCGCAACGCACTATATTGCCGCCCTTTAATATGGCTACCTTATCGCACAACTTTTCCGCAACTTCCAAAACGTGGGTAGAGAAGAAGATTGCGCCGCCCTTATCGCACATCTCTCTCATCATCAGCTTAAGCGTATGCGCCGCCTTAGGGTCTAACCCGACGAAGGGTTCGTCCATAACTATAAGCTTGGGCTCGTGAATCCACGCGGAAATGATTGCAAGCTTTTGCTTCATACCGTGCGAATAGCTTGATATGGGCTGAGCAAGGCTTGCCGTTAATTCAAAATCCGCCGCGTACTTATTTATTCTCTGCTTTAAAAGGTCGGGCGCAACCTTGAAGATACTGCCTATAAAATTAAGGTATTCAACGCCCTTCATATATTCGTACAAGTCGGGGTTGTCGGGAATATAGGCAATCTTTTTCTTGCACTCTAAGGGGTTGTCTTTAACCGACGTGCCGTCGATATAGATATTGCCGCCTTCGAATTTGAGTATGCCCACGCAACATTTAATCGTCGTGGACTTACCTGCGCCGTTGTGCCCGATAAACCCGAATATTTCACCTGCGTTGATTTGCAGGTTCAAGTTATCAAGCACCTTTTTTTCGCCGTAGCTCTTTGTAAGGTTTTCAATCTTTAACATAAACTCTCTCCTTTTATTTAACCGTTTTTTCGGGAATGACCGTAAGCTCGTCCCCCTTGCCTGCAACGATATAGTCGTACGTTGCCATAAACTGCTGACCTATCATTTGGTTGATTTCCTGCGGGGAAAAGGTGCAAACGCCGTTTGCACACAGCGCCGCAAGCGAATAGGCGTACAGCCAGATTTGTTTAAACAACAGCTTTGCCTGCTTTTCGCTTAAGCCGTAGTCCTGTTCGATTAGCGGTATGCACGCCTTAACGCCGTCGCCGAACTTTTCCATCATCTCGTCGTAAGTGCATACGCTTTCGCTCTCTTGCATAAAAAGCAGCTTGAAAATATGCGGCTCTTTATTGGCGTAGGAAATCATAAGGTTTCCGAACTGCTTGAACGCAGGGACGTACTCGAACGCCCTGTTCGTATCTTCCGTGTACAGTTGCATTGCGTACCTTCTCACTTCTCCCCTTATCTCTTCTATAGAAGAAAAGAGAGTGAATATAGGGCTTGCAGAAGTGCCGAGTGCTTCCTTTAACGCGTTGGCGGTAACGCCTTCAATTCCGCAGCGCCTGCAAATTTCGTAGGCAGCTTTTATTACTTGTTCCCTTGTAAATTTAGGTTTGGGGGGCATAAGCTTCTCCGTTGGTCTGCGTTTTAAAACGCTTATTTTAGAACGGTCGTTTTAGAACCTTTATTACAATATAATCCTTTATTTTTATAAAGTCAAGCGTTAGGCGTACGCTAATCCGTTTTTTTTATGCATTAGCACTTTATCGCGATAAAGTATTTGACAAATATATTTCAATGGTGATATCATAACGCTATAAATTTTTCGGAGCACGCTAAATGGAAGAGATTTTAAAAGCTATTGAAAGCGTCAACTCGTTTATAAACGGCATAGTATGGGGTTGGCCGACTATTATTCTTATTCTGGGTACGGGCATACTGCTGACCGTACGCACTAAATTTTTGCAGGTCCGCAAGTTCCCCACGTCGATATCTCAAACGCTCGGCGCAACGTTCAAGAGCGCAGGGAAGAAAAAGAACGGCAAAAAGGAAAACTCTATTTCCCCCTTCGAAGCGTTTGCCACCGCCATTTCGGGTACGGTCGGCACGGGCAACATAATCGGCGTTACTTCTGCAATTATGACGGGCGGTCCGGGTGCGGTTTTCTGGATGTGGATTTCCGCATTCTTCGGTATGGTCACCAACTTTTCCGAAAACGTTTTGGGTATGTTCTTCCGCAAGAAAAATTCAAACGGCGATTTTTCGGGCGGGGCTATGTATTATTTGAGCGAAGGCTTGCCCATGCAGGCTAAGAGCGAAAAGGGCAAAAAAGTCTTAGGCACGATAGGTAAAATTCTCGGCTTTATGGCGGCGCTCTTCTGCGCGCTTGCGGCAATCGGTATGAGCGGCACGCAGACCAACAAAATCGCAGGTACCGTCACGGGCGCCTTGCCCACTTTAAACTCTCAAATCGTCAGTTTGGTCGTGGGAATAGTGCTTGCTATCGTCATTGCACTCATCATAATTGGCGGCGTAAAGCGTATCGGCAAGGCATGCTCTATCTTAGTCCCCTTTATGTCCCTGCTGTTTATCATAATGGCGCTCGTCATCATCTTTGCCAACGTCACTATGGTGGGTACGGCGTTTGCGCTGATTTTTAAAAATATCTTCACGTTCCAGGCGGCTGTAGGCGGCGTTGCAGGTTTCGCTTTCGCCCAAATCATTCAAAAGGGCTTGGCTCGCGGCATTTTCTCTAACGAAGCAGGTCTCGGCTCTTCGGTCATTGCACACAGCGCGTCTCAGGCAAGAGAGCCTATGAAGCAGGGCTTTTGGGGAATTTTCGAAGTGTTCTTCGACACGTTCATTATCTGCACGCTTACCGCGCTTTTGATATTAGTTTCCTTCGGCAACGATATGGAAGTGCTCTACTCGGGCGGCAGAATTGATACGCAGGTTTCAATGTTGGCGTTCACCAAACAGTTCGGCACCTTCGGCACAATCGTATACAGCGTTATTATCCCCCTGTTCGGACTTACGACGATTATCGCCTGGTCGTATTACGGCGAAAAGGCTGTGGAATATCTCTTCCGCAAGACGGGCGAAAAGGGCAAGAAGATTTCCGTTTTGGTATTTAAGATTATCTATCTGCTGCTTATCGTCGTATCGGCCGTAATCAACGGCGAGCTCGCTTGGGCGATTGCGGATACGTTTAACGGCTTAATGGCGCTACCTAACCTTATAGGGCTCGTACTCTTAAGCGGACTTGTCGTTAAAATAAGTAAAAACTATTTTCAGCGCAAAAAGGGCGAGAACGTCGAACCTATGCTCTCCGCCTATCCCGAACAAAACGCCGAGTTTATTCAGGATATTTTGGACGCCGAAAACGAGCAAAACGACTTGACCGAACGCATTGACGGCGAAGAAGTTTGCACCGAAGAAGGCACGGTCGTTTCTGCAGAAGGCGCACAAAACACGTCGGAAGAAACCGACGAAGGTTCTTTATCCGCACCCACCGACAAGGAAGATTAATTAAATTTGTCATAGAATTAAAGCCGAACTGCTCTTAGAAAGCAACTCGGCTTTTAATATTGAATATACTATCGTTTCCTTTTTCTATTATTTACTTAATATTTTTTAACACATAAATTAAAACCACGGGTTGTCCCCGTGGTTTTTTATCTATATCGCTTATTCTTCAAAATCATTAAAATAGTCTTTATCAAAAAACTCTGATAACGTTATCCCTGCACCTTGACAAAAGGATTTTATCGTAGAGACCTTAGAGCATTTTGTTCTTCCCTTAATCAAATCATATATCGCAGACGGTGATTTTCCGCCATTCAACGACGCTTCGCATACGTTGATATTTTTTTCTTTACAGATTTCTTCAATCCTTTTAATGATTGCATCATTTATGTTCATATACCACCTTCGTGGAACTTCTTATCGTTATTCCACGAAATATTATATGAATTCTTAAATTTTTATCTCGTGGAGTTCCACGAAATTGACTTTGTTTCATCTCTTATGATATATTCTTTGTGGAATTCCACGAATATCAGGACAAAAGTATGAAGGTTTGTTTCATAGGACATAGAACTATACGAAAAGACGAAGAGCTTGTATCTTTACTAAAACAGACAATTATCGACCTTATCAATAAGGGGGCTACAACTTTTCTTTTTGGTAGTATGAGTGCATTTGACGACTTGTCTTGGGAAACTGTTACAACGCTTAAAGCAACGTATCCTTTTATAAAAAGAGTGTACGTTAGGTCTGCTTACCCATATATAGATAAACGTTATGAAAAATATTTACTTGAATCTTACGAAGAAATATATTTTCCACCTAAATTAAAAAATGCGGGTAAATATTCTTATGTAGAACGGAACTATGAGATGATTGATTCTTCTGCGTATTGTGTGTTTTATTATAATGAAAACTACGTTCCCCCGTTAAGCCGACAACCTAAACACAAAGCGTTATTTCCATCTAAACGTAATAGCGGCACGAAAATTGCATATAACTACGCTATAAAAAGAAATAAAACTATTATCAATTTATATAAAAACTTTAATGGCGAGATTTTTTAAGTGTTGCGCACAATATTTTCCCCCACATAAAATTAAAACACGGTCTTTCGACCGTGTTTTTTTGTTTGAATATTTTATTTTATTTCGTGCCGAAAAGCCTGTCGCCTGCGTCGCCTAAGCCGGGAAGAATGTAGCCGTTTTCGTTAAGGCATCTGTCGAGCGTGGAAACGTAAACGGGTACGTCGGGGTGGGCGGTGGCGAGTTTTTCAACGCCCTGCGGTGCGGCGATTATCGCCATAAACTTAATCTTTTTGCAGCCGCGCTGTTTAAGTGCGGCTATCGCATCGCAGGCAGAGCCGCCCGTTGCAAGCATGGGGTCGATTAAAAACACCGTCTTATGCTCGATATCTTCGGGAAGCTTGCAATAATATTCGTGGGGTTCCAACGTTTCTTCGTCGCGGTACATACCGATATGCCCTACCTTTGCGGTGGGGAACACCTTATGAACGCCGTTTACCATACCCACCCCTGCGCGCAAAATTGGCACGATTGCCACGCTGTCGTCGGCAACCTTATATTGAGTAGTCACTTCCAAAGGGGTCTCCACCTGAACGGGCACGAGTTCCACGTCGCGCATACTTTCGTAGGTCATTATGGTGGTAATCTCTTCGATAAGCTCCCTAAATTCCTTCATACTCGTGTTCTTGTCACGAAGAATTGCGACTTTATGTCTTATTAAAGGGTGGTCGAAAACGAATACGTTTTTATACTCTTTCATTATTCCTTATCCCCCTTTTCTTCGGTCGATTGAGTTGCGCTCTCGATTTCGGTTGCGCTTTGGACCGCAACTTCAGTTTCAGTTGCTGTTACACTTTCGGTTTCTGTTGCGCCTTCAGCTTCGGTTTCGCTCTCAGCCTTCTTCGACTTGATATTTACCAAAACGTTGGTAAGGATACCGAGTATGAGCGAGCAAGCAACTGCGGTTATTGTAACCTTGCCGAACGAGAGAGTAAGTCCGCCCACGCCCGTAATAAGGATAACCGACACTACGAACAGATTTTTATTGTCGCCAAGGTCGACCTTTTGAATCATCTTAAGACCTGAAACTGCGATAAAGCCGTATAATGCTATGCACACGCCGCCCATTACGCAGGGTGGAATGGTTGCAAGGAAGGTTACGAACGGCGCAATAAAGCTTGCTACTATTGCCATAGCGGCGGTGGTCAATATCGTAACGACGGAAGCGTTGCCCGAAATTGCCACGCAGCCGACGGATTCGCCGTAGGTAGTGTTGGGGCAGCCGCCGAACAACGCGCCTGCCATAGAGCCTACGCCGTCGCCGAGCAAGGTTCTGGTAAGACCGGGGTCGGTCAGAAGGTCGGTTTCGATTATGGAAGAAATGTTCTTATGGTCTGCGATATGCTCTGCAAATACCACGAATGCAACGGGAATATAGGCAACCGCTATCGTGCCGATATACGCACCTATATCCGCCGAGCCGTAATCGGCATTGACAAACGCCTTAATGAACGCAAAGTCGGGATACCACTGCATAGAAGCAAACTGCGAGAAGTCGATAACCTTGAGTGCGTCTACGTTTGCCGCAAAGCCGATACCCGTAAAGATTGCCGCAACTGCGTAACCGGCTAAAATACCTATGATGAAGGGTATCATCTTTAAAAGCTTTTTACCGTAAACCGAGCAGACGATGGTGACTGCAAGGGTTACTAATCCGCACAAAAGGCAGATATAAGGCGATGCAAGAACAACGCTTTCTGCATTTGTTACCGCGCCCTTCATAAGGTCGCCCACTGCATTGCCTGCAAGCGAAAGACCGATTATTGCAACCGTAGGTCCTATTACTACGGCGGGCATAATCTTGTTTATCCATTTAACGCCTGCAAACTTTACGACAAGCGCAATAATAACGTAGACGAGCCCTGCAAAGATTGCACCGATAATAAGCCCGAGATAGCCGAGCGAAGCGGTTACGCCGCCTGCGAATGCGGCCGACATAGAGCCTAAAAACGCAAACGAGCTGCCCAAGAACACGGGGCTTTTGAATTTTGTGAACAGCAGATAGACGAGCGTGCCTACGCCTGCGCCGAACAGCGCCGCAGAAGGCGACATTCCGTTGCCTATTATCATAGGCACTGCGATGGTTGCGGCAAGAATTGCTAGTAATTGCTGAAGTGCGAACAACAACGTGCGCGGTAAGCTCGGTCTGTCCTTAACGCCGTAAATAAGTTTCATCTCTTTTCCCTCTTTGGTTAAATTTTCGGTTTACCCGATTCCCATACAATACTGTACCATACTCTTAAAAATTTTACAACAATCTTTAAAAAAATTTA
>JBJEVB010000008.1:74526-79372 GCA_051884155.1 Candidatus Coproplasma sp. | reverse complement strand
GGTGCACCATACGCAACCTTATTCGAATACCGAATGGGGTTGCTTTTTTTTGTAAAAATGTTAAAATATATATTGAACAATATTATTAACGGGCAAAGGTTGGTATGAAAAGATGTTGTTTTGTGAAAGGTGTAACGTTATAACGGACGAAAACCGTTGTCCGTCGTGCGGCAATAAAAAATTGAGAAACGTAAAAGACGATGACTTTTGTTTCTTTACAAAAGCGTCCGCATATGATTATGAAATGTTAGAGTTCACTTTAAAAGAAAACGATATAGACGTTGTCGGCGTTCCATTCTATCCTAACGGCGTAACGTACGCAGCTGCAGGCAGGGCAAGCGGAAGGCGGGTTTATATCCGATACAGGGATAGAGAAGCGGCGACGGCAATCTTTGAGACGCTGTTCGGTTTAGATGAATAGCTTTAACTGTAAAAAAGTTAATATCCGCTGAGAAGAGCTTTAGCGGCGGCGTAGGTTACGCCGCCGCTAAAAATACCTAAAAAACTCAATCTTATTCGCCTATAGACAAACGGTAAAATTCGTGATATAATATAAATACGAAATAACCGTTTAACGGGAAGGGGGGCAAAATCATGAAAATTTTTCAGGCGTTTAATAAGTTTTTTTCCTTTTGGACAAGGATTGAACGTAAATATTCCTTAATTAAAAACGACGAAGAGAAGAGAGATACCAGCATTAAGCTTGGCGTTCGCTCAATCGTGGAAAGCATATACAGCGGAGTTTTAGCCGTACTCTTTCTTTTGGGCTTGTACTTCTGTGTGACCAACCTTATTAATATCAAGGTGGGTGACGGAACTTACGGAATGCCCATATTGACTATAATCGGCATAGTAGTTTGCGCTATGTGTGCGTTGGTATGCTTGTTTCAAGGTATGGGCGGTTCTCTCTTGTATATGATTTATCAATTCAAGCTCAATAAAAAGCCCGTGCGTTGGGTTGCGCTTGCGCTTTGGCTTTCAATGATGGTTGCGATTATCGTATTTGCAATTATCGTATTTTTACAGCTTAAATAGGGGAAATACTTATGAATATCTGGCACGATACACCTAAAGATAATATAAAGAAAGACGCCTTTGACGCGTTTATAGAAATACCTAAGGGCTGTAAGGTCAAGTACGAGTTGGATAAAGCTACGGGTCTTTTGCGCGTGGACAGAATTTTATACACGTCTACGGTTTACCCCTGCAACTACGGCTTGATTCCGCGTACGCTTGCCGACGATAACGACCCGTTGGACGTACTCGTTTTATGCAGCGAACAAATAACTTCGGGCGCGGTGGTCAGGTGCGTGCCCATAGGCGTAATTAAAATGGTGGACGGTGCGGCGATGGACGAAAAGGTAGTTGCCGTACCCGTAGGCGACCCGTACTATAAGCACTACGGCGATATAAACGAGTTGCCTAAACACGTCTTTGACGAGATGATGCACTTCTTTGCTGTTTACAAAGCGTTGGAAAATAAGACGACCTTTGTAGAAAACGTCTACGGCAAACAAGAAGCTATGGAAATAATTGGCAAATGTATGACTGCGTACGAGTGTAAATATGAGTAATTAAGCATACGATAGATTAATAAGCTTAAAGGGGCAATTTGCGTTTGCCCCTTTAATTATGTCGTTTTGTACCGGTTATATGTCTTTTAGTACCGCTTTAAAGTAATTTGTCGTAATTTAATTGCTATTTTTTAAAATAGGAAATATAATTATTCGTGTATAAAATGGATAATTGTTTAGATTTAGGCACTAAAGGCAAGCGGTGCTTTTTCGCAATTATTCCGCAATTAATATTCTTAAAATAATTTGGGCAATGAACTTATGAAAAAGGTGGATTCAGGAGAATTTCATAATTTAAATCAGTACAACGATTTTTCTGAGTATCAGCCTTTTAGCGCTGAGTTGTACTATTCAACGGAAGCACAAAAGCCGCCTGTGGAGAGTCAGCAGTACGACGAATCGTATGGAAACGAAGGCGGCAAATCCGTAAACAGCGAAGGCGCCGAATCTTCCACCGACCTTAACGATATTCAAAAGCAGTACGATGAGCTTAACCAGCCCGACTCTTCAGGCGCGGCAGATTCGTCCGCTTCGTCTAACGCCAACGCCACGCAGACTGCAAGCACTTCTTCAAGCGGCACGGCTCAGGCAAGCAGCGTTTCGGGCAGTGCAGGCGGTGCAAGTACAGCCGCCGCAAGCGCAAGTACAGCCGCCGCAGGCGCAAGCGTGGGCGCAACTGCCGTAGCCGCAGTCGTAATCGTTTCGGCGGCGGTCACGGGCGGACTTATTGCAAATTTCGATAGCTACGTTGGCAATAATTTTGGTACGGACTACGTCTCTATAACCGTCGATATGGACGAAATTCTGTCCCAGTCGAACAAAACTTATTCGCTCAGTGCGGATAATTTTGCAATAGAATTTACAGACGGCAATTCACCTTTAAATATTTCTCTTGTAAACGGCAAACACAGCTATCTTATAACGGGGTTACAGCCTGAAAAAACCTATTCTTACACCATAACGTGCAATAATTCGTCTTTCGGCAGTAATTCCACCTGTTATTCTCAAACGGTAACCACGAAAAGCGTTGGCGAGCCCGAGTGCGTCTACGACGAACTTAACAATTACGTAGTTTACGACGAAGTTACCCAAACGGCGTCGGTAGTCTATTCGCTCTATCTTTCCGACTACGAAAACAAGTATGCAAATTCAACCTTCTATATTTGCAGCAGCGAGCAGACCGATTTAAACAACATAAACCATATAATCTATTCCGACGATACGCTTGATAATAACAATTTCTTTAAGGGCGAGCTAAGCGGCGTAATTTACGACGAGCTGTATCTCTACGTGGTGGCGGAAAATTTGACCGAGCACGGGGCGGAGAACGTGGAGCTTTTCACCCTTCAGCTCAGCGTAAATTTGCCCGAAGAGTGGAAGACGGCAAAATCTCCTGCGTTTGTCGTGGACGAGAGCGCGGAAGCCGTAACCAGCCAACCCGACTTACTTTACGTCAGCGGTTCGTTGAACAAGCTTAACGAGAACTACACTTATTTTGCGTACGTAACGCAATTCGCTCAAGACGGCACTACCCTTGTTGAAAGGCAGGAAGTCGGCTTAACGGTTGACCCTGCAAATATGAGCTATAGCCTAAACGGCGGCGCATATTACGGGGTTAATAAGTTTAAATACGTAATCTACACTAAGGACGATAGCGGTAACGAGATATCCGTATACGAGAGTGCGGACAAGCCGTTTACGGCAAGTCAGGCGTTCGGGGCAAGCTATAACGTAGTAGAGCCCATAAACGCAAAATACGAGTACACGGCAGAAAAGTTGACGATTACGGTTGACCCGTCATTTACTTCGGATAGCGATATTTATTCGTATAAATTAGTAGTTGACGGCTATAGTAAAGTGTACGGCGAGTATCAAGGCACGGGCGTTGCCGTGTTTGAAATCACCGACTTTTCCGACCTTGACTATATAGAGTTTACGTATACAGATATAGGTGCTTTTGCCGACGGCGAACACGTATACGAAATGCACTCTCCCACGTTTATTGCATTCGGTTCAATTTTCCTTGACCTTGGCACGACTTCGATAACTATGGGCGACGGCAGGATATGGGCTGGCGGCGTAATAGATAGCATAAACGAGAGCTTTACCTACTACGCATACCTTTCGCAGTACGACCAGGACGGCACGCCCCTTTGCGAGCGTGAAGAAGTAACGCTGAATATCAACGCCGAGAGTATGAGCTTCTGGTTTGAGTGCGCTACGTATTACGAAGTTAAAAAGTTTAGATACGTTATCTACACCTATGATAATCACGGCGACGAAGTAATCGTCTACGACGACGGCGAAAGGGAATTTACGGCAAGTCAAGAGTTCAATGCAACCTACACTAAAGTTGCCCCTGCCGACGCAAGCATAAATTATAACGAAAACAGCGTAATCATAACGGTAGACCCTAAGTTTACTTCTAAGCACGCCAACGAAGAGTACAAATTAGTAGTCACTAACAGCACGGGCGAAGTGTTCGGCGAATATCAGGGCGTAGGCATTGCTACTATATCCATTATGGACTATATCGGCTTGAACGAAATAAATTTCACCTATTACGATATAGGCACGTTTGCGGACGGTGAAAGGCAGTTCGGCGTTCATACCACGACGCCCGTAACGGGTAAGGCGTACTTCGTCGTAGACGAGAGTGCGGAAGCGGCAACTTTCCAACCCGATAGCATAACCGTAAATGGTTCGTTGAACAAGCTTAACGAAAGCTACACTTATTCCGCGTACGTTGCGCAGTATACAGAAGACGGAACGGCGTTAGTTGAAAGAGAAGAAGTAACGCTTAATATTGATACTGCAAATATGACCTATTCATTTGAATGCGGTGCATACTACGGCGCTAAGGCGTATAAGTACGTAATCTACACCAACGACGGCAGTAACGAAATAGCCGTCTACGAGAGTGCTGAAAAAGAATTTACGGCGGAACAAGCGTTCGGTGCAACCTACACTAAAGTTGAACCTGCAGACGCAACCATTGAGTACACGGCAGAAAAAATAACGATTACCGTTGACCCCGAATTCACTTCCGCGTACAGCAACTACAGCTATAAATTAGAAGTGACAAACAGCACGGGTCAAGTATACGGCGAGTATCAAGGTACGGGCGTGGCGGTTATAGAAATCACCGACTTTGCAGGGCTTGACGAAATCAACTTCACCTACTACGATTTAGGGGAATTTGTAGGCGGTGAGCAAGAGTTTGCTCAACATACTACGACGGGCGTTGAGTTTAATTATATCTTTATTGACGT
>JBJEVB010000008.1:5055-74426 GCA_051884155.1 Candidatus Coproplasma sp. | reverse complement strand
GCTTGACGAAATCAACTTCACCTACTACGATTTAGGTGAATTCGCAGGCGGCGAAGAGCAGCTTGCAGAGCATTCAACCGAAGGCGTTGCCTTCTGTATGCCTACTTTAAGCTTTGGCGAAGAATACGGCTTTAACGGTCAGTACTTCACCCTTTCGTATACCTGCGATATGGATTACGATTATGCCAACGCAAGCATTGATATAGACGTAACCAACGGCGACGGCGTAAAGGTTTACACTAAGCGCGTTGAAAGTGTATCGGCAAGCGGAACTATAATTTTAGATAATTACGACGGCGAGTTCGGCAACGTAACGGTGACGGGTACGCTGAACTTTATGGATAACCAGTCGGACGGCGCAACCCATTCGCTTGAGCTGGCTCAAGCCGATTACGCAATGAACTTTAGCTTTGAAGTAACTTCGGTCAAGGCGGACCTGTCGGGCTATTCCACCGAAATGCCCGTAACCTTAGGTTTTAAATACAGCCTTCCCGAAGGATATAAGATTAAAATAACGGATACGGCTAACTCGCTCGATAAAACCACCGAGTTAGTTGAAACCTACACGTTCAGCGACTTGACTAAGGATACGGAAGCTAACTTGACGATTCAAGCGACTGACGCAGAAGGCACCCCCTATGGCGAAGCTAAGACGGTAAATATTTCCAAGTCGGCGGCGGAAGCAGAGTATGTTTCGCCCACTATGACTTCACCTAATCCCGGCGATGCGCTCGTAACCTATAACGACGACGGCACGATAAATATTTACCGCCAGATGATTCCCGACGCGTATGGCAGAGATACGATTTCTGACGACGAAAGGGTATACTACAACGCCTTTATTCATGACGGCTATTACGATGAAGAGTATAACTTCATTGAAACGGATAGTTACGACGTAATCGGCAGGGGCAAGTATGCGGCAATCGAAAACGTTCCCAACTTAAATTACATGTTCATCTACTATCAAATGTTCGACTATAACGGCGTAAGCTACGTAATGTATGCCGAAACGCCGTCGGGTTCGCTTGAAAATACGTACAAGGACGACGATAGCGACGGGTTTGAAGACGTTGCAACGGCGGCGGTAACCGTTTCAGGCGGACAGACTATCGTCAACGTCGTTGTGTCCGGCTATGGCAAGATAGGAAATACAATCATAGTAAACGGCGTTGAATACGAGTACGATTTCTATTCGGACGAAAGCGCAACCGACCTTACGCTGACAATCGACGGCGAAATAGACGTAAGCGAAGTGATTATCCTGTTCACCAAGCAGGGCTATAATTACGACGCATACGGCGCAAGCGGAGAAATAACGATTAAAGGAAGCAAATACTCTAAGCACCAGATTAAGGTGACGGCGGTGTCTGCTTAACGGAGGATAAATATGAAGACTAATTCAATCGACAAAAAGAAGGTAAAAAAGGCGTTAAAGATAACCTGCATCGTAATCTTTTCACTTTTCATACTCTTCTTCGTAGTGGGCGTAATAATTGCGGCTGCAGCGCCCGAACTTCCCTTTTCCCTTTGGGTAAAGGAAAATATGTGGGACGTATCCACGATGCCCGACGCCTGGAACAGGCATAAAAAGACGCTGATTCATTGCTTGATTCTAATTTCCGTAATCTTTTCGGTAAGCGCGCTATTGCGTCTTATATTTAAGAAGATGATGGAAAAGAGCAATAAGGCAAAGACGGTTATAACCCTTTTAGACGGGCTTATCAAATACGGCTCTGCACTTGCTCTTATATTCCTTGTGTTGCAGGCGTTCGGCGTCAATACAGCCGCTATATGGGAATCGGTTGGCATTATCACTCTTATCATAGGTCTCGGCGCGCAGTCGCTCATTGCAGATATTATCGCAGGCGTGTTCATAATCTTTGAAAACGAGTACAGCGTAGGCGAAATCGTGTCAATTGACAACTTCCGCGGCACCGTTTCCGAAATAGGCATAAGGGCAACTAAGATTTTGGATATGGCAGGCAATATCAAAATCATAAACAACTCGGACATAAAAAACGTCGTAAACCTGTCAAGAGAGTTATCCCTTGCTATCGTCGATTGCGAATTTCCCTACGACGTGCCTTTGGAATACGTTGAAAAGCTTCTTAAGGACAACCTTGAAAACTTCAAAAAGAGTATTCCCGCTATCGTTGAAGGACCTTTCTATAAGGGCGTATCCTGCTATGAAGCGAGCAACGTAGCTGTAAAGATTGTCGCACAGTGCGCAGAAGAAGACAGGTATCAGGTTCAGCGTGATTTGCTAAGAGAATACCGTCAGTTGTTCGTCGCTCACGGAATCGATTTGAGCTATGACCAGGTCGTTATCAATCAGCCTTCAAAGAGCGAGATTAAGACTACCAAGAAGATGAAACAGGAAGCGGAAGAGTTCGTTGCTGAACAAAAAATCGCATCCGAAGGCATAGAAGAACAAGAGCATTAATAGAGTGTAAAGTCAAGGCACGGCGCAGAAAATCTGCGCCGTGCCTTGACTTTTTATAACAGAAACAATCATATATTAAGTTTTTCCGCTTTTTTCAAAGATAGAAATAAGCGGCGGAAAGAGCAGGGTAACAGTTATAATCGTGCATACTACGTGCGTAGCCATAGTGTACAGCGAAGCGATAAAATACGCTTTGGTTGCGGCTTGGTCAAACGAATAGAAAAGGGGTGTAATAACGTCGTCCAACAGCGTAAAACAGGCGTTAGCGAGTGCGGCGGTAGAAACTATTATTACAAGCTTAACCGCGCTTAACCGCCCCTTAAATTTCTTGCCGACAAACGCAAAGAGCAGTACGAACAGGTTATAATAAATAAAGTAGAGAATAACTACGGTGGGGAAAAACCCGAAGATAAAGCACCTTAATATGCAAAAGGCATTAGCGACGATTAAACTACGCCTAAAGCCGAAATGGTAGGCAAAGGTGAGTAAAAGCACGGTTACGACTTCTATCCCTGCAACAAAGCTTAAGGCGAACTGTCCGCCTAATAAAAGGGCGGTGAATACCCCGATTATGGCAAAATCTTTAGCCTTCATTAATTTTTAGCCTTTATTAAAACTTAGTGAATACCCAAACGTATACGCAGCCTTCTTTAACCTTTAATCTTTCCGCGCCTAAGGTCGCCGAGCCCAACGTTTGACCGTTGTATTCACACGTTCCCCAAGCGTCGTTGGCGTTGTCCGTATCGCTCGTGTACAGCATCCAATAGGTGTTAGTGGTTTGGTTAATGCCGTTAATGCTCGTCACCATACCGTTATCTATGGTATAGGTAAGCTTTCCATCGCCCTGCAGGGTTTGCATATAATCAAGCAAGCTCTCGTTCTCGGTTGCGTTTACTACTGTTATTGCAACCCTTTCATCGTTCGCGTCAACGGCGTTTTTATTGCACGCGGCGAACGCAACGCCGAAAGCGGCAACAACTATGCACAGTAAAAATGCAAGCCAATTCTTTTTAAAATTTTTCATATTGATACTCCTTAAAAAATTATTTCTAAAATAAAAAAGCGCCCACTGCGGGCGCAAATAAAAAAGCACCCCGTAAGGGGCGTGCAAAAATAAAGGCGGTCCGCATCTTCTAAACGCCCAAGACGAACAACCAAACTACTTCGGCGGACAGGCAATCGGACTATTACCGTAATGGCTGTTGCGACGGATTTGCACCGTACTTCCCCTGCTTTCGAATTGAAAACGATTTCAACTCACTCGCACCGAACTGTTAATTTGAACCCATTATAAAGCTTGAATTAAGCAAAGTCAAGCGTATTTTATAATTATCTCATTTGTTGACAAACACTTGTGATTAAACTATAATAGATAGAAATATCAATATAATTTTCGCCCTGAACAATTTGCGGCGAGTAATGAGAAAAAAATGAAGATTATAGACATAATAAATAGTAAAAAGGCTTGCCTTTCTTTTGAAGTGTTCCCCCCTAAGACGAGCGATAAATTCGAATCGGTCAAACAGGCGGTAGACAAAATCGCCGCATTAAGTCCCGATTTTATGAGCGTGACTTACGGCGCGGGCGGCGGTACGAGCGATTACACCGTAGCCGTAGCAAAGCGCATTAAAGAGTTGGGCGTAGAGCCGCTTGCACACCTTTCGTGTATATCTTCCGACCGAAAAGACGTTGCAAAAAAGCTTGAAGCGCTCAAAAACGAAGGCATAGATAACGTGCTTGCCTTAAGGGGTGATATCCCCAAAGATTTTACAGGCAACCTTGACTATCACTATGCAAGCGAGCTGGTTAAAGAGTGTAAGGATACGGGCAGCTTCTGCATAGGCGGCGCGTGCTACCCCGAAGGTCACCCCGAAAGCGCAACGCTCTTTTCGGATATTGAAAACCTTAAAAAGAAGGTGGACGCAGGCTGTGACTTTTTAACGACGCAGATGTTCTTCGACAACGACGTGTTCTACAGCTTTTTATCAAAGGTAAGGGAAGCAGGTATCTACGTTCCCGTCATTGCAGGCATAATGCCCGTGACCAACGCCGCGCAGATTAAGCGAATTATATCCCTTTCGGGCGGCTATCTTCCCACTCGCTTTAAGCGCATTGTCGACAGGTTTGGCGACAACCCGAAGGCTATGTGCGAAGCAGGTATAATCTACGCAAGCGAGCAGATTATCGACCTTTACGCAAACGGCGTTAAGGCTGTACACGTTTATTCAATGAATAAGCCCGAAGTTGCCGCGTCAATTAAGGCAAATCTTTCAAGCATTATATGACGACGTTTTTATCGACCAGATTAAACTCTATAGACCGAATCGAGACGCAGTACTATCTCGGCTACACGAAGGGAAGTGCGCCTACTAAAGAAGTGGCGGCGCTCTTCGACGAGTGCGAAAGGCTTATTTTGCAGGTTCAGGACTTAAAGGCTGTATACGACGTCTACGATTTTTCTGCCGACGGCGACGAGCTTGATTTGGGCTATGCAAAGATAAAAAGCCATTCGCTCGGACTAAACTTAAAGGGTTGTTCGCGCGTGGCGTTGTTCGCGGCGACCGCAGGCGCAGGAGTGGACAGGCTTATCGTCAAGTACTCAAAAATTTCCCCGTCAAAGGCGGCGGTTTTGCAGGCTATGGGCGCGGCTTTAATCGAAAGCTGGTGCGACGAAATCTGCGCTAAACTTAAAGAAAAATACAACGTCAATCCGTCTCGTTTTTCCTGTGGGTTCGGCGACTGCGACATAAGCCTACAGCGCAAAATTTTCGATGCGCTCTTTATAACTAAGCGGTTGGGCATAACCCTATCGCAGGACTATTTTATGACGCCGACGAAATCGGTTACGGCAATGGTGGGCATTAAAGATTTATGAGCATTAAAGAGAAGTTAAAAAACTCAATAATAATATTAGACGGCGGTATGGGTACTCAGCTTCAGGCGGCAGGTCTGCCTTTGGGTACTCTGCCCGAAGAGTGGAATCTGACCCACCCTGAAAAAGTTATTAAGGTGCATACCGACTATTTAAAGGCGGGTTCAAACGTAATCTGCGCCAACACCTTTGGTGCAAACTGCTTAAAGTTTGGCGACAGAACGGAAGAAGTGGTCGCCGCCGCAGTACAGAATGCAAAGAGTGCGGCAAAGGACTTTAAGGAAGCTTTCGTCGCGTTGGACGTCGGTCCTACGGGCAGGCTGTTAAAGCCGCTTGGCGACCTTGAATTTGAAAGTGCGGTAGAGATTTTTAAGCGCACGATTAAATCAGGCGTTGCTGCAGGTGCGGATATTATCTTCGTTGAAACTATGAACGACTTGTACGAGCTTAAGGCCGCCGTTCTCGCCGCAAAAGAGTGCTGTGATTTGCCCGTGTTTGCAAGCGTAGTGTTCGGCAGAGATTGCCTTACCATGTCGGGCGGCACGCCCGAAGCTGCCGTCGCCCTTTTGGAAGGGTTGGGGGTAGACGCGCTCGGCGTAAACTGTTCGCTCGCCCCTGCAGAGCTTACTCAAGTTGTGGAAAGAATGTTAAAGGCTTCGTCGACGCCCATAATTATCAAGCCCAACGCAGGCTTGCCCGAAGAGAGAGACGGCAAGACGACCTATTCGCTTTCCGCCGAAGATTTCGCGCGTGATATGCGCGTTTTAGCGGAAATGGGCGCAACCGTTTTAGGCGGCTGTTGCGGCACTACACCCCGATATATCCTTGAACTAACGCAAAAATTAAATGGCGTAGAGTTCAAAAAGCCGACGGATAAGCGTTTAACCGTCTGCTCGTCGTACACTCACGCGCTGTATTTTGGCGATACCCCCGTACTTATAGGCGAACGAATTAACCCTACGGGTAAGAAAAAACTAAAGGAAGCGCTAAGGGAAAACGATATAGCGTATATCTTAGGCGAAGCGGTTGCCCAGTCGGAAAACGGTGCGCACGCGTTGGACGTAAACGTGGGCTTGCCTGAAATTAACGAAGAAGAGATTTTACCCCGTTGCATAGAAGAAATTCAGGCGGTCACCAACCTGCCCTTGCAGATAGACACGTCGTCGTTCAAGGCTATGGAAAACGCTATGCGTATATACAACGGCGTTGCGATAATCAATTCGGTAAACGGCAAGAAAGAGAGTATGCAAGCCGTCTTTCCGCTCGTTAAAAAGTACGGCGGCTGTGTAATCTGCTTAACGCTCGACGAGACGGGAATCCCTTCTACTGCTGAAGGCAGAATTGAGATTGCCAAAAAGATTATATCCGTTGCAAAGGAATACGGCATTGAAAAAGAAAGGCTTATTTTCGATACGCTTGCAATGGCTGTATCGGCTGACCCCACCGCGGCGAATGCAGCGCTCGACGCGTTAAAGGCAATCCGCTATACGCTCGGCTGTCACACGTCGTTGGGCGTTTCAAACATATCCTTCGGGCTTCCCCAAAGGGACTTTATAAATTCCACCTTCTTTAGTATGGCGCTGACTAGCGGACTTTCGGCGGCAATCTATAACCCCTACTCGCAGGAGATGAACAAGACGTACAAGTCCTTCCTTGCGCTTACGGGTAAGGATAAAAATTTCGAAGGCTATATTGCGTTTGCAAACGGACAGGCTCAGCCTGCCGCACAAAAAGCGCAGACCGATAAGGACTTGAAGTACTGCGTTATAAAGGGGCTTAAGGACGAAGCGGCGAGCGCGGCGGAAAAGCTTTTGGCAACTCTCTCGCCTATGGAAGTCGTAAATTGCGAAATTATCCCTGCCTTAGACGAAGTGGGCGCAGGCTTTGAAAATAAGACGATTTTCCTGCCGCAGCTTTTAATGAGTGCGGAAGCGGCAAGGGCGGCTTTCGATAAAGTTAAGGAAAGGCTCTCTTCGAACGAGAACGCAAAAAATACTAAAATCGTACTCGCGACGGTCAAGGGCGATATTCACGATATCGGCAAAAATATCGTTTCAACTCTCTTATCTAACTACGGCTTTAAGGTGTACGACTTGGGTAAAGACGTACCCCCCGAAACGGTGGTTGCAAAGGTTAAAGAAGTGGGCGCACAGGTCGTGGGCTTATCCGCGCTTATGACTACTACCGTCGTCTCTATGAAGGAGACGATAGAGCTGTTGAAAAAAGAGTGTCCTTCCGTTCTAATCTGCGTCGGCGGTGCGGTTTTAAATAGAGAATACGCCGAGCAAATCGGCGCGGACAGGTACTGCAAGGACGCTATGCAGACCGTTCGCTTTGCCGAAGAAGTCGAAGGCGGTTTGACAAAATAACTTGTAAAGCAATAACTTATAAAGCTGCTTAAGCGGTGCCGTCTGCACCGCTTTTTGATTGCCAAAAAACAGCTTTTCAAAGCGTAATTTTGAGTAAGATAATTTGTTATTATTGCCGTTTAATCGGCTGTATTTTTATGATACAAAATATAGTATTTTGTATCACATAATTTAATGGTTAAGTCACGCCGTTTCCCCGAGTATTTTTAGCAATTGTCTTTATTGCCGTTTTTTATGTGAAATCTCGGTGTACGAATGGCGCTGGCGGCAAAATGTAATAAAAATTGTTGACATATATTAGCTAAAATGATATCATAAACCTATAGGTTTACCATATTTTTCTTATAATCGGGTAAGCTGCAAAATTAACTGAACAAAGCCCTTTCGGCTTGGTTAAAAAAGAGTATTTTAAGAGAGAAAAAGTATGAGTATTTTATTATGCGACAGCAACGGCGAGCTCTGGTTTGATAAGGTTAAAGAGCTCGGTATGGATTACATATCCATGCCCTATTGCTACTGCGATAAGGAGTATAGCTACGACCTTGGCGAACACACCGATTTTGCCGCTTTTTATTCGGCGGTAAGGGCGGGCAACGTGCCTAAAACTATGGCGTTGAACCCCGAAAACTACAAGGATATTTTAACGCCCTATTTCAAGGCGGGGGAAGACGTATTATATATCAGCTTTTCCCACGCAATGAGTGGCACCTTCAATCAGCTTAACGCTGCGTTAGTAGAGCTTAAAGAGCAGTTCCCCGAAAGAAAATGCACCGTGTTCGACACTAAGTCTATCTCGCTCGGCGCAGGTATTCAAATGCTTGCGGCGGCTGAGAAAAAACAGCAGGGCGCGACCGACGAAGAAATAGTAGAGTTTTTAAAGGACTTTACCAACAAGGTCTGCGTTTACTTCTCGGTGGACGACTTAATGCACTTAAAAAGGGGCGGCAGGCTCTCTGCCGTATCGGCGGTTGCAGGTACGATACTCAGCATAAAGCCCATCTTAACCGTCAACGAGAAGGGCGGACTGAGCGTGTTTGAAAAGGCGTCCGGTAAGAGAAAGGCTATCCGTTCGCTTGCTCAAAAGGTCATAGACGGGCTTACCGATACCGCTTATCCCGTATACGTTTTAGACGCGGACTGCAAAGACGACGGCGACGAGCTTGCAGCTCTCATCAAGGAAAAACGCCCCGACGCAAATATCGTCCGTCAGATAATAGGTCCCGTTATCGGCACGCATTGCGGACCCGGCACGCTCGGCGTAATATTTATAGGCGATAAACGCCCTATCCCCTTGGAGAAAGAATAATGATAGAAGTTAAGGAAATACACTCTAAAAGAGAGCAAAAGAAGTTTTTCAAATTTCAGCGCACGCTCTACGGGAAAAATCCCCACGCGTACTGCAATCTGTATATGGACGAATTTGCCGAGTTCGACCCCGAAGTCAACGACGCGTTCCGTTTTGCAGAGTGCAAGATGTTTTTAGCCTATAAGGACGGCAAAATCGCAGGGCGCATTGCCGCTATCTGGCACAAGGGCGTAAACGAAAAGACGGGCAAAAAGCAACTGCGCTTCACCCGTTTCGACGTAATTGACGATTTCGAAGTTACTAAGGCTCTGTTTGCAAGGCTCTACGAATGGGCGAAAGAGTTAGGTATGGAAGAGATTATCGGACCTATGAGCTTTTCCGATTTAAACGAAGAAGGAATGCTTATAGAAGGTTTCGACAGGGACAGCACCTACATAGAAATCTACAACGCACCCTATTACGTAGAGCATATGCAAAAGCTCGGCGCATACAAGGTGGTGGACTGGAATTGTTACCGTATTAAAGTGCCTGAAACTTGCGACGAAAGGTTAGACAGGCTTGCCGCCGCCGTTAAAAAGCGCGGCGGTTACGAGACGGTCGACGTCGCGTATCTCGTCAAGCACGACAAGGAAAAATTAAAAAAATACATAATGCAGGCTTTGGACGTATTGGACGAAGCGTTTGAAGATTTATACGGCACGAGCCCTATAAACGAAAAACAGAAGAAGAGAGAGATGGACACTATTTTGACCATTCTCGTTCCCGAGCTTGCTTGCGTAGTATTAAAGGACGATAAGGTCGTAGCGTACGGCTTCATGATGCCCTGCATAAAGGACGTTATGCAAAAGGGAAAGGGGTATATCTTCCCCTTGGGAATAATACCCTATATCAAGGCAATGAAGCACGTCGAAGTTGCGGAAATGATGAGTATCGGCGTTGCTAAAGACCACGCAAACAAGGGCACGGTTGCGATTATTATGAGCGAGTGCTTGCACGGACTTAAAAAGCTTGGCGTTAAATATCTGGAGACGGGTCCCGAGCTTGAGTACAACAACAACGTTCAAAACCTTTGGAAGGATTTCGAGAGAGAGATTGCAAAAAAGCACCGTTGCTGGGGTTTGGAAGTCAAATAGTTTTAATTAATAGAGAGAAAAAAAGACAAATGATAGAAGTTAAGGAAATATCTTCTAAGAGAGATAAGAAGAAGTTTTTCAAATTTATTTTCGATTTATACAAGGGCAACCCCCACGCTTGCCCTAATATGTACGCCGACGAATTTGCCGAGTTCGACCCCGAAGTCAACGACGCGTTCCGCTTTGCAGAGTGCAAGATGTTCTTAGCCTATAAGGACGGCAAGCTTGCAGGAAGGATTGCAGGCATCTGGCATAAGGGCGTAAACGAAAAGTTCGGCTATAAACAGCTTCGCTTTACCCGTTTCGACGTCATCGACGATTTCGAAGTGACAAAAGCCCTGTTTGCAAAGCTCTACGAGTGGGCAAAAGAGCTGGGTATGAACGAGATTATCGGACCTATGAGCTTCTCCGATTTAAACGAAGAAGGTATGCTCATCGACGGTTTCGACAAGGATAGCAACTACATAGAGATTTACAACTATCCCTACTATATAGAGCATATGGAAAAGCTCGGCGCGTACAAGGTGGTTGACTGGAACGCCTTCCGCATTGTTTCGCCTACTTCAATCGACCCGAGAATGCAAAAGCTTGCAAAGGACGTAATGGAAAAGTACGGCTATGAAATATTAGACGTGGGCTATCTTGCTAAGCACGACAAAAAGAAGCTGGAAGAGTACGTTATGCAGGCGCTTGAAGTTATGGACGAAGCGTTTGAAGATTTGTACGGCACAAGCCCTACTAACGAAAAGCAGAAGCGCAGACTTATGAAGACTATGCTTTCTATCTTAGTCCCCGAGTTTGCAACCGTCGTAACGCAAAACGATAAGGTCGTTGCGTACGGATATATGATTCCTTCAATGAAGGAAGTTATGCAGAAGGGCAAGGGGCATATCATTCCCGGCGGTATTATCCCCCTTATAAAGACTATGAGCCACCCTGAAGTGGTAGACCTGTTACATATCGCAATTGCAAAGGCGCATTCAAATAAGGGACTTCCTGCATTGATTTTAACCCACTGTATCGAAGGCTTAATAAAAAATAACGTCAAGTACTTAGAAGCAGGTCCCGAACTTGAACAAAACAGGCACGTTCAGAATTTGTGGAAGAATTTTGAAGTGCTCTATTCTAAGACGTTCAGGTGTTGGGGCTTAAAGGTAGAAGATTAATTATTAATTAACCGCAGGCGCAGTATGCGCTTGTATGAGGTGAAGTGTTGTCGATAGACGAAGAGAATTTAAAACTTGATACACCGCTTGATGATAGCGTTAAAATAGAGAGCAACGACGCTGCGGCGGAAACAATTCCAACAGACTGCGTAGAGCAAGAAGTTACCGACCAATTACAGAATGCAGAACAGGAAAATATTGCCGAAACTCAAACTGTAGAGCAAGAAGTTTCAAACCAAACTCAGGCTGTTGAACAAGGAACCCCTGACCAAACTCAGGCTGCAGAGCAGGCAAAGCCGCAAAAGAGCAAGGCGTCCAAAATAATTTTGAACGTAGTTTTAGTTGCGCTTATCGCCTTGGGTATTTATTCGCTCTTTGGAATAGTGGGCGAAATAAAGCCCGGTTCGGGTTCGTCATTTGTTGCCGTTTTCAGCAATGCAAGCCCCTGGTTTATGGTGCTTTTGGTCTGTGTCGTGCTCTGCATTATGCTTTTAGACTGCACTAAATTCTGCATAATAGATAAAACCGTTACGGGTAGTTTCAGGTTTTCTTCGTCCATCAAGACGAGCTTTTTGGGCAAGTACTACGACGCCGTAACCCCCTTTGCAACGGGCGGTCAGCCTATGCAGATTTATTACCTTAACTCAAAGGGTATAAGCGGCGGCAACTCAACTGCAATCGTGCTTATCCGCTATTTCTCAAGCATTATAACTTGGGTAATGCTTGGCTCGGTGCTTATGATTTTGGGTACGGTAAGACACGTTTTAGACGGTACTACGGGTAAGACGCTGCTTCTTGTTACGGGCTGGGTAGGCGTAGGCGTAAACCTTATTATACCCATCTTCATTGCATTCTTCCTGATTTTCCCTAAGGCGATGACTAAGCTTACAAGGGGGTTGGTAAGATTAGGCAAAAAGATGCGAATTGTCAAGGACGAAGAGAAGGCGCTTAAAAAGGCAACTAAGGTCGTAGACGATTTCAAGCATTCCTTCAAGGTTATGGCGACTTCGCCGTTAATGCTCGTACTGCTAATTATAGTCAGCTTTGCAGAAGCGTTTTTAACCTTCTCGGTACCCTTCTTCGTTATGAAAGCTTTTTCGTGCAACGTAGAGGGTCAGCTTATAACGGTTATGGCGCTTAACGCATTCGCAACCTTCGGCGTATCGTTCATACCTACGCCCGGCAATTCCGGCGTTATGGAAGGTATGGCGGCGCTTGCGTTCTCCGCAGCGGCAGGCAATACGCTTGCCTGGTCGGTTCTCGTCTGGCGACTTGCCGTCTACTATATCTATATAATAGTAGGTCTTTGCATAACCGTAAGGGATATAATAAAGAAGAATATCATCAACAGAAAGCATAAGAATAAAACCCGAAAGAATTGTTGAGAGATTAATAATTTTATTACTGTCAAGGCGGAAGGCTTAAAAAAATAGGCTTTCCGCTGTTTTTTTGCGGCAAAATTGTGCGTAAGTGCAGGGCGTGAAAAGTCAAGTATTTTTTTAGAATTTTTTTACGATTTCAAAAAATTTTTTTAGAGTATAGTAAAATACCCGTTGGAGAGATTACTTCAACGGGTTTTAATCATCTGTCTTTAGCCAAAGACAGACGGAACAGCGGTTTAAGCTCAATAACGTTGTACGACAAAATAGCCGTCTTTCGGCGGCTTGCATTGTTTTTGAAAGTGTATTTTCAAATTATATTATATTGCGGATAATTGCTCGTTAAAAAGTTCGGCACTCGTTGCATACCCGAGGATTTCACGAGGGTATGCGTTTACCCATGTTTCAACCGCCTTAATGTCCTTATCGCTATAATTAGATAGGTCAGTGCCTTTCGGTATCAATCGGCGTATTTCACGGTTTAAACGCTCGTTAGAACCACGTTCGCACGAAGTATAAGGGTGACAGTAATAGACGTTAGTCCGCTTACCGCCATAGATAGACTTTTCAAGCCCGTTAAAGTCGCTAAACTCAACACCGTTATCAACGGTTATACTTTTAAACAGCTTGCGGAACAACTTTCCGTAACGCTTTTCAAGCTTATTGACAAAGTGAACGACGGTCGCAGTCTTATGGTCGGGCATTTTATAAACAATCTCATAACGTGTTAGTCGTTCCGTAAAGGCTAAAATGGTTGGTTTAGTACCCTGCCTGCCTAATACACAGTCCATTTCCCAATGACCGAACGAATTACGCTCTGCAATCTCGGCAGGGCGTTTTTCAATGCTTGTACCTTTTGGCGCACGTTTAATGGTTGTCTTTTGATAATGTTTAGGCTTGATTTTCACGTCCTGCATTGTCAGACGGGTAAATATATATCCCGAACGTATGTACCTATAAAGCGTAGTTTTGCTAATAATTGTACGACAAGCATTTTCACGCTTGATACGCCCCAATGCGGCACACGCAGAAATTTTATCGTTTATAACACGATTTTCAATTTCCCGTATAAGCCCATAATCATTGCCGATTTTTAAAGGCGCACCGTGCGAAGATTGATTAAAGCGGTAGTTATATTCCGCTATATCCGCACTATAAACTATATACGTTTTATAGCCTATGACATCACCGTACACGTCGTAAACCTTTTTACGCTGTTCACACCTGCCACGTTTAATTTCGTTATACACAGTTGCAAGACACACGCCCAACTGTTTGGCTATTTGTTTTTTATGCACCCCTGCCTTTAGTAAATCTTCCAAAGAACGCCGTTGTGTCAGCGTTAAATCTTTCGTTCCTTTCCGTTTCATTTTCCGTAACCGTCCTTTTCCGTAGTATTTTCTTATATTTTCCGTTAAAATTCAAGCTATTTTAGCTCTCAAAAAGATAGAGAGAGTATTAGGCGACACCTTGCACTAAAACGAGTGCCGAGCTGCGCTCGGCAGTGCAAGGTGTCGCCTTTTGACAGACAGATAGACCGCATTTTCGCTGTAAAAAAGGGTGCGTTTTGCGCTAAACCGCTTGCAAAGTCGCACCGTCTATTATTTTACAGGGTACAAAATAAGCAAAGGGGGTAGTTTTCTGTCTTAAGTTAATCTTTGGTCAACGCCAAAAAACGCCGTATGAAAGCCATAGGCGCAAGTCCGAAAATTATTCAATTATGGGTACTATTTACGCAATGTTATACTGCGGTGGGTTGCAGAGTATATCAATTATTGACATCTGCTTTTTATATTTATAGCACAATATATCCTCTTCCCAATCAACAACGTTGTCGAAGAGGACAAACTTTTCAACAAAGTCCGTAAATTCAGTAATAATACTATCTTCCGTCAACTTCTTATAAACTTCCGTCGGTATTCCCCGTGAATAAACTATCTTTTCGTCAGTCTTGCCTATGTACTTTACTATGTAATCTAATGTATGACCGTACCTTAATTGCATTTCGCTTAACCCTGTAAAATCGTTTCTGCCGAAAGCCTTTTCAAAAAAGCTGTTTTCGGTTCTTGTCTGCATTTTTTGCTGTGCCGTGCTATAATCTTCTTTTTCCGTTAACCGTCCTATCATTTCACCATCAGGAACGTATAAAAGCCCGTGGAAGTGCAAACGCCCTGTTTCAGGCGCACACTCGAATACGCCCATATAACGCCAACCACGCCTTGTATGCAGGTTGGATAAACACCTGCGTAACTTCTTCCGAAAACTGTCGGGCGTTTGCTTGTTATCGTCGTAAGTAAACGTTACGAAGTAGTTCCAACAGTTTAAGTTTGCCTTACGCCTGAACCGCTTTTTTCGCACCTGTAAATTATGGCGCTTGCGTTTAACCTTTTCTTCAATATAATTCTCAACGTTAGCAAAGTACGGGAACACCTTAAGTATTCCCGTTTTGATATAGTCAGTAAACGGCGTTTCAAGCTTAGTATCTTTCAACCCGTCTTTCGTTGCCTGATAATACAGGCTGTCGAAGAGAATATCTATAGCCTCTCGACTATGAGAATTACCCTTACGCTTTAACTGACTACGAAAACAACGGGTTGCAACGTAACTGCCGCCGTCGTGATATATTTTATAAAACTGTTTGGTTGGCTGTGCCGGTTCGTCTAAGAACGGAAACGGACAGCCTAATTCGTCCAAAGGTTGTAAGTCTACTGCGTTCATCTTTATATCTCACATTTTAAACACCCTTGCAGGGAGCAACACCCCTAAAGGGGATAGAACAAATAGAAGATAATTTATTGCTTTTTGCCTTTACGCTCGTTTGCGCAATCACGAATGGCACACATAAAGCCCTTGGCATAAGAATGACCTTTTAACGCCGCTACTTTCATATCGTCTATAAATGCGTTTCGCTTTTGCTTTTCCGCAGTCGAACAATTGCCATGATTACGGTAATACCTTACACCCGTACAATAGCCGTGAGAAAAGCCCGTATCAAGCTTAGAATTATAATTGTATTTTTCGACTAAAGATTTCATTTATGAACCTGCCTTTTGAAAGTGTATTTTCAATTTTATTAGTAAGTAAAATTTAATTGACTTTTGCAAAACAATGCCTTAAAATAATAAACGAAATGCGGAAGGTAAACGGTTAGTAACTACGTTCTGCCCCGCAAAGTAAGCACCGCTTCCTCTAAGCGGTGGGTGGCATAGTGACCACAACAACGACGACCTAATAAGCCGTCGTTATTTTTTTACTTATAAAGTCGATTTTATTATCAAACTTATCAATTTTATTTACGCAATAAAAAAATGTTTGACTTTTACCATAGAATTGTTTAAACTAATAACAGTGATAGTAACTTTCCGCTATTAAATAGCGTGGTCTATCGAATAAGCACCGCTTCCTTCAGCGGTGGACGGGAAATATCCCATTAAACAACGACCTAATAAGTCGTTGTTATTTTTTTCTTAAAATTATTTTTATTTTTGATTTGTCATTAGTTGTAAGAGGTTTAACTCCGTCAATATATTTGTTTTCGTAAACATTACTACGGTCTATCCATTTACGTTTATCACCAATTTGACGACTATAGTCATTATCAAGAATAATAGACTTTGAAGTACGTTCCATAATAGGTGCAACGTATAAACGACCGTAATTATCTTCATCAATAACAGCACAAAGACGTGGTTTACTTATTCCATTACCAAAAACCTTATCGTCCGTAACAATGAGTTCAGGCTCTTTATAAGACAAATTATTTAAATAAGTTAACTCACCAATACGTTGCTTTGCGTATTCTCGCTGTGCAACAGTTAAACTCTTATCATCTATACGCTTTTTATAGTGATTAATCTTCTCACGGACGGAATAATAAACTTCGCCCGTCTTACCGTGTTTAAACATAAAATTCACCTCTTAATTATTATTTAAAAGACCATTCAACAGGTCATTGATAAAGTAACTGTTTTGCAACTGCAACTCATCAAAGGTTGCTTTTTCAGTTGCGTATTCCCGTAAATCGTCTATGCCGATAGATGAACGTAACGCCTTTTCCATAAAGAAATCTGAAAAACAGTCCGTTGAAAAACGTTTACTGTAAATCTTTTTCGACATTAAGAAATACTTATTTTCATCAAACTGTCCGTCCTGCGTTCCGCTTTCAATCTGCACAGAGAGAGTACAAAAACCAAAACGATTATATATACCCGTGTAATAATGATGTACTTTTGCCGCAAACGCTTTAAGCAGATACATAGGCAACGTATTATCCGAACGCACAAAACGGTATTTGTAATACAACCCAACAAACTTGCCGAACAACCAACCGTACAGCAATTCCGCAAGCGAGAAAAACGGCATAGCAAGACACATTTCACCGCTGTTACGGATATGCACAATCTCACACAGCTCACGGGCGTCTGCACCCCAATTTGCAGGGCGTTGCTCGTCCGTAATCACACGCACAAACGGGAAGTTATCCACCGTTGCAGAGTGACGAACCATTTTAAGCCAACTGTTAAATAAATCGTTCTTTTGGTTAGTGCTATCATCTTGCTTTTTCTTTTCCTGTAACTCAACCTTATTCCCACGTTCCTTGCCGACTTCCGTAATCACAATTACGCCAAATTCAAAACAGTCTGCGTTGCGGTTATTCTCAACAATCTTTCGCCCAAGGCGTAGGCTGTCAAAGTCAAGAATATGGGCGTGACGACTGTAACTGTCTATAAGACGGCTATCACTTTTGAAAAAGTCACTATTCCACATAGGGAAGTTGCCTAAATCGGCAAGAACACTATCAACTCTTACAGAGTAGTTTGCAATTAACAGGGAAGATTGAATAACGTAGATAAAGTAAAGTTGTGCATACGTTTCTATCGCTTCCCACACGTTTATGACCTTTAATTTATCATCATATGTAAGCCCGTAACGCTCGTAATCGTAGTTGAATAACCTATTACGGGTTGGTGTCTTATTCCAACGATAAGCCTTTTTATGCACCCATATTTTAACCGTAGCAAGGTTATACACAACGTGATATTCCATAGCCCGTTTAAGCTCGTTTTCAAGATTTATCCAAGGGAAGTTGGGAAACTTCAAATCGTTCTCAAGCAGCTTTTCAAAAGCTTTATCCCTAAACATTATCTCTTGCGACAACGCCATATCTGTAATAGCGGTTGTCTTTTTCTTACCCATTGTACCGCACACCATATAGACGATAGGTCGGGCATTGATAAACCCACGATTGCGCATTTCAAAATGGTGTAACCGTGAATAGGCAATCTTTTTACGGCAATGGTCAAAGACTATTAGCCCGATAATCACCCACAGCCATATAGGCACAAAGTTTAACACCGTCCACAAGTCTAAAAAAAGCTTGTACACCTGCCGATAGATATTCAGCACGTCGAACGTAACGACGAAATAAAAATAGAAAGCAAAGAACTCAATAACTATAGTGAACACATTGAAGTAGAAAAGCCACAAGCAGAGCCACGTTACCCAATAGCCTTTACGCTCTCTTATAAAGCAATAAAGCTCTATAAGCCAAGCTTTAACAGGCGTATATATATGCGCCGTAACCCACTTAAAAGCACAAAGCGGACGGCTATCCCTGTCGTAGTCGTTATTCTCATTTTTAAGGTAACGGCTTAACCATATGTACAATAAAAGTACGAACGGCAAGGCTATAATTATAACCTTGCAAAGTGTAAAGAGTAAATTGCCAACATACGACAAATAACCCGTAAAATTATCTTTTGTCACCCACAACTGCCAATATGTACCCCAATTAGATTTAAAACCGTCCCACGTTTCGGGCAAGGTAGTAGTAGCACTACCACCTATAGGCGGTATTATTTGCATAGACGGCAAATCGTTGACCGTTGGCGTAATACCGTGAGGTATTCCGAACACCTCGCAAAAATAATATGCTACGGATAAACCAAAGTCCCGACCACTCTCAACCAAACGGGCAAGAGCATTAGGAAACACAAACACGCCACAGGCGAGAAAACCTATAGTGATAAGTATGCAAATTATATACCGATAATTAAACCGTTTCTTTTCCATCACAACTGCACCGCCGTATAAATAAAGTAACCTATAACAAACACAACCAACACACCGAGAAGTACATACATAATGCGCTTGAACGTTTTAAAACCGTGCATTCGTCTAATTCGTTCAAAAAACCTTTGCAATACGCCCGACTTGATAATATCAATCAAAACAGGCACGAGAATAGCAATAATAACGACAGCAACAACTAAGATAATTATTTGATTAATAGTCATATCATAAACCCGTATATATTCTTTTATTTAACACAACAATCGCATACACTCAATAATTCTTTTTCCGTCATAAACCATTTGATAAGGGTAATAACCCTTATACGCTACGTTAATCTTATATTTACCGTCACCCATATCCGTTATTTGCCTAAGACTAATAAACTTATTTATTGTACCGATTGCACGAGCACACAAGTTTAAAAATCTCTCATATTGCCTGTCCGACAGAACAGGACTATCCATTGTATTCATTATGTCCAAACCCCGTCACGTTCGGTCTTTTCACGACCTTTTGTACAACCGCCACACTTTTCGTCAAAGTGCTTACATAAAGGGCATAAACAGTCAATTTGTTCAGCCTTACGCTTTTTTGCGTAATAGTCTTGAATATATGTACGTTTTCTAAATCTGCGATTTTCTTTCATAATAACCGTCCTTTTTGAAAGTGTATTTTCAATTTTATTTACAAGCCAAAAATCGTTTGACTTTTTATTAAATATCCCTTATAATTGCAAACAGTAACGACGATTTCCGTTTGTCGGACTTCCTATTTGAATAGGGGCGTACACGTCCGCCGTTATATTACCGGAAAAGCAATTTTATAATTCTTTCAGTCGCAGGAGCTTAAAGTAACATGCCTGCGACCTTTCTTTTTTTATCACCGTTTACGAGAGAATTTTGCAAATTCTTTTATCGTAAGTGCTTGCTTTTGCGGAAGTGGCGATTTATCAATTTGCACACGTTTATCTTGTAAATCAATTTTACCACCCTGTGCATTAGTGTTGTAATAACGATTTTCTACGCCACTCGGCGTTTCATATCCAGCAAACTTAACCTTACACAATAAACCTTTATGAAGCTTATCCATTCTTTCTTTATCAGGAACATATAAATGAGTAGTCGGAATTGCACGAACTTCGTTATTCTCGGTATATACAGCGTAAGTATGCACGCCAAGTGGTTCATTTGAAGTAAACATATAATCGTTCTGTATCTTAGCTAAATGCATTTCAAAAGGAGAAGAAACTGATTTACTTTCCGTCGCTCTTCTCGCATAACTTGCCGCTATTGCCTTTCTTTGTTTTTCAGATTTACAATGAAAACTATTTTTCTTATGTGCCATAATAATTACTCCTTTTTCTTAAACAGCTTACCTATAAGCTTGAACGGCAAGCAAACCACCCACACAACGCCTTTTACAACAAGACCTATTATAGAACCGAAAAGAGGCGCAAAAAGAACTATCAAGAATATTAAAACGATTAAGCCTAATATAAGGGCTATAAAATTACCACTATTGTTTACAACAACGTCGTGCGTTTCTTCGTTTATCGGCTTATCGCTACCTATAACCTTGTTATCTATCGTGCCGAGATTGTAAGTAACGCCGTCCGTTTCAAACTTTAAGCGAAGTATTGTTACGTCGCCAACTATGGTAAACGACGTATTATCTGAATATGTACCAGAAGCGGCACTGCCTGTAATTTGGAATTTATATTCAGTTTCAAAGAAATTCAACACCCATTGCTTATCTTGTAAAGCTGCTTTGCCTTCGTCGGTAATTTTGTTTGCCACGTTCACGTCAAACACTGCACCCGAATACACGTTCTGCGTTAAGTCGTTTTCGGCAATGAACTCGTCAACCGTTTGGATACGTTCCCAACTATAAGTTCCAGCCCACCAACCGCCGCCGTTATAGGTGACTTTTTTATCTGTAACGCAGACGGTGTTATCGAGTTTATCGCCATATTTTTCACTGTTTGAAGTGCCTACGCCACGCTCTCTGTAATAGCTTTGACTAGTAAAAAAGACGTCCGCTTCAATAAGGTTCTCAATAGGCTTGTCCGTACTGAACGCTATAAAATGACCGTCGCACGACGGCATCGTATTAGTCCAAAAATGGTGTCCGCCCGAATACCGAACAAAACCTACGAACTTATCCGTTATTGTTATCGTTTCAATATCTACAACCTGCACAAAAGGATTGCCGTTAATCGTAGAAAAGCAATATTGCTTACTTACGTCGTAATTTACTTCCGTAATGGTATTGCCGTATTCTGCACCGCTGTCTATCGTTTCGTCAAAAGGGCGGTATATGGAACTTATCGCATAATAACGGGTAGGCTCGCTCTTAACTGTAAAATCGTTCACCTTGTATTTAAAAAATACGCCGCTTGAATTAAGCAGTTGGAGCTTATAGTTGTTGAAGCTTATATCGTCATTTATCGTAGTGGAAATATTGATTGAACACGCCGTAAGCTTTTTAATCTGTCCGCTCGGTTGATACACATACACGAACAATTCCTTGTCCGAACTTTCAGCAAGCTGAATTATCTGCAAGCTGTAATCGTCTGCCTTTTCCGGATAGTAAGAAGCATTGAAACTACTGTCCTTTTTCAAGTCGTCCAAAACGTTGGAATATTCAATAGTGGAAGTGGCGGCATAGGCTGACCCCACACCGCCACCCACAATGGAGGAGATAATGAATATGAACATAGCAACCAAAGCCGCTATCGTATATGTAACTTTAGTTAAAATCTTTTTCATAAACTCACCAAAAGACTAAAGAAGTCTTATTCAGCACAATACTTTCAGGAAGAACAAAGATAGTATTGAAAGACAAATTAATAATCTTAGAACCGTCCTCGCTCGACACAACAAGCTTTAAATAATCTTCCGAACCATATTCCGTTGGAACACCCGAAACCGTTTCACCGTAAATCTGCGTAAACATTTTTTGCAAAGTATAATTCGTAGACAGAGTGAACCCGTTTTCGCCCTTTTCAATCTCGAAAAACTGCGTTAAATCTTCTATATCCGAAAACTTGTAAAGTCCGTCTGCTGTTTCATATTTAAAGTCCGTATTTTCCGTAACGTTTGGTACGACTTTTACGCTATAGGTAAGCTTGTCTTTATTCAAAAAGTCCAAAGAATACCCAACCTTAAATTCGTATTTGTTACCAACTACAAAACTGTATCCGTCTTTATCGGAAGTTATCGTCTTACCGTCGTACTCTACGTAAAACGGTGCAAAATCGGAAGTAAAACCGTTAGTGAACTTAGCAAAGAAACCGACGACAGCAAGCAATAAAAGCACGACGAAAACGACGATTATTGCATATGCTATTTTAGAGCCAACACCGCCCCGTGACATTTTATTGCTCATACTTCACCCCAAAATTAAGCTATTGCGCCGTTTGCCCCAAAGATTAAACCGCCGTCGCTAAGCGAAAGGCTTGTAGGGGCAACGTTTATATCCGAGAAGGAATTTATAATTAAAGTGGTCTCAACAACACTATCCCCGTCGGCGTAACTCGTTTCAATGCCGTTATAATAGAAGTGAACATTTTCATAAGTTAACGTTCCTACTTCAACGTCTTCTTGACCGTAATAGTACTTAGCAATATCGGCGTAAATGCTGTTAATCTCGCTTTCATTAGTCGTACCGAAAAGGTCTTTAATGTAGTAAGAACCTTCGTTATTCATTTCGTCAGCACTTGAATTAAGGCATTTTGAAGATTGAACAGTACTATGATTAGCCTTAAGATAGGTGTATAAATTCCCGTCTAAATACAACCATACTTCACCAACGCAGGACGTAGGACTTAAAGTACCCGTACCAAAAGAAGGATATAAATAACCAGACCACTCGTCTTTTATTGAAGTATTATCCGAAAGAAGTACACTGTTCCAAGCATAATGTTTCACATAATCAACAGTGCAGGTTGCTTTAATTGCGGAATTCGCCTGAGAGGTACAGGTTATAGTTACCTGAGTACCAAAAGCACCCGATACAGCAACAGTTGCTTGCAAAGGATTACCACTCACGGGTGTAACAGTTACTTTACCGCTTGTATCACTACAAGACCAAGTAACGTTTTTGTTAGTAGTAGCTTCAGGGGTAAAGGTTGCAGTTATCAACTGCGCGTTTTCCGCTAAAGCAGATACGCCGTATTCTTCATAAGAATTAAGGGGAATTGCGCTTGCAACTAACAACATACCGTTGCTATCACCGTCGCTTACTACTGCGCTATTCTCGTTTTCGGGCGTAGTAGGGGTAGTCTGCTCGGTTTCTTCGTGCTTAAACCACTCGGAAGGCTTAACCTTACCTTTGCCCCAAAGCTGTAAACACATTCCCACAATCGTTATAATGACAAGGAAAAACGCTAAGCCTGTGAAAAACCACTTAACCTTGTCGCTCTTTTTGTGCCTGTTTAAATAGTAATTTGACATAAAATTTTACCCGCCTTTTTATTATTTTTTATTTAACCGTAGTCAACGTTAAGTATGTAAACACCGCCGTATCGCCCTTAGTAATTGTGTGTGCGCCTGCCGCAAGCTCTGCCTTAGCTACAATATAGCCGTCCTCGTCTGCGGCAAATGTATAAGCCGTTCCGTCCACCTTAATAGTTTTACCAACATATGTTTCAGTTGTATAAATCGTAACGGTGGTGGTGACTTCCGTAGTAAACGCAATGGAAGTAGAACTTTCAACCTTTAATGCCTTAGTCAGCTCACCAACGGGCGTTGTATAAGTACCCGTGGACTGATTACCCGTTACGGTAAAAAAGCTATTACTTGAAATACCGTCTGCACCGTCAAAAGTTGCACTTTGAAGAACAGTAACGATTGTTTCACCGCCGTTATCCTCACCCGTGTTATCGTCAGGGTCAGTTGTCTCACCGCCGTTATCCTCGCCCGTATTGTCGTCAGGGTCAGTAATTCCACCGCCATTATCTTCACCTGTATTATCATCAGGGTCTGTAATTCCACCCGTATCTTCAACGGGCGTGTTTTCGGTAGGCTTAAACCAACCGTTATTTTTAATGCCCATTGTCAATGCCGCCGCACAAGCAGCAGCGAGCAATATTCCTACAATTAAGGTCAAAACCCATTTGACCTTATCACCCTTTTTATGTCTGTTTAAATCGTAATTTGACATAGCTTTTTACCTACTTATTACCTTTTCTTTTTCGCCAAGCCTGTTTAGCTCCAACACTTTGGTATTGCAACCTACGATAATTATCGTCACCCTTAACCCAATCTACGTACCACGTACTTTTATTCTGACCGTCAGGGGAAATGGAAGAAAAAGTATCGTAAGGCTTAAAATGTCCGTATTTATCACGCTTTTCCAAACGGTGAGAACGTTCAAAAGGCAAACCCTGCTTATTCAGCACCATTTTTGTTTGATTAAGAGATATAAGCTCTGTTTCTTTGTTTACTTCTACCCAACGACTTCCACGCTTAACGTAATCTGTTTTAGTCATAGGATAAATTTTCCTATCAGGACTGTAATAAGGTACTCTTTTAGCCATATTTCACCTCGCATTTGCTTATTTTTTGTTTGATAATATCGTAACTTTCCGTTACGCAAATTCCCGTGCTTTTGCCTCGACCGTCAAAACCCGTTTCGATAAATACACCGTCACCCGTATCTATAACCGCCGTAATTTTCCCGATAGGACACAGCACCGAACAATTTTCCATACGTTCCGTTACTTCGATAAAGCCTTTCAATTCCGTCACCTCGTATTTAATCACCCTTGCAGGGAACAACACCCCGTACGGGGAATATTCACAAAAAGAAGAAAAAGGGGGTAGTTGATTTACAGCCGCCCCCTTGATATTTATTTCAATTATGCCGCTGTGTTAGACTTCTGCGACTTACGCAGACAAATAAGCAAGAAATTAAGCAATGCCTTGTCACTGTCACGTTGAGGCTTTACACCGCAAGCCCAAATTTCACCGTCCTCGTCAACCGTCTGCGCCTTATATGAAGTGTAAGGTGTTTTAGTTCCGTCGTCGTTGGTCATAACTTCTTCAGTCATTACAAGCTCTGCTTTATCGGATATATCGAAGATAATATCCAAAGGCTCATAACCACCCTTATCCTTAGGGATAAAGTCAATCTTCTTTTCCTGACCACGCACGTTACCACGCACTATGTATGCAAAAAACGGTCTGCCGTCTTTAGTTATAAGCTGTTTACCGTCCTTGCCAACAATAGGCTCTCTAACCATTACAAGATTGCCGTTAAGCGTTTCCGTTACCACGTTTGCCGTCTTTTTCGTTTCCTTATCCATTTGATAAATACCTCACTTTGCCGTCTGTCCGTGCTGTCAATTAATTCACCCTTAAGGGCGTTGGTCGGAAAACACGGAATTGCACCGCCTCTACAAACTTTGCCGTCTGTGTGCTACTTTTACACCATTTCCCGATATGGGCGAGGCTTGGCAGAACCTCGCTTTTATACTTTCGCCGCAAGGGAGGGATAAAGCGGCGTTGAAGTCAGTTGTTTTAATCTTTATCTTCGAGCATAGGCTCGTTACAGTCACCGCAAATAATATTGAGTTGCTTTGTAGCTCTCACGCTGTTACCGCAGCAAGGACACTCATATTTGCGTGTACTCGTAGATTTAACGCTTTGCCCCTTGAATACGGGTAAACGATAAATTATGTTATCGGGGTTGTCCTTAACAAACTCTGCGATAAGCTTTTCGGAAGAGGGGGTAAGCGTTGTATGTGACCAACCGATAGTAGGCATACACTCAACGTTAAGCCCGTGATTTTCGGCAAGACGCTTAAACAATTTGTTGTGATACGAACCCGAACGGGAAGTATCTTGCATATTGTTGACCTTAGCGAACTGATGTACCATTTCGTGTATCATAGTTGCCGCTATTGCACTGATAGGGCGGTTAAGCTGTTGAGCTGTAATATTCAGCTCGTAATCTTCTTCTTGCGAAGATTTGCACTTCCAAACCTTTTGGAGTGAGAACCAACCGTTAGTTTTGTTGCGCTCGTCACGCTGTATGGTTATTACAGGTCTTTGCAACTCACCGTTAAAAAACTTCTCGTTGCAATAGTCGTAAAGTTTGGCAAGGTATTTGACCGTTTCAATATACATATCCGTTCCGTTCATATTTTCAAATTCCTTTGTTATTTATACTTAGTTAAATAAATGTATTTGCCCGATAAGCCGATAGCACAGCTCCGTTTCTGTCCTTTGCGTAATGCCGCCGCCCGTATTAGAACAATAAAAAAACGGTATAGAGCAGTTCCTTTACTGTTCTATACCATTGTAAAACTTTACAGCGTAAGTGCAGGGCGCAAAATTATTGCTATAAATGATTGCATAACGGCAAACGTTGTGTTATAATATAAAAAAGCGGTCAAACAAATAATATACAATTCCGCAGTAATTTTTTAAGAGGAGATTATGGACGACCCATCTAAGCGACGAGCATGTCGCTTTAAACTTTTTTTAGATACGCCCCGAATGACGTCGAGGGCGCATTTTGAGTTAAAAAGAATTCTTCTTACGTTGTAGGGATTAGTCGAGATTTCTTTATAACGTTTTGGAGGATTTATGGATACAACGACACAAATAATTTTAGTAATAATAGTAGCGGTGTGCGTCTTGCTTTCGGGCTATTTTTCGGCGACCGAAACGGCGTTTACCGCAATAAACAAAATAAGGTTAAGGGCAAAGGCGGACGACGGCGATAAGGGCGCAAAGCGCGTACTTAAGCTTGCCGACAACTACGACAGACTGCTCTCGACCATTTTAATAGGCAACAATATAGTAAATATTCTGGCGTCGTCGCTTGCAACCTTGCTCTTCGTCGAATGGGTGAAGAATAACGAAAGCCTTGCAACCGTTCTTTCAACTTTAGTGTTGACGATAATCATTTTAATCTTCGGCGAAGTCACGCCAAAAACCCTTGCTAAAGAACACCCCGAAGGGTTCGCAAGAATGTCTGCGCCTATTATCAATGTGCTCGCGTACGTGCTTACGCCGCTAAACGCCTTTTTCTGGCTGTGGAAAAAGATGCTCACCAAAATCTTTAAGCACAAGGAAGATACGGCAATCACCGACGACGAGCTTATGATTATGGTAGACGAAGCCGAGCAGGAAGGCGGCATAAACGCTCAGGAGAGTACTTTAATTAAAAGCGCAATCGAGTTTAACGATTTGGAGGCAAAGGATATCCTTATCCCCCGAGTAGACGTAGTCGCGGTAGATTGCAACGCGCCCTTCGACGAGATTGACAAAATCTTCTTCGATACCCGTTATTCCCGTCTGCCCGTGTACAAGGACAGCATTGATAACATTATAGGTATCCTGCACGAGAAGGACTTCATTAAACAGCGTATGGACCCCGGTTTTTCGCTTGAAAAGGCGGCAAAGCCTGCAATCTTCGTTGTATCAACCACGAAAATCAGCGCCGTACTGCAACAGCTTCAAAAGAAAAAGTCGCATATGGCAGTCGTTTCGGGCGAGTTCGGCGAGACGGTTGGCATTATTACGATGGAAGACATTTTGGAAGAGCTTGTCGGCGAAATCTGGGACGAGCACGACGAAGTTGAATCCGACATAACCGAAGTAAGCGAAACCGAATTTAAGGTTCTCGGCTCGACTTCTTTAAACGACTTCTGCGAATACTTCGATATTAAAGACGTCGACTGCGAAAGCGCGACCGTCGGCGGTTGGGTCATTGAAATGCTCGGCAAAGTGCCTTCTATGGGCGACGAGCTGACGTATGCAAACTTAAGAATAACCGTATCTTTAACCGAGTTTAGGAGAATTAACGAGCTTAAGGTCGTTAAGCTTTCCGAGCAAGAGCAGGAAGAAGAGAAGTCGGAAAAGGCTGAATAAGTTTTTAAATAAGTCTAAATAAATTTATCCCGAAAGGGCAAACTAACGATATAGGAGATATATAAAATGGCAAAAATAACTAAGGACACCTTAATTGCAGATTGTCTTAAAATCAACCCCAACAGCGCGGAAATACTTCAGGCGGTAGGTATGCACTGCATAGGCTGTGCAATGGCTCATGGCGAAACGATTGAAGAAGCGGTATTCGTTCACGGCAACGATTTGGACAAGCTTTTAGCAAAGCTCAACGAAGGCGTGGAATAATTTTTAATTCCGCTTAAAAACCACGTAAGGTAAGAACTAAGCCGCCGTTTATCACGGCGGCTTTTGTATAAGGTAATAAAAGGTGATAAAATGGACGAAATAGAGCGTTTACAAAGTATTTTAGACGACAGTAAAGTAGGCGTAACAATTCCTACCCCTAATTGTTTTAAGCGCAAAATTCTTTGATAAACTTGCGTAAGTCCTTTTGCAGTACGTCCGTGTACAGCTACAAGGACTTCCACAACTTTCTCTTTGAATTTTTCAGCTTAAAACCGCAAGCGTCTTGAATAGAAGATTCTTAGGCATCTGTCAAGGCGAGTGGGTGCAGATGTACAAAGACGTACATCAAGACCGCTCAACGCAGACAGGGGCAAAAAGCTTCATTCAAGAGATTAGTGATGGGGATTGTTACGCCTATGGTAATTTTGGCGGCGCAGGGGTGTCAACCGAAAGCGGTATACCCGACTTTCGCTCTGCGGACGGGCTGTATAATCAAAAGTACGCCTATCCGCCCGAAGAGATTATTTCTCACGATTTCTTCTACGCAAACACCAAAGAATTTTACCGCTTTTATCGCGACAAGATGATTTTTCAAGACGCAAAGCCCAACGCCGCGCACCTGTTTTTAGCCCGTGCGGAAAGCGTGGGTAAGCTCGATTGCGTAATCAAGCCCGACGTGGTTCTATACGGCGAGTCGCTTGACGACAGCGTCGTAAGCGGTGCGCTAAACGCCATTTCAAGGGCAGATACGCTGATTATAGGCGGCACGTCGTTAATCGTCTATCCTGCCGCAGGACTTGTAAACTATTTTAACGGCAAGCATTTGGTTGTTATAAACAAGAGTGCGACTTCGGCAGATAGCGGTGCGCAGCTTTTGATTAACGCCCCTATCGGCGAAACCTTCTCAAAGCTTAGTATTTAATATTAACCTTAGTCTTGCCTTCCCTAAGGAATAGGGAAGGCGGCGCAAGCGTAGCAGCGATGCGACGAAAGAGTTTGATTGTTCTAATAATTAACTTGATTGCCTTAAACTTCTTTTTTTGGAAAATTTTTTGCATTGAACAGCCAACCAACTTTGGGTTATAATGGGGAAAATACCAAAAGGAGAAAATGAGAATGAAAAGGAAAATCATTTTAGTTTACGCGGCGTTTATTACTATGACTTCGTGCGTAGCCGCGTTCGGGTGCAGTGCGCCCAAAGACAACGGAGCGCAGACCCCTGAAAGCGGAATAGTGGAAGAACTGCCGCCCGCAAGCTCGCCCGACGCGGAAGAAAATCCGCCCACTCAAGGCGAAACGCCTGAAGCGGACGGGACTACGCCGCCCAACTCGGCACCGCCCGCAGAAGAAGTCAACCCCCCTGCGCAAGTTGAGACCCCCGTCGAGACGCCAAAGCCGGCTAAGGCAGAATATATCAAAATCAATGCAGATAGCGTAAATATTCGCAGCGGCGCAGGCACGAACTATTCGGTGTTAGGCGTTGCCGAAAAGAATTCAGTATACATATACGAAGGGCGTAGCGGCAGTTGGATAAAGACTTCTTATAAGCATAAAACGGCATATATTTCCGCAAACTATTGCACGCTAACCTATATGGACGCAAGCGAAAATAAAAAGGTGGAAGCGGTCATTTCAGAAGGCGCAAAGTGCTTGGGCGTGCCCTACGTCTACGGCGCAACGAGATATTTAGACGAAAACGGCAAGCGCATTTCAAGCTTTAATAAAAATCAATTCGACTGCTCTTCGCTAATGCAATATATCTTTAAGTTGGGCGCTGACGTAAACTTAAAGCTCAACACACGAACGCAGATTTATCAAGGGACTACGGTTAAAAAATCGGAAATCCGCAGGGGAGATTTGCTGTTCTTTACCAACGACGCCCGTAAAAACAACGTGGGGATTGAAAGAGTTGGACACGTTGCTCTATATCTCGGCGACAACTACATTCTGCACACGTCTTCAGACTACGCCCGAATAGAGCAGATTTCGACTAAGCGTTGGGGTTACTATATACAGGCTCAGCGCATATTATAAATGCGCAAAATATAGGTTAAAAGATGTAAAGGTAATACGAGAACGCCCCCTGCAAAAGCTTGCAAGGGGCGTTCCTATTAATTTACCGCAGGCAGAAAAGTTAAAGGTCGTCTGCATCCTGAACGGGCTTTTCACGCGAGTCGGCGCAAATGCCCGTATAACTGCCGAACGGGTCGTCTAAGCTGTAAAAGTTATTTACAGTTTTTAGTGCTTTTGGAAGAGCCGCAGTTCTTTGTACCGCAGTTTTTAGTCTGCTTGTTTTCCTGATTGTTAGCTTTCTTCATGATTTCTCCTTCCCGTAGGGCACATTTAACGTGACGAAACCTTGACTTTCTTTACACAAAGGGCAAACCGTCCACGCTTCAGTCGTGGTTTGCATAAATCCACATTCCTTGCAGACGTAAAGAATGGGTACTTCGTTTTTATACAGATTACCGCTTTCCATAGCTTCGTAAAGGTAGTTAAAAATCTGCTCGTGATGCTTTTCAACGTTGGCAATCATATTAAATAACGCGGCAACGTCGTCAAAGCCTTCGCAAGCGGCGTCCTTTGCAAAAGCAGGGTAAATGCGTTCGTGTTCGTTTTTCTCGTCTATTGCGGCAAGCTTAAGCATCTCGGTCAGTTCCCCTGTATGATAGGGGTAGCCTGCGTCGATTTCGATATTATCCAGCTTTTTGCCTCTTTTGGTCAACTCTTCAAAAAACCTCCTTGCATGGACGGTTTCGTTTTTGGCAAGCGTCTTAATCTCGTCGGCAAGCGCAATAAATCCCTGTGCCGTAGCTTCCCTTGCAATAAGTTGATAGCGCATACCCGCCTGACTTTCACCCGCAAATGCACGGGCTAAGTTCAAATAAGTTTTAGTTTCGTCAAATTCCATAGTGCCCTCCGTAACGTTATCTTGTGCCAAAACGGGGCGGATATACCCTTGCGCAGTTGGTATTTTTTGTAACCTTAGCATATGGAAGCCGCCGTGCGCTAAATCTAACGCACGGCGGCAAAAAAACGTTTATCTTATTGATTTTAATAGTTAATTATAAATAACCGTATTTCTTTTTAAAACAGAGAATAAAGGTGGTGGTAAGAATAATTGCAAAAAGCTCTGCAAACACGTTTGCCGCCCAAATGCCGTCTACGCCCCAAATTAAGGGTAAGACGATTACGCAGACAATCTGCAGTAAAAGGGTGCGCATAAAGGAAAGAATTGCAGAGAGCAACCCGTTGTTCAAGGCGGTGAAGAATGCCGAGCCGAATATGTTAAAGCCCACCACCAAAAACATTGAAGAGCAAATCATAAAGCCCCTTTTAGTTAGAGCAAATAACTCTTCGTTATACCCTACGAAGACGTAGGGTAAGGGGTATGAAAGCGCCATTGCAATTGCGAACATACAGGCGGACGTCACTGCAATAATTATAAGGCTCTTTTTAAATACGTTTTTAAGCTCTGCCCTGTTTTCTGCCCCGAAGTTAAAGCCTATTATCGGGCTTACGCCCACCGAATAGCCCAAAAAGACGGAGACGAAAATAAAGTTGACGTACATTAAAACGCCGTATGCCGATACGCCGCTTTCGCCGATAAGGCGCATAAGCTGGTAGTTATATAAAATGTTGACGAGCGAGAGCGACAAATTAGTCATAAGCTCGGAAGAGCCGTTTGCGCACGTCTTAGCCAAAGCTTTAAAATCGAACGTGGGCTTGCCTAAGCGCAAGACGCCCTTGCGGTTTATGGTAAAGTACAGTATGGGTGCTAAACCGCCTACCGCCTGACCCGTCACGGTTGCCGCCGCCGCGCCGACTATGCCCCATTTAAACCCTGCCAAAAACACCGCGTCCAATACGGCGTTGGTCACGCCTGCGGATACGATGAAAGCAAGACCTAACTTTGGCTTTTCGGCAACGGGGAAAAAGCTTTGGAACACGTTTTGCAGCATAAACAGGGTTATCCCTGCCATGTTAATTCTGCCGTACAAAACGCAGTTGTCAAGCATCTCGCCTTCGGCTTTTAAAAGCCTTGCTAAATCGGGCATAAAGATTTCGCCGATTGCGGTCGCGATTAAGCCGAGCGTAAAAGTCACGGCAATTAAAAAGGAAAATAATCCGTTAGCTTTTCTTTTGTCGCCTTGACCTAAAATTTTTGAAACGAGCGCAGCGCCGCCCGCGCCTATCATAAAGCCGAGCGTGGCAAACGCCATAAGCACGGGCATAATTAAATTGACGGCGGCAAACGCCGTCTCGCCTGCAAAGTTGGATACGAAAATGCCGTCCACGACGCCGTAAATTGACGTGAATACCATCATAATAACCGACGGCAGTACGAATTTTATAAGGCGCTTAAACGTGAACGAGCGTGCAAATTGCGAAGTTTCGTCTATGGGTAAATTGTTTGGTTGTTTGTCTGTAATCTGTTTCTGCATAAAAATGGTGCCGTAGCTGAATGCGGCAAGGTAACGTTTTATGAGTAGCCTAAGTTATGAGCAGCTTAAGTTTTCAAATGAAGTGCGCGAACTTCTATAGGGCGTTATTTTCTCTCACCGATAGCTTTGCACATTTCGGCAAGGGCAGGAATAATGCTCTTGATATCAACGCTTGACGTGTTAAGCATTATATCGTAGGATTCCTTATTGCCCCAAGGGTGGGAAGAGAGCAGGTCGCAAAGCCTTGCTCTGCTCTTATCTATAGCCCTTGCGTTCTTTAGGATGCGCTTATCGGAAACGTCTTCGCCTTCGGCGGCGCGTTCTTTACAACGCTTAATCTTGGAATCGTCGTCCGCATAGACGAAGATTTTAACGGGCTTAAGGTCGTGTAAAATTATGTCCGCGCAACGTCCGACTATAACGCAGTTTCCCTTCTCGCCTATCGCCTTAATGACCTTTTGCTGACTTACAAGCACTTCGGTCGCGCAGTCGGGTACGGGCGACACAAGCGGCATAGTGTGCGCAAAGCTGAACGCATAGTTAGAATAGCCGCCGTTTTCCAAAACGGAATTGACGTATTCTTCGTTCAACGCCGTATTTTTAGAAATTTCGGATACGAGCTCTTTGTCGTAGTAGGCGTAGCCAAGCTCGTCAGATAACCTTTTTCCGACTTCTCTGCCGCCGCTTCCGAATTGTCTTGAAATAGTAATAATCATAATATACCCCCTACTATATAGTAGAAATAGTTAAGTTTGCTTACTGTTCTTTGGGGAACAGCGATTTTAACATCGTGCCTAAATATAACACGGGAACAATGCTTATCTTGTCCGCATACTTTGCAACGGACTTCATATTTTTAGCAGGTAATAATACTCGCTTAAAGCCCATTTTAACGCATTCCGAAACGCGTTTTTCCGCGTATTGCACGGCGCGGACTTCGCCCGTTAAACCCACTTCTCCGAATACCGCAGTGTACTTGTCAATCGGCCTTTCAAAATAGGCGGAAGCAAGTGCCGCACACAGCGCCAAATCGGTTGCAGGTTCGTTAAGCTTAATTCCGCCCATAACGTTTATATACACGTCCTGAGACGAGTAGTGCAGGTTGCATCTCTTTTCAAGCACCGCCAAAAGCAGGGCGAGTTTATTGTAGTCCACGCCGAGCGACATTCTTCTCGGCTGACCGAACGCCGTGCGGTTTATAAGCGTTTGAATTTCAACGTTCATACAGCGATTGCCCGTCTGTGCAGGGGTAACGGCGCAGCCGGCTTCTTCGCCCCTGCTTTCGGAAAGGAATATGCCCGAATAGTCGGTGACGGGGATAATGCCTTCGCCCGTCATTTCAAACACGCCCACTTCCGAAACGTTGCCAAACCTATTTTTAACCGCCCTTAAGATGCGGTAGTTTTCCTGGTTTTCACCTTCGAAGTACAGCACGGTGTCCATAACGTGCTCTAATACCTTTGGCCCTGCCAAAGCGCCTTCTTTGGTAACGTGACCGATGATGAAGAAGGTGATATTCTGCGATTTAGCAATTCTCATAAGCTTGGTTGCGCACTCGCGCACCTGACCGACCGAGCCCGACGAAGACGACATCTCGTCCGTGTATACCGCTTGAATAGAGTCAATCACGCAGAACTCAACGCCTTTTAGCTGCTCTTCAAGTCCGTCTATACAGGTTGCGTTTACAAGCAGCATATTTTCGCCTCCGACGTCCAACCTGTCGCAGCGCATCTTCACCTGAGAACAGCTCTCTTCAGCCGAAAAGTACAGTACCTTGTGCGCCTTTGAAAGGTATGCCGCAATCTGCGTTAATAGGGTGGACTTGCCGATTCCCGGGTCGCCGCCCAAAAGCACTAAGGAGCCGGGAACTATTCCGCCGCCTAACACCGTGTCGAATTCCGAAACACCCGAGCTTACTCTCTCGTACCGTTCGTAGGATATCTCTTTAAGCGGCTTTGCCTGATAGGAATATATGCTCTTAGCCGCTGTTTCAGCCTTTACGGCAGGCTTAACTATCTCTTCCGCCATAGTATTGAATTGTCCGCAGGAAGGGCACCTGCCAAGCCAACGTGGGCTTGTTGCGCCGCACTCTGAACAGGTGAATATGGTGGTCGCTTTAGTCGGTTTAGCCATTTTTTATCTCCTTAATTACCGCCGTGCAGTAGACGCAGATACCGCGCTTGCGCCCGACGAACCCAAGTCCTTCGCAAGTGCCTGCGGTTATCGAAATATCTTCGCGTTCAACGCCCGTTGCGGCGGAAATATTTGCAGCCATCTGCTCGATATAATTACTCAATCTCGGCTTTTCCGCCTGAACTGCAACCGAAAGACCCAAAGGCTTAAAGCCCTTTTCGGCAATAATTTCTATAACCCTTTCAAGCAGTTTTATGCTGTCCGCACCCTTAAATTTATCGTCGCTGTCGGGGAAGTAGTAGCCTATATCCCTAAGCCCTGCCGCAGAGAGTAGGGCGTCCATAACGGCGTGGACTGCAACGTCGCCGTCGCTGTGGGCAATAAGCCCCGTGTCGCAGGGTATTTTAACGCCGCACAGCGTTATAAAGTTTTGTTCCTTGCCGAATGCGTGGACGTCTACGCCGAACCCAACTTTTGGCTGCTCTTCGTCGAAAAAGAGCGCGGTGGGGTAACTAAAAAAGTTTTCAAAATCTTCTTTAAAGGTCAGCTTTTTGTTACTTTGTGTACCGCAGGGGCAGATTTTTGCAGGCTTGATATAACGGGAGTAAACCGAGCCGTCGTCGGTAAAGCTTTCGCCGCTTTCAATCGCCTTATCGTACGCGGCTTTTATTTCACGGGTTAAAAACGCTTGCGGCGTTTGCACGTTATACACACGGTTTCTTTGGGGTACTTCGCCTATAAATCCGTCCTTAGCTATTGCAACCGTGTCGATAGCAGGGGTGGCGCAGATTGCGCTGCCGTATTCCTTAACGCACTCTACGCAGCTTTCTATTATCTCTTCGGTTACGAAGGGGCGTGCGCCGTCGTGGATTAAAACTATATCGCCCGTTACGGCTTTTAACGCGTTATATACGCTTTCCGTTCTCGTTTCGCCGCCCGTCACAACCTGCCAGCCGTAGGCTTGACAAAACTTTCTCGTCTCGCAATCGTTCTCGCTGCACACGGCTATTTTTTCAAGCTTGCCCCCCGTATATTCGCAATCGAACTCGTCGAATGCGGATAGGGTGTAGTGCAATGCAGGCGCACCGTTGAGCGGTACTAAAAGCTTGTTTTTGTTAAAACCTGCCCTTTCGCCCTTGCCTGCGGCACATACTATAACGCTTATCTTCATAATTCATTTTCTCCGTCTTTAACAGGCGTTGCGTTTGAAATATCCTTTTTTGTATCGCTTACTGCAAGCTCGGCTATAATTTCGTCCTTGCCCGTTGTATTTTCGCTATTCGCCTTTGATTTGCGCAATTGCTCTGCACGTTTCTTTTCTACGGCTCTGCTGTTTTTGATTGACGTTCCGAACACGTCGGTTATGTCCATAATGGTTACGAAGGCGTGCTTGTCGCAACGGGATACAACCGTACGCAGTCTATGTAGCTGGAAGCGGTTGACCACGCAATAAATGACCTTTTTGTCGGTTTGCGAATAAAAGCCCTTGCCGTCCAATACCGTCAATCCCCTGCCGAATTCTTCCGAAAGGGCGGGAGCGACCGTATCGTATTCGGCGGTAATAATCAAAGCTCCCTTTGCTTGGTCAAGACCTAAGGTTATAAAGTCAACCGCCTTGCTGTTTATAAAGTATGCGATAATCGAATAAAGCGGAATGGAAAAATCGCCCTTGCCCGTGCTTACCACCGTTACGCCTATTACGAGATATAATATAACGTTAAAAATCATAACGAAATTTCCAACGGTTAAATTAAGCCTTTTTGCAAAGATAACGCCAAGCGTTTCCATACCGTCCATAGCGCCGCCAAAGCGTATGGTTATGCCGCTGCCAATGCCCGAGAGAACACCGCCGAACACACAGCAAAGCACGGCTTCGTTGCCGACGATTGGCGAGCCGTTTGTAAAAAAGTCGGGTACAAAGACGGGGATTATGTTTTGAAACAGCAGCGAAAAAAGCGAGTAGACGGCGATTGCGAACAGTGAATAGACTGTAAACGCCAAGCCCTGCTTTTTCATACCGAATAAGAAGATGGGGAAGTTTATTATAATCAGCCACGCCCATAGCGGTACAACCGAAACGAGCATATCCAAAAACATTGCAAGACCTGAAACGCCGCTGTCGTACAGCCCGACGGGGGCAAGCAACAGCGTTACGCCGCAAGCGTTGATTGCGCCTGCGACAAGTAGTGCCAGAAAGTTAACGGCTTTCAAATCGCCTTTCTTGTAGTTTAATTTCATCGCTCTTTTCTCCGCCTATGAAATTATCTCGTAAAGAGATGCGGCTTCGTCCTTTTTAACGGTCTCTTTAATCTCTAATATTTTAAACTTTAACACACCCGTAGCGTAGTCAATCTCAACCACGTCGCCGACTTTTATTTGGTGGGACGGCTTAACTTCTCTGCCGTTAATAATCACCTTACCGCCGTCGCAGGCTTCTCTTGCCACAGTGCGCCTTTTAAGTATACGGGAAACCTTTAAAAATTTATCAATACGCATAATACCTATCTTTTTAAGCCGTTTTTAAGGTATGTTTTTAACCTTAAAAGGGGCTTTTTAAAATTAAATTTGCAAAATAAAAAAAATGACTTGACAGCAAGTTTTATAAGTAATATAATTTAACCTATATTACAATGCGTTTTATGCCCTTTTTGCCTATTTTACCTTATCGTTCAGGGCAAAATCGTGGGCAAATCAAGTCGCATTTGCATTAAAATTATACACTATATAATATAAAATGTAAAGGGCGTGGACATAATTCTTTCAAGCAAAAAAATTTTTTTGCGGCGGAATTTTGTCAAGACGGTTGAAAAATTTTTATTTCGACCCAAACCCGATTTAAATTTGGTAACGTTAGATTTTTTGCGGTGAAAAGATATATACGCATAATCGCCAAACACGTGATAGAACAAAGTAAAGGAGTAAAACCGTTTAATGAATTTACCGATTCACAAGTATGGCAAGACCGAAAGGCGTAAGTTCGGCAAGATTAACGAAGTCATCGACATTCCTGACTTGGTTGAGATTCAGAAAGCGAGCTATCGCACTTTCATTGAGGAAGGTATAGGCGAAGTCTTTGAAGATTTCTCGCCCATTACCGACTATTCGGACCACTTCGAATTGTACTTCCTCGACCACTGGTTTGACGAAAAACCTAAGTATGACGAGAAGGAGTGCCGCAACCGCGACGCAACCTATGCTCTTCCCCTTCACGTTAGGGTAAGGCTTGTCAACAAAGTTAAGGACGAAATTATCGAATCCGACGTCTTTATGGGCGATTTCCCCAAGATGACCGATTCAGGTTCGTTCATCATCAACGGCGCAGAGCGTGTAATCGTATCTCAGCTCGTCCGTTCTCCCGGCAGCTACAACGCTATGGAAAGGGATAAGACCGGTAAGGAAATGTACGGCACGACCGTTATTCCCAACAGGGGTGCTTGGCTTGAGTTCGAGCAGGACGCACAGGGCGTTCAGTGGGTACATGTAGACAGAAAGCGTAAAATCTGCTCTACCGTACTTTTAAGGGCTTTGGGCTTTGGTTCCGATAAGTACTTATTAGACTTGTTCGATTCCGACAAGATGATAAAGAACACTATCGCAAAGGATACCACTAAGTCCGAAGGCGACGGCTTGGTAGAGCTTTACAGAAAGCTCCGCCCCGGCGAAGTTCCCACCGAAGCTTCCGTAAGGCAGCACCTTAACAACTTATTCTTCGACCCCAGACGTTACGACGTAGTTAAGGTCGGTAGATATAAGTTCAACAAAAAGCTCAACTTGGCTTACCGTCTTCCCGGCTGCAAGCTTGCTGAAGACGTGTTAAACCCTGAAACGGGCGAAATTATTGCTTCCGCAGGCGAAATCGTATCCGAAGAGTTGGCTGTTAAAATTCAGGACGCAGGCGTAAATATCGACGGTGCTAACGCAGTCCGCGTATGGGTTAACGACCCCGAGCAGGGCGAAATCAAGCACAAGATTATCGGTAACTACAGCGTAAATTGGTCAGCTCTTTCCGATAAGAACCCCAAGATTTTCGGGCTTCTTCCCACCGTATATTATCCTAACTTCGTATTCTGCAACGAGATTGCTAAGGAATGTGAAACCGCTTCCTGCGAAGAAGTTGCCGCAAAGTATATGGATAGGATTAACGCACTTTACTACACGGTTGAAGTCGAAGAAACCGAAGACGAAAAGCCCGAAGAGAAGAAGAACCGCGAAAAACGCCGCGACCAGAGAATTAAGTTCGTTGAAGCATGTAAGGCGTTCGTTGCACTTCTTGCAAGCGATAAGGAAGCGCTTGATTCCGACGAAAAGAAGACCATTAAGCCCATCATCGAAAAATTGTGCCACAAGCACATCACGGTAGACGATATCGTTGCCGCAATCTCTTCAAACATCGATTTGCAGTACGGCATCGGCACTATCGACAATATCGACCACTTGGGCAACCGCCGCGTACGTTCGGTCGGCGAGCTCTTGACCAACCAGCTTCGTATAGGTATTTCCCGTTTGGAAAAGCTCATCAAAGAGAGAATGGCAACTCAGGACGCAATGGAAGTTACCCCTTCGGGTCTTGTAAACGTTCGTCCCGTATCGGCAGTTATCAGGGAATTCTTCGGTTCGTCTCAGCTCTCTCAGTTCATGGACCAGACCAACCCTGCGGCAGAGCTCACCCACAAGCGTAAGCTTTCCGCGCTCGGTCCCGGCGGTTTAAACCGTGACAGAGCGACCTTCGAAGTCCGTGACGTTCACCACTCGCATTACGGCAGATTGTGCCCTATCGAAACCCCCGAAGGTCAGAACATCGGTCTTATATCTTCGCTTGCAACCTTCTCTAAGGTAAACGAATACGGCTTTATCATGAGCCCTTACAGAAAGGTTATTAAGGACGAAAACGGCATTGCAACCGTAACCGACCACGTTGACTATCTCACCGCAGACGAAGAAGATAAATACGTCGTTGCACAGGCAAACGAACCTTTGGACGAAAACGGTCACTTTACCAACGCCCGCGTCGGCTGCCGCCATCAGGATTTAATCACCCAGATGACCCCCGACCATATGGATTATATGGACGTAAGCCCTAAACAGCTCGTTTCAGTTGCAACCGCGCTTATTCCCTTCCTTGAAAACGACGATACCAACCGTGCGTTGATGGGCTCGAACATGCAGCGTCAGGCAGTTCCCCTTATGAAGACGGAAAACGCTATCGTTGCAACGGGTATCGAAGCGGCAATCGCACGCGACAGCGGCGTAATCGTACGCGCTAAGGAAGCCGGTCAGGTTATCGGCAGTACTTCCGATTTAATTAAGATTAGGGAAGATAGCGGTCTCGTCACCGAATATAAATTAAAGAAGTTCGAGCGTTCTAACCAGAACACCTGCTTGAACCAGAGACCTATCGTCAACACGGGCGACAGGGTTGAAAAGAACGAAATCATTGCCGACGGTCCTGCAACCAGCAACGGCGAGCTTGCACTCGGTAAGAATATCTTAATCGGCTATATGGAATGGGAAGGCTACAACTACGAAGACGCAATCCTCATTTCCGAAAAGCTCGTTCAGGACGACGTGTTCACTTCTATCCATATCGAAGAACACGAAACCGAAGCAAGGGACACCAAGTTAGGACCTGAAGAGATTACCCGCGACATTCCCAACGTCGGCGAAGACGCACTTAAAGATTTGGACGAAAACGGTATTATCCGTATCGGTGCGGAAGTTCACCCCGGCGATATTCTCGTCGGTAAGGTTACCCCTAAGGGCGAAACCGAGCTTACCCCCGAAGAGAGACTTCTCCGTGCAATCTTCGGTGATAAGGCAAGGGAAGTAAGGGATACTTCGTTAAAAGTTCCACACGGTGAAGGCGGTATCGTCGTAGACGTCAAGGTGTTCACCAGAGAGAACAAAGACGAGCTTTCACCCGGCGTTTCTAAGTTGGTTCGCGTATATATCGCACAGAAGAGAAAGATTCAGGTCGGCGATAAGATGGCAGGCCGTCACGGTAACAAGGGCGTCATCTCAAGGGTATTGCCCCAGGCGGACATGCCCTTCCTTGCAGACGGTACGCCTTTGCAGATTTTATTGAACCCCTTGGGCGTGCCTTCCCGTATGAACATCGGTCAGGTGCTCGAAGTTCACTTAGGTTTGGTCTGCAAACAGCTCGGCTGGAAGATTGCAACCCCCGTATTCGACGGTGCAACCGAGCAGGATATTAAGCAGTTATTCAAAGAGAACAACATCGTCAACCCCGAAGGCGCGGTCGACGGTAAAATTCAGGTGTACGACGGCAGAACGGGCGAACCCTTCGAAAACAGGGTAACCGTCGGCGTACAGTATATGATTAAACTTATCCACCTTGTGGACGATAAGATTCACGCAAGGTCAATCGGTCCTTACAGCTTGGTAACTCAGCAGCCACTTGGCGGTAAAGCTCAGTTCGGCGGTCAGCGTTTCGGTGAAATGGAAGTTTGGGCGTTGGAAGCTTACGGTGCAGCGCACATCTTGCAGGAAATTCTTACCGTTAAGTCAGACGATATCGTCGGTCGTGTAAAGACCTACGAATCAATCGTTAAGGGCAACAATATTTCCGAACCCGGTATCCCCGAAGCTTTCAAGGTGCTCTTAAAGGAACTTCAGTCGCTCGCACTCGACGTTAAGGTACTCACCGAAAGCGGTGAAGAGCTTATCATTCACGAGCTTGACGAAGACGACGAAGCTATTCCCAACGCAAAGGCAAGGGAGCAGGAAGACAAGGAAAAGGAAATTCCCGAAGAAGAGTTGGAGCTCACTGCTCACAGCGAAGAAGACGACGAAGAGTTCGGCGATATCTCGCTGTTTGACGAAGGCGACGACGAAGACGAATTCAGCGGCAAAGACTTGTTCAGCGACGACGATATGGACGATTTCGGCGACGACGACTTGGGCGACAAGTTCACGTTGTTCGATGAAGACGACGAGGATAACGACTAAGCGGGAGGTAATGTAAATGTTTGAATTAAACGATTTTTGCTCAATTAAAATAGGCGTAGCTTCTCCCGAAAAAATCAGGGAACTTTCAAAAGGCGAAGTAACCAAACCCGAAACTATCAACTACAGAACCCAGAAACCCGAAAGAGACGGTCTTTTCTGCGAAAGAATTTTCGGACCGATGAAGGACTGGGAATGTCACTGCGGTAAATATAAGCGTATCCGTTATAAGGGCATCGTCTGCGAAAAGTGCGGCGTTGAAGTAACCCGTGCTAAGGTTAGAAGAGAGAGAATGGGTCATATCGAGCTTGCAGCCCCCGTGTCCCACATCTGGTACTTCCGCGGCGTGCCTTCCAGAATAGGCTTGGTGCTCGATATGAGCCCTAAGGATTTGGAACAGGTTATCTACTTTGCGGCGTACGTCGTAATCAATCCCGGCAACCAGGCTATGGTTTTCGAAGATGCTCGCGGCAACTTGAAAAAGGTTGAATACAAGCAGGTAATTACCGACAGGGATTTACACGCAATCGAAGAAAAGTATGGCGACAGCGAGACTACGGGTCTTAAAGTCGGTATGGGTGCAGAAGCAATCCGTGAACTTTTGATGGCAGTTGACATCGAAAAGGAATGCAAGGAAACTAAGGAAATCATCGAAAATTCCAACGCAAGCCAGAAAAAGCTTAAGGCTGTTAAGAGAATCGAGATTTTGGAATCCTTCAGAAAGAGTGGTAATAAGCCCGAGTGGATGATATTAACCGTTCTTCCCGTGCTTCCCCCCGAACTTCGCCCTATGGTACAGCTCGACGGCGGCAGATTCGCATCTTCCGACCTTAACGACCTGTATCGCAGGGTTATAAACAGAAACAACAGATTAAAGAGAATGATAGAGCTTGGCGCTCCTGATATGATTATCAAGAACGAGAAGCGTATGCTTCAGGAAGCGGTTGACGCGTTAATCGACAACGGCAGAAGGGGCAGGGCTCTTTCAGGTCCTTCCAACAGAGAGCTCAAGTCCTTATCCGGCATGCTTCGCGGTAAACAAGGCCGTTTCCGTCAAAACCTTTTAGGTAAGCGTGTCGACTACTCAGGCCGTTCGGTTATCGTCGTAGGTCCCGAACTCAAGCTCTACCAGTGCGGTCTTCCTAAGGAAATGGCAATCGAACTCTTCAAGCCCTTCGTTATGAAGAGACTCGTAGAGAGTGGTCAGTGCCAGAACATCAAGAGCGCAAAGCGCGCCGTTGAGAAGGCAAAGCCTATGGTATGGGATATCTTGGAAGACGTAATCAAAGAACACCCCGTTCTTTTAAACCGTGCACCTACCCTTCACAGGCTCTCTATTCAGGCGTTCGAGCCCGTACTCATCGAAGGCAGAGCAATTAAGCTTCATCCCCTTGTATGTACGCCCTTCAACGCAGACTTCGACGGCGACCAGATGTCCGTTCACGTACCCCTTTCAATCGAAGCTCAGGCAGAAGCAAGGTTCTTAATGCTCTCTTCCAACAATATCTTAAAGCTTTCCGACGGTAAGCCCGTTATGTCCCCTTCGCAGGATATGGTTATGGGCGCTTACTACCTTACCATTATAAGAAGAGAAGAAGGCAAGTTCTACCGCTGGTCGGGCGACAGATATTACGAGTGTGCAGAAGGCGAAGAAGGCGCTGAAAAGTACGTTCCCAACGCATATATTTCCGAAGACGAAGTTATGATGGCTTACCAGACCAAGTACCTGCATATGCAGGACGAAGTTTACGTTCGCCGTACCGTAACCATCAAGGATAAGAATTCACCCTTCAACGGTCAGACCGTACAAGGCATCGTAAAGACTACCGTAGGTAGAATTATCTTCAACAGCCAGCTTCCCCAGGATTTGGGCTTCGTTAAGCGTGAAAAGCCTGAAGACTATCTCAAGTACGAAATTTCCTACGAATTCTTAGGCAAGAACGTAGCAGTCGGCAAAAAGCAGCTCGGTCAAATCGTTGACCGTTCGTTCAAGGTGGGCGGCGCTGCAGAAGCGGCTGAAGTACTAGACAAGGTTAAGGCTCTCGGCTATAAGTATTCAACCATCGGTGCAATCACGACTTCCGTATTCGATATGCACATTCCTGCAGCTAAGAAGGAAATCGTTGAAAAGACCGAAGAGAAGGTTCTTCAGATTGAAAGAAAGTACCAAAGGGGTCTACTTAGAGAAGAAGAACGTTACAACGCAGTTATCAACGCTTGGGATAACGCAACCGATACCGTTACCGATGCACTCAAGGCGTCGCTTGATAAGTTCAATCCTATTTGGATGATGGCAAACTCAGGCGCACGTGGTTCAATCGACCAGATGAAACAGCTTTCCGGTATGCGCGGACTCATGGTTAACCCTCAGGGTCGTAAAATCGAAGTACCCGTTAAGTCTTGCTTCAGGCAGGGTCTTTCGGTTCTCGAATACTTCATCTCTTCGCACGGCGGTCGTAAAGGTCTTGCCGATACGGCGTTAAAGACGGCTGACTCCGGTTACCTTACCCGTAGGCTCGTAGACGTAGCTCACGAAGTAATCGTAAGAGAAGAAGACTGTATGGCAGGCTCAAAGAAGCCACGCGGTATGGTCGTTAAGGCTATAATCGGACCTAACGGCGAAGTTATCGAAGGTCTTGAAGACAGAATTCAGGGTAGGTTCGTATCCGAAGACGTGGTTGACAAGGACGGCAACGTCATCATTGCTCAGAACGAATTCGTCACCGACGAAATCGCTAAGAAGATAGTAGACGCAGGAATCGAACAGGTTTCTATACGTTCGCTGTTTACTTGCGCGTCGCGTTACGGCGTATGCGCAAAGTGCTACGGCAAGAACATGGCTACCAACACGCCCGTTATGCCTGGCGAAGCAGTCGGCGTAATCGCGGCACAGTCAATCGGTGAACCCGGTACCCAGCTCACCATGCGTACCTTCCATACGGGCGGTATTGCGGCAACGGGCGATATTACTCAGGGTCTTCCCAGAGTTGAAGAGCTTTTCGAAGCTCGTAAACCTAAGGGCTGCGCAACGCTTTGCGAAGTTTCGGGTAAGGTCAGGATTGACGACGCCGATAACTTAAAGCACGTTATCGTGTGCGACCCCGTAACGGGCGAAGTTAAGAAGGACTACGCACTTCCCTTCAATGCAGAGCTCAGGGTTAAATCAGGCGAAACGGTTGCACCCGGCACCGTGCTCAACGCAGGTTCTATCTATCCCCAGGATATCTTGAGAGTTCAGGGTGTCAAGGGCGTTCAGGACTACATCTTAGAGCAGATTCAGTCCGTTTACCGCAGTCAGGGCGTTGCCATCAACGATAAGCACGTTGAAATCATCGTTCGTCAGATGCTTAAGAAGGTTAGAATTGAAAATTCAGGTTCAACCGACTTACTTCCCGGCGAAACGGTCGATATGTTCACCGTTGAAGAAGAGAACCAGAAGGCAATCGCAAACGGCGGTAACCCCGCATTGCAGAAGCGTGTGCTGCTTGGTATCACCAAGGCGGCGCTCTCAACCGAAAGCTTCTTATCGGCGGCTTCCTTCCAGGAAACTTCCAGGGTTCTTACCGACGCGGCAATCAAGAACAAGATTGACCCCCTTATGGGCTTGAAGGAAAACGTTATTATCGGTAAGCTCATTCCTGCCGGTACTGGCGTTAAGGACTACAAGAATATGTCTCCCATCATCAACCCTGCATACGGCAAGGACGACGAAGAGAATGTATAACTTAAAATAAAACTAAGGGGGGAGATTTAAGTCTCCCCCTTTAAAAAAGGTTAGATATGGATTTTGAAGATTTAAGGCTGTGCGACCTACTTGATAAGGTGCAAAAAAAGGCAGAAGAGATTGCCGCCACGAGAAACGTATCTCAGTTTAAAGAGCTCGGCGTTAAAATACAGGCGGTGTACGACTATTTCGTCGTAAGCGGAAAATCGTACGAAAAGCAACAGCCTATGCTTAAAAATATGTTTTCTGCATTCAACTACGGCGCGGTTATAATCAACGACGCAATCAAAACGAAGAAGCTTGATAAGGAAGCCAACTCGCTTTTAGACGAGTGTTTGCAGATTATTTCAGCCTGCTGTAAAAACGTAAAAGGGTCTCTCAATAATTAATTTTGCACCTTAATCTTGCTTTCCCTAAAGAATAGGGAAAGTGCCACGAGCCAAAGCTCGTGACGATAGAGTTTGAATTAAATTATCACCTTAAATTTAACCTAAAAAAATGAATTAGCCCGCACATATGTGCGGGCTAATGTAGTTTTAATTAATTTATTCTTGCGGTTTATCGTCCGATATTTGGGCTGTTTCAGTCGTCTCAACCGTTTCAAGCTTTTCAGCATTTTTCTTTGCGGCAAAGCGTGCAATAAAAAACGTTGCCACGCCGCCTATTATAAAGGTTGCCACGCCTAAACAAATCTGCAAAGTATCCAAATAAGCTACGCCGTATTCGTGGAAGAAGGTTATTATAACCGCAGGGATAGAGCCAAGCACGAATCCCACGATTGCCCACATTGTAGAGCGACGGTACTTGTTTAATAAAAGCTTCATAAGCTTAGCTATCGTAAAGAAGCCGACCACAACGCCTAAGGCGAAGATTGCAAGCACTAAAACGGAATGACCAAAGTCCGTCCTTAAAGCTGAAATCATGCCAAGCAACGGCTCGTAATATCCGAAAATCAGCATTAGCATAGAGCCGCTTATACCAGGCACGACGAGCGCACAGCTCGCTAAAACGCCCATTACGGCAAGCACTAAGTATCCGTGCCAGGGCATAGCCGAGCTCAAGTCTACGTTGCCCATATTAGGTATAAAGCAAATACCGATAACTACTGCAAGGGGGATAAGCACGGACGCAATATCAAACTTTTTAAATCCGTCCTTTTTCGCGCCCCAAATCATATCGGGGCAGCTGCCAAGCATAAAGCCTGCAAACAGCATAATGGTGGGGAAGGGTGCGTATTGCAGGGCGTACTTTAAGGGATAATAAAGCGCCGCAAACGCTATCACCGCGCCGAGCAGAATGGGCAGAAGGAACGTAAAGCTCTTCTTAAAGCTTTTAAACAGTCCGCTTATGCTCTCTATTATCTTGTCGTAAACGCCGAGTAGCACGGCAAGCGTTCCGCCCGAAACGCCGGGGATAATCATCGCCAAGCCTATCGCGCCGCCCTTAAGCATATTCAAAATAAACTCTTTGGCTTTAACCATTTGTCACCTCAAAATATAATACGCTAAATAGCCGATTATAATACGTAAGGCGTAACCTGATATACGTAGTAGTTAAGCCAGTTAATGTAGAACAGATTAGAAGTGGACGACCAATTCATCTTAACCTTAGTCATCTCCTTATCCGCAAAGTAGTTTGCGGGCGGTTTAATGGGTAAGCCCTTTGCCTTATCGCGCTCGTATTCGCGTTTTAAGGTGTCCCTGTCGTATTCCATATGTCCCGTCACGAACACCTGCCTGTTGTCCCTGCTCTTAATTATGCTTGCGCCTGCCCGTTTTGAATAGGCAAGAATTTTAAGGTTATCGCACTTTTTAATGTCGTCTGCGTAGATGATGGTATGCCTTGAGTGCGGCATATGGAACTCGTCGGAAATACCGCGCATAAGCGGTTCTATCTCGCCGTCGAAAATGCGCTGATGGGCAAAAATGCCAAAGCACTTTTCCTTAAGGCGGTACTTCTTAATTCCGTAGAAATAGTGCAACGCCGCCTGTGCGCCCCAGCAGATGAACAGGGTAGAAGTTACGTTGGTCTTAGTCCACTCAAAAATCTTGACTAATTCGTCCCAATAGGCAACGCTCTCAAATTCCATATCTTCTACGGGCGCACCCGTTATAATCATACCGTCGAACTTTTTGTTTACTATTTCATCAAAGCCCTTGTAAAACCTGTCCAAGTAATCCTGACCGGTGTGGGTGGGGTTATAGCTTGCGGTGCGCACTAAGGTAACGTTTACCTGCAAGGGCGAGTTGGAGAGTAGTCTCATAAACTGCGTTTCCGTCGTCTCCTTGGTGGGCATAAGGTTCAATATGGCAATCTCTATGGGGCGAATGTCCTGTAAGCTTGCCCTGTCTTTATCCATTACGAAAATTCTTTCGCCTGTTAATATGGAATATGCAGGAAGTTGTTTATCAATAACGATAGGCATAATCTTTCTTTTCCGTTTTCTCAAAGTAAAACGCCTGACCAAACCAACGCAAAGGTGTGGTCAGGTGTATAGTTTTTAATTGATAATTAAATCTTTGCCAAAGCCTGCTCTAAGTCGGCGATAATGTCGTCGGGGTTTTCAATGCCGACGGAAAGGCGTACAAGGTTTTCGGGTACGCCTGCCTTGACTAAATCTTCCTTAGAGAGCTGGCGGTGAGTGGTGGAAGCAGGGTGAAGCACACAGCTTCTTACGTCTGCAACGTGCGTTTCCTGCGTAATCATCTGTAAAGCTTCCATAAAGGTTGCGCACTTTTTAACGTCGCCCTTTATGCCGAAGCTCATCATGCCGCCCTGACCGTTGGGTAAATACTTTTGTGCCAAAGCGTGGTACTTATTATCGGGCAATGACGCGTGCTTAACCCATTCAATCTTGGGGTGCTTGCTAAGGTATTCGGCAACCGTTTTAGCGTTGGAAGAATGTCTTGCCATACGAAGAGCCAAAGTGTCGCAGCCAAGATAGGTTATATATGCGTTCATAGGCGCCATAATAGCGCCGATATCCCTAATCATCTGCGCCCTGCACTTGGTTGCAAAGGCTACGGGCAGGTCGGCATAAACCAAGCCGTGATAGCTCTCGTCGGGGATATTCATAGATGCGTATCTGGGGTTGCCCTTAAAATTAAAGTTGCCCAAATCGACTATCATACCGCCGAGCGCCGCCGCGTGACCGTCTAAGTACTTGGTGGACGAGTGAATGACGATATTTGCGCCAAATTCCTTCGGGCGGCAGAGAGCAGGGGTTGCTAAGGTGTTGTCGACAAGAAATAGCAACTCGTGCTTTTTGCAGATTGAAGCAATCTTATCGAAGTCCAAAACGACGATAGAAGGGTTAGCAACCGTCTCGCAGAAGATAAACTTAGTTTTATCGTCTATGAGCTTTTCAATCTCTTCGGCGTTGTCGTCGGGGTTAAAGAACCTGCACTCTATGCCAAGCTTAGGCAGGGTCGTGCCGAAAAGGTTGAACGTACCGCCGTAGCAAGCCTGAGAGATAACTACGTTATCGCCGGCGCCAGCAACGGTGAACGCCGCAAGCGTAGTCGCGCTCATACCCGAAGCGCAGCCCACAGCCGCAACGCCGCCTTCTAACGCGGCAACCTTGCCTTCTAACGCGGCAACGGTGGGGTTAGCGAGTCGGGAATAGAAGTACCCGTCGCTCTTTAAGTCAAAGCAGTCAGCCATTTCCTGCGTGTCGCCGTAGAAAAAGGTGGTCGACTGGCAGATAGGGGGTATTCTGCTTTCGCCCGTCTTGGGGGAATAACCTGCCTGAACGCACAAGCTGTCAAGTTTTAATTCTTTCATACGTTTATCCTTTAAAAATAATTTTAAAATTAATAGTCTTTAAGCTGTCTTCTCGTCTCACGCTCTAAATCGCGTTTTTTAATCGTCTCTTTCTTGTCAAAGGTCTGCTTGCCTTTGCAAAGGGCAATTTCAACTTTTATAAGGTTGTCCTTAAAATACAGGGCTATGGGTACTAAAGTCATACCCTTTTGGTTGATTTTACCGACGATTTTGTCGATTTCAGCTTTATGCAACAAAAGCCGTCTGTCCCTTTTGGAATCTTTAGAGTTGAACGCACCGCTCTTATCGTAGACGGGTATATGCATATTTTTCAAGGTCACCTGACCGTCGCGGATAAAGCAGAAGCTGTCCTTTAAATTGCAGTTGCCAGCCCTAAGAGACTTAACTTCCGCACCTTCCAAAACTATTCCCGCTTCGTATTTCTCTTCGATAAAGTATTCAAACGTAGCGGATTTGTTATAGGCAATTTGTTTACTCATTATCTATATTATACCTTTATTATAAGTCTTTGTAAAGTTAAACCAACGAAAATTGTATTCGGCGAGAGCATAAATCACAGCCTATTGCCTTAACCTTTATGCTGTCGCCAAGTTTAAAGGAGTGCCTTCTGCCCTTGAGTAAAAACTTTTCGGGGAAATGCTCGTAATAGTCGTCGGGCAGTAGGTCGATGTGAATAAATCCTTCAACCGTGTTGGCAAGCTCTGCAAAAATTCCGCTCTCGATTACGCCCGACACGACTGCGTCGAACTGCTCGCCGATATGCTTTTGCATATACGCAAGCTTGTACAAGTCGTCCACGTCCCTTTCGGCTTGCTCTGCTCGCCGTTCTCTCTCGCTCGTATCGGTTGCCGCCGTAGGGGCAATTGCCGAGTATTTAGCTAAAATTCCGTCGTCCCAACCGTGCAAAAGCACTTTTAAAACGCGGTGTACGAACAGGTCGGGGTAGCGGCGTATGGGCGAAGTAAAGTGGCAGTAGCACTTGCTTGCAAGCCCAAAGTGCCCTAAGTTTTCTTCGCAATATCTCGCTTTTTGCATAGAGCGCAGCATAACCTTGTTTACGACGGGCGCAAAGGGTTTATCTTCCACAAGGTTCAAAATTTTCTGAAAGTCTTTAGGTGTCGCGTCTTCTATTTCGCCGTTAGCGTTTATGCCAAGCTCCTTAATAAACCCGTATAAAAGACTGACCTTTTCAGGCGTAGGCTTTTCGTGTACGCGGTATAAAAAGGGAGCTTTTCTCTTTAGGGCAAAGTCGGCAACGCTCTCGTTGGCGGACACCATAAACTGCTCTATAAGTCGGTGGGATAGCGCCCTGTCACAGTCGGGAATAACTATCTCACCGCTTTCGTCGACGTATATGTGGGCTTCTTTTACGTCTAAGCTCACTTCGCCGTCGCGCTCTCTTATGGCTTCAAGCTTTAAGCAAAGCGACGCCATAGCCTTAAGCATATCGGCTATTTCGGGTGTAACTATGCCCGTTTCACCCCTTTCTACAACGGCAGTTACTTCGTCGTAGGTAAGGCGCTTATCGCTGTTTATCACGCTTTCAAAAATCTCGTAATCAAGCTTTTTACCGTTTTCATCAAAGGTCATAAAACAGCTCATTGCATATCTGTCCTTGCCTTCGTTAAGACTGCAAGCGCTGTTGGAAAGGCTCTTGGGCAGCATAGGCAAAACCCTGTCGGGGAAGTATACGCTCGTACCCCTTGCATACGCTTCCTTGTCGATACAGCCGTTGAACTTGACGTAGTGGCTGACGTCGGCGATATGCACGCCTAAGCGCAACTTGCCGCCTATTATTTCAAGCGATACGGCGTCGTCGATATCTCTCGTATCAACGCCGTCTATCGTTACGGTCAAAAGCGAGCGTAAATCAACCCTATCGCCAAGCAAAACCTTTTCGCTTGAAACCTTTTCGGCTGTCTCTAAAACGTAGGGCGGAAATTCCGTGTTAAGCTCTGCTGCGGCGATAATGGCTTCTTCTTCGGTCATAAAATCGCCGTCCGCGCCTAACACCTTTATAATTTTTCCGTTTACGAAATCCTGGTGGTGCGCCGTAATTTCCGCAACGACCTTGTCGCCTTCGGCTGCGCCCGACAAAAGCGAACGGGGGATAAGCACGTTGGCGCCGTACGCCCTGTCGTCGGAAATGACAAAGTAGTTGCCGCGCTCGTAGATTAGCCTGCCCGTAATACTCTGCCTGCCGCGACTTATAATTTTTAAAATCATAGCTTCGTCGCCCTTGCCCAAAGGAATTGCGAGTACCTTGTCTTTATCGAGTGCGCCGTTAAGCCTTTTTGCAGGGACGAAGTAGTCGTTCTCACGCTCTTTGAAGCCGTCGGGGATTAAAAAGGCATAGCCGCCTGCGTTGGCTTTAACGGTAGCGTAAAACGCCCCTGCTTTTTCAGGGGAAACGTATTTGCCGCCGTCAACCTTGATAATCAGCCCTTCGCTCGATAAATTCTTTATGACCGCTTTTGCAGGTTTTTTATACGAAGGGGGAAGGTGCAGGGCAGAGATTATTTCGCTTTGCGTCTTGTTTTCAAGTTTACCGCTCTTGAACGCGGATAGAATAGTTTTTCTTAAATCCATAATAATAGTATGCAAAAATTCTTACAAAAAAAGCGGAACCGATAGGTTCCGCTACAGTTTTCTTTTGATTAAGCGTTAAGCAAAATGCTTGCTACGTAGAACACGATTGCAATTACCGCAAGCACGGCAAGGCTAATCCAGGTCCACTTTTTAAGCTTGCTTTCAATCGACTGACCTTTGTTTTTGCCGAAGAAAGTTTCGCTAGAGCCTGTAATACCGTCGATACCTTCGGAATTGCTCTGCTGTAACAGAACTAAAACTATTGCGGAAAGAGCCGCAATGAACATAAGTGCGATAGCTACTGAAGTAAGTACGATATAAGCAACCCATTGGGGCGTATCAAAACTTGCTGCAAGAAGATTTAACATTTTAAAACCTCAATATAAGTACAATTACGAAAGGTATTATAACACGGTCGAAAACTTTTGACAATGAAAAACGGGTCGTTATAACAAAAATTTAATTATTTTTTTGTGAAATGTTCTGCTTCCTTTTAAATAACGCCCTGCTTTCGCCGAATTTGTTTATTATAAAAATTCCAAGACAGACGAGCGCGATTGCAATAAGGGTGAACCAGCTTAAAAGCTGTTCGCTCTCGCCCAAGATAATTGCGGAAAACAACGCCCCGAAAAGGGGGTTGGTGCTTTTATAGACAGCCACTTTGGATACGGGGTTGTATTTAAATAGATACCCCTGTAAGGTAAACGCACAGGCGGAAAGGAACGCAAGGTACAGTAAAAGGAATACCGCACCTACGCTAATTTGGTTAATCGTGCCGCCGAAGCTTAGCCCTATAATTATAAGCGCCACGCCGCCAATTAAAAACTGATAGCCGCATAAAGCCGTCGTGTTCTCGTGCTTGGAAAAGATTTTAACAAACCCAGACGCAGTCGCTGCGGAAAGCCCCGAAAAGATTAAAAACCCTTCGCCGATAATTGAAAAGGTAAAGGAAAAATCACCGCCTAAATTTATAAGCACCACGCCGCTAAACCCTAAGATACAGCCCAAAAGCTTGATAAGGTTAAATTTTTCCGTGCGGAATATAAAGCAGGCAAAAAGGATTGTAAAGAATACGCCAAGCCCGTTTAAAACCGAAGATTTAACCCCCGAAACGTGCGCAAGCCCGATATAGAAAAAGGTGTACTGCAAACAGGTTTGAAATAGCGCAACGACCAATACTCGCCACATATTACGGGGTTTAGGCGTTAAAAGCTTTTTCTTTTGGATAGAGCCGAATGCAATTACCATTAAGCCGGCAAGCGTAAACCGCACGCCGGCAAACAGCATAAGCGAAGGAGCGTGGTTCCTGTTAATATCAAACAGAATATACCCCGTCTTAACGCAGGGGAACGCACTGCCCCATAGTACGCAGCAGAAAATTGCACACAGCGCCACCGCCCAAGGCTTGGTAAAAAAACTTTCCGCCTTAGTTTTAGTGGGCGGCGATAGTTCGCCGTTATTTAGTTGTTGCAATTGATTTTCTTCCATACTATTATTTATATGCCGTTATAATTTATAAGCTCGCCCGCACTAAATTCGTGCGGGCGTTAAGATTGTTTTTTAAATTTGAGTTGTCTTTTTATTACTTAATCAAGCACTTGCCTGTCATCTCTTTGGGGACGGGTAAGCCCATAACCGTGAGAAGAGTGGGGGCAAGGTCGGCTAAAATGCCGTCCGTGCGAAGCTGTACGTCTTTGTACTCTTTGGAAATAAGCGCAACGGGTACGGGGTTGGTGGTGTGCGCAGTAAACGAAGAGCCGTCTTCAGCGAGTAGCTTGTCTGCATTGCCGTGGTCTGCGGTCAACAGCACGCTTCCGCCCATTGAAAGAATTTTGTCTATAACCTTCTTTACGCACTCGTCAACGGTATGCACGGCTTTGACTGCCGCAGGAATAACGCCCGTATGACCTACCATATCGCAGTTGGCGTAGTTTAAGATAATCACGTCAAAGTCGCCAGTGTCAAGCTCTTCAAGCACCTTGTCGGTTACAAGGTATGCGCTCATCTCGGGCTTCAAATCGTAGGTTGCAACTTTGGGCGAAGGGATAAGGTCTCTCACTTCGTTCTCGTTGGGCGCTTCGATACCGCCGTTGAAAAAGAATGTTACGTGAGCATACTTCTCGGTCTCTGCAATTCTAAGCTGTTTTTTGCCGCACTTAGCAAGGTATTCGCCTAAGGTGTTGTCAAGTCTCGTCTTGGGGAAGGCGATATCCACGTCCTTGAACTCTGCGTCGTAAACGGTAAAGCAGACGTAAACGGGTTCCAAAAAGCCCGTCTTTCTCTCAAACGCCGTGCCCTTGGGCACGATGAACTCTCTCTGCGACATGGCTCTCGTAATCTGCCTTGCCCTGTCGGGGCGGAAGTTGAACATTACGATGCTGTCGCCCTTTTCAATAAGACCTATGGGTTTGCCGTCTTCGTATACCTTAATGGGGGTTAAGAATTCGTCAGTCACGCCTTTTGCATAACTCTCTTCAACCGCTTGAGCGGGGTCGGTGCAGGGGGTACCCGTGCCGAGAGTTAGCATATCGTAAGCCTTTTCTATTCTGTCCCAATTGTTGTCGCGGTCCATTGCGTAGTACCTGCCCGTAACGGACGCGATTTTGCCGTAGTTAAGCCTTGCCATTTCAGCCTGCAAATCGCGGATGAAGCCTGCGCCCGAAGTGGGGGAAACGTCTCTGCCGTCCATAAAGCAATGGACGTAGCACTCCTTAACGCCGCAATCCTTTGCCATCTTTAAAAGGGCGTAGATGTGCCCGATATGGCTGTGAACGCCGCCCGTTGAAAGTAAGCCGTAAAGGTGCAACTTCTTGCCGCTATTTACGGCGTTGTTCATTGCCTTTAAAAGGGCGGGGTTTTCAAAGAAATCACCGTCTTCGATAGCCTTAGTTATCTTGGTTAAATCTTGGTAAACAATTCTGCCTGCACCCATATTCAAGTGACCGACTTCGCTGTTGCCCATCTGCCCGTCGGGGAGACCTACCGAAAGTCCGCTTGCGCCCAGCGTTGCGGAAGGGTAGTTTTTAAGGTATTCGTTAACGTTCTTAGAGCCGTCGATTGAAATGGCGTTTCCTTCGCCTGCGGCGGCAAGACCGTAGCCGTCCATAATAATAAGTGCGTAAGGTGTTTTCTTCATTTAATTGTCCTCGTGTATATTCGATTATTTGTTGTAGTTTACGATAGTTGCAAAATCAAGCTTAAGCGAAGCTCCGCCGATTAAACCGCCGTCGATATCGGGCTGAGCCATAAGTCCCTTGCAGTTGCCTGCGTTCATAGAGCCGCCGTACTGAATTATAACCTTTTCGGCGCACTTAGGGCAGAACAGCTGACCTAACTTTTTGCGTATGTATGCAATCGTCTCTTGAGCCTGCTCGTCGGTTGCGGTTTTGCCCGTGCCAATAGCCCAAACGGGTTCGTATGCGATTACGACTTTGGTCAAGTCTTCAACGCCCTTAAGACCGTCCGTAAGCTGTTTATCTAATACCTGTTCAGTAACGTTAGCTTCGCGCTCTGCAAGCGTTTCGCCTACGCATACTATGGGGGTAATGCCATTAGCAAGTGCGGCTAAGGTACGCTTGTTTACGCCTTCGTCCGTCTCGCCGAAGTACTGCCTTCTCTCGCTGTGACCGATTATTGCGTATTTAACGCCGTACTCTTTTAATTGCTCGCAGGAAATTTCACCCGTGTACGCACCCTTTTCAGCCCAGTGAACGTTCTCTGCACCGATGGCAATGTTAGTGCCTTCTGCCGCTTTGGTCATGGCAGGAATGAGTATTGCGGGTACGCATAACGCCACGTCGCAATCGGCGTCGGCAACGAGGGGTGCAAGCTCTTTTATAAGCTTTGCGCCGCTCTCTGCGGTCATGTTCATCTTCCAATTGCCTGCAATAAAAGGTTTTCTCATATTATTATCTCCCAAAATCATTTTACTCAAAATATTATACCACCATTTAGAACTAAAATCAACAATGGCAACCCAAATTATTTAAGTTTTCTCAAGCACAACTGCAACGCCGTCTGTTCAAAGGCACGGGCAGGGTTATCCAAAACGTAGTCGAATACGTCTTTGTTCCAAACCTTTATATTATAACGCTTGATAATTTCCGCAATGCGGGAAGAGAATTGAAAGGATAGAAATCCGTCTTCGTGATTAATAAACAGTCTTATAGCGGCGTAAAAATCCGTATCCTTACTAAACCCCGTTTTAACGTGGGCGTCTTCTATAAGATTATAGGGAATCAACTTCTCGCCGAGCTTAAGTCCGTCCGCCGTAAATTCGGCGGTATGTATTTCGTAGATATCAAGCGTGGTTATCTTTCCGTCCGTCTTTTTATCCACGCGGAAAGAGATGCCGTCGTCGCCGTCGAAGAAATAGTGTATAAAAAAGGGCGATAGGTTGGTTCCGTTGTAATATAACCGCGTGCTTAAAAGGGTCTGTGCGAAGTGTTGAGAAATATATTCTTCAGTCTCTTGATTGTTTTTAAAGGTTAAACTTCCTTCGCTATCGAACGGGGAAGCGTCCATAGTATACCTGCACATATGGTATTCGCAGGTAAAAATTTCGCTTTCGCCGTCGGATATATAGGGGGTAAAGTCGCAGAGCGCAAAATCCCTTTTCGCCTGAGCCTTTTTAAGCAGCGGTGTAAAGAAAAAGACCACCGAGAGCGAAATTGCAATAAATAGAGCAATGGCTATAACACCGCTTATAGTTGCGGCAAGCTCAGCTTTCTCAAACGGTACGGAAAGTGTAACAATCATCACGATTGCACCCAAAACCACTATGGATAGACAGTATAGCAAAAGCATAGGTTTAACCCGTTTTGCGTAAAACGACTTCGGCTTTTTCTCTTTAATTAATTTGTGCTTAACTAACTTTTTCATTTTTCCAAAATAAACGTAAGGGGAAGCGGTTAAGCTTCCCCTGCATATAAAACCTTTTAATTACTTCTTGTCGTTAAGGCAAGCGATACCGGGAAGGACTTTGCCTTCGAAAAGTTCAAGCGAAGCGCCGCCGCCCGTTGAAATGTGGCTCATCTTATCTGCAAAGCCGAGCTGTTGAACGGCCGCAGCAGAGTCGCCGCCGCCGATAATGGTGGTGCACTTGCCGTATACGTCTGCAAGCGCCTGAGCAACCGCTATCGTACCCTTTGCAAGGGTGGGGTTCTCGAACACGCCCATAGGTCCGTTCCAAACTACGGATTTTGCAGAGTGAATGGCGTCTGCATAGAGCTGACGGGTCTTTTCGCCGATATCCATACCCATCATATCTGCAGGAATCTTGTCGGAATCAACGGTGGTAACTTCGATTTCAGCGTCGATGGGGTCGGGGAAGGACTTGGTTACAACGGTGTCGATGGGTAAAAGAAGCTGTTTGCCTTCTTTTTCTGCCTTAGCCATCATCTCTTTGCAGTAGTCAATCTTCTCTTCGTCTAAAAGCGAAGTGCCGATTTCGTAGCCCTTAGCCTTTAAGAAGGTATAAGCCATACCGCCGCCGATAATAAGCGTGTCGCACTTTTCCAAAAGGTTGGAAATTACGTTTAACTTGTCGGCAACCTTTGCGCCGCCTAAGATTGCAACGAAGGGGCGAACGGGGTTTTCAAGCGTAGCCGCCATAACGTTGAGTTCCTTTTCGATTAAGAAACCGCAAACAGCAGTCTTGATAATGCCGTATTCGACGATTGCCGCAGTGGAAGCGTGAGAACGGTGCGCCGTACCGAAAGCGTCGTTGACGTAGATGGTTGCGTCGTATGCAAGCTCTCTGCAGAACGCTTCGTCCTTCTTCTCTTCTTCCCAGTGGAAGCGAAGGTTTTCCAAAAGGACTGCTTCGCCGTCTTTTAATGCGTCTCTCTTTGCCTTAGCGTCGGGACCGATTACGTCGGTTGCGAAGGTAACCTTGCCGCCGAGCAGCTCGTTTAGTCTTGCGGCAACTGGTGCAAGGGTAAGCTTTTTGGGTTCGTCCTTTAAAGCCTTAGTTATGATTTCTTCCTTAGTAGCTTCGCCCTTTTCAACCTTCTTCAAGTCCTTCTTGTTGAGCTTAACTTCGGAAGAGAAAATGGAATGGGGCTTGCCCATATGCGAGCAAAGGGTTACTCTTGCGCCCTTGTCCAATAAATATTTAATGGTGGGCAGTGCGCCGATAATTCTGTTTTCGTCGGTAATTACGCCGTCCTTCATGGGTACGTTAAAGTCGCATCTTACCAAAACTTTCTTGCCTTTAAGGCACCTTAAGTCTTTAACCGATTTTTTGTTCATATAAAGAAACTCCTTACATTTAATTCCAACAAAAATTATAAATAATTTTCAGCCTAAAGTCAACACAATAAGCGTAATCCGCACTAAATAATATCTTGTAAAGTTAAATATTAATTAACTGCATTTATTTAATTGTAAATAATAAAATACTGTGCTATAATATCTACGTATATTTTGTTGACAGACTTATACTTTAAGGAAAAGCAATATGGAAATTTGTATCGTCGGCTTAGGGCTTATCGGCGGCTCTATGGCAATGGCGCTTAAAAGGGCAGGGTACAGGGTAGAAGGTTTTAACCGTTCGCCTAAACCTTTGCAGTACGCGCTTGAAAATAACATAGTGGACGGGGCTGCAAGCTCGTTTGAAAAGTACGACGCGGTTATAGTCGCTCTTCCGCCGCAGGCAACGGTGGACTTCATTTTAAACACGCCCTTTAAAAAGGGTGCAATCGTTGCGGATATATGCGGCGTTAAAAGGTTGATAGAAGACGCGGTTTATAGTGCAAATCTTTCTATAAACTACGTGGGTATGCACCCTATGGCAGGCAAGGAAGTTACGGGTATAGAGAACGCCTGTGCGGACCTTTTCGACAGGGCGAGTATGGTTATCACGCACGGTAGGTTTACCGATTATAATTCGCTTGAAACTATCAAAGCTTTGGTCAAGGATATGGGATTTAAGTACCTTGTAGAGTGTTCGGCACAGCTTCACGACAGAAAGATTGCATACACTTCACAGCTTGCGCACGTCGTATCCAACGCCTACGTCAACGATGAAGAGATAGAAGGCTGTCTCGGCTTTACGGGCGGTAGCTTTCAGGATATGACGAGAATTGCAGGCGTGGACGAAAACGCGTGGGCGGCGCTGTATTTAGACAACGCTGACAACCTTATAAAAAAATGCAACAACTTAATTTCCTGTCTGCAGGGTTTTGTAAACGAGCTTGAAAGGGCGCAAAAGGGCGGCAGTACGGACGGGCTTGCTAAATTTTTAAGCGTGGGCGCAACGGCGTACAGAAACGGCAAGGCGGAAAATTTCGTCGGCGACGGCATAACGGTTACTCAGCTTAAATAATGGAATATTTTATTAAATTCGGGCAAAACGCACCCGTAAAAGCAAAGGTAAAGCTTACGGGCGAAACGATAACGGTTCTGTACGCGTTAGACGGCGCCGACTTCCTTTTAAAAATCGAAAAGGACAAAGTCGTGCATAAAGCCTTAGGCGACGGGTTGGAAGTTGAATTCGTTCAAGGCAAACGCACCGTCGGCAGAATAAAGCTTTCAAACGCGTCCGCCCCGTACGAAGTGTACTGTTCATATCTCAATATTCAGGACTTCGGCTTAGGGAAAGATATAATTGTCGTATTCGACGACGGCGACGGGCGCAAGTCGGTAGATATTTCGCTTATAGCAAAGGGCGCAGATTGAATTAAGCTCTTGATAGGCGCAAAATAAATAATAAACTACTTAAAATAAATATTTTTTCATATAATAAAAAATAGGGGTTATCAATGAAAATCAAGTATTTAGGACATTCTTGTTTCCTTCTTAAAGAGAGTACGGGCACGACCGTCGTGTGCGACCCGTTCAGCGAAGAGATAGGTTACAAAATGCCGCCCGTTTCCGCCGATGCGGTTACGGTTTCCCATCACCATTACGACCACGACGCGGTTGAAAACGTTTCAGGCAATCCCGTCGTGTTGGATAAGGAGCAGGGCTATGAGTTGCCCGGTGTGGAAATTAACGCTATAAAGAGCTTTCACGACAACCTTTCAGGCGAAAAGCGTGGGGAAAACGTAATATTCAAATTCCGTATGGACGGGTTGGACGTATGCCATCTCGGCGATTTGGGCGAAGATTGCACCCCCGAGCTTATTGAAGCGATTCTGCCCGTAAACGTGCTACTCATTCCCGTCGGCGGCAAGTACACCATAGACGGTGCAACGGCAAAGGAATACGTGGACAGGATTATGCCCGACGTGGTTATACCTATGCACTACCGCACTAAGGGCTGTAACTTGGATATCGACAAGGTGGACGAATTTCTCTCCGAATTCGACGGCGAAAACGTTGAAATTCAGGAAATTGACGGCGAGATAGAGCTCTCTCGCGAAGATATCGACGGCGAGAGAACGACCGTTATCGTCTTAAACAGGAGCTAAGCCTTTAACCTATATACTCAAGGCAACGCTTTTACAATAAAGTAACGCCTTAAATATATTTTCATTTTACCGTTTCGGTCGGCACTTTCATTATCACTTGAGTTTAGGTTAGTGCCACGCGTCTTTTATCGGCAGTACGAAAGCCATTCCAAAACGTTTTTACAATACGGGCTGTAGTTTATAACAGCTCAATCCGTACCTTATTTCACCAGTTTATCAGCGTTATAAGCGCCGATAATAGCAAAATTATTCCCGATTTTTCTAAACTTTCAAAATTCGATTTCAGGGGGCATCACCGTTATAATGGAATTATTAGAGCAATTAAAGAACAAACTCAAGGATAAAAACGTCTACGAGCTAAGGCAAATCGGCAGGGCGGTAGGCGTTTCTCTTCCCACTACGAAAAAGCGGGACGAGCTTATCTGCGATATTTTAGATATAGCGTCGGCAAAGGCAGAGCCCTGTCCGCCAGCAACGCGCGGCGCGCGCCCCAAATCGCAGGCTTGCGATAATCAGATATTAGAAGAGATTAACGCTTGCAGAGACAGCTATTTAGAAAATTCCGTAAGCCTTAAAAAAGAGATAGAGAGTACGGACGCGGTTGCCGTTTTAGAAGAAAAAGAAGACGCCGAAACCTATTCGGGCGTTTTGGAATTTTCGGATAAATATTGGTTCGTCCGCACGCAGAATATGCAGATATCTTCTACGGAAGACGTGTTTATGCACGTATCCTTCGTAAACAAATACCGCTTAAGGGAAGGCGACAAAATTGTATGCAAGGCAAAGCGCCGCCGCCCTAACGAGTGTCCGGGCGTAATCTATATTCTTTCGGTCAACGGCAAAGCGCCGTCGTTTAACAGGGCAACCCCGTTTGAAGAGCTTACGGCTTGTTTCCCCGACAGGCGCATAAGCTTAGAGCGCAAGGGTTGCACCTTAACCGACAGAGTAATCGATTTGTTCTCGCCTATAGGGTTTGGTCAAAGGGCGTTAATCGTCTCGCCGCCTAAAGCAGGTAAGACGACTATGCTTAAGGATATTGCAAATTCTATAATTGAAAACCACCCCGATACGATGGTTATCGTATTGCTTATAGATGAACGACCTGAAGAAGTGACCGACTTCCGCCGTACGGTTGCAGGCGCGGAAATAATCTATTCGACGTTCGACAAGGGCGATTACCACCACACGCACGTCGCCGCGCTTACGCTCTCTTATGCAAAAAGGCAGGTTGAAGAAGGCAGGGACGTGGTTATTTTGTTGGATAGTATAACCCGTTTAACCCGTGCGTATAACGCGCTCAGCAATTCAGGCAGGACGCTTTCGGGCGGACTTGACCCGCAGGCAATAGTAGAAGCAAAGCGCATTTTCGGCTCTGCGCGCAACATAGATTGCGGCGGCTCGCTTACTATTATCGCTACTGCGCTCGTCGATACGGGCAGTAAGTTGGACGATATAATCTACGAAGAGTTTAAGTCGATGGGCAATATGGAATTGACCCTTTCGCGCGCTATGGCAGAGCGTAGGATATTCCCTGCAATAAACGTACACTCTTCGGGCGCGAGAAAGGAAGAGCTTTTACTTTCAGCGCAAGAGCTCGACGCGTCCGCCCAAATACGCGGTGCGCTTTCAAAAAACTTAACGGAAGAAGAGCTGTATTCTTCAATGAACAATACTGAAAACAACGCCGAGTTTTGTTTAAAGGCTAAGGCGTTGACAAGGGTTTATCATGGCAGATAATTCAATTTTTATAGACAAGGTTAAAATAACGATTAAGGCGGGCGACGGCGGCGACGGTATGAATTCGTTCAAGGCGTACAAGGGCAAGCCTGCTTGCGGACCGGACGGCGGCGACGGCGGTAAGGGCGGCGATATCTATATCGTTGCAGACGGCTCTTTAAACACCCTTCTTCCCTTCAGGTACAAGACCAAGTACGTTGCAGGCAACGGCGAAAGGGGCGGCACTAACCAGTGCTTCGGCAAGAGTGGTGCGGACGTAATTATAAAAGTACCCGTCGGTACAATCGTTAAGGACGTAGAGACGGGTTCAATCATTGCCGATATGTTCAACGATGCAGATAAAAAGCTGATTGCAGAAGGCGGCAGGGGCGGTAAGGGCAACGTGCGCTTTACAACTGCGAGAAGGCACGCCCCCAACTTTGCGCAAAAGGGCGAAAAGACCGAACTGCACGAACTAACCTTAGAGCTTAAGGTCATTGCAGACGTCGGTCTTATCGGCTTCCCCAACGTGGGTAAGTCCACCTTGCTTTCAAAGATAACGGCGGCTCACCCCAAGATTGCAAACTATCACTTTACCACGCTTTCGCCCAATTTAGGCGTAGTCAAATTATACGACGACAGCTTCGTTGCGGCGGACATTCCCGGTCTTATAGAAGGCGCGGCGCAGGGCGCAGGCTTAGGGCACGACTTCTTGCGCCATATCGAAAGGACGAGAATGCTCGTTCACGTCGTCGATATTTCGGGCTGTGAAGAGCGCGACCCCATAGACGACTTTATCAAAATTAATGCAGAGCTTAAAGAGTATTCCGAAAAGCTTTCGTCTCTTCCGCAGGTTGTTGCGCTTAATAAGTGCGACGTTGCCGGCGCGGAAGAAAACTTAAAGGCGTTTAAAAAGAAGTTTTCCAAAAAGTACAAGCTGTACCCCATTACCGCAGTAAGCGGAGAAGGCACGGAAGAGCTTATAAAGGGCGTGTGGGAAATACTTTCCACTCTTCCTAAGGCAGAGCCTGTAGAAGTGGACGAAGAGTTTACCTACAGAAAAAGCGGCAACCTTGAATTTGAAATCTATATAGACGAAAACGGCGCTTACGTCGTGGTAGGCTCGCTCGTCGATATGCTGTGCAGAAACGTCGCCTTAAACGACGCTGAGTCTATGGCTTATTTCCAAAAGATTTTAAGGGACAAGGGCGTAATTTCAAAGCTGCTCAAAATGGGTTTAAAGCAGGGCGACACAGTAATTATCGGCGACGTGGAATTCGACTACGTTCCCTGATTGAAACAAACTATAATTTAAGGATGAAGATATAATGTTGACGTCAAAACAACGCAGTAAATTAAAATCAATCGCCGCCAACTTAGACCCCATAGGTCAGGTGGGCAAAGAAGGCATAGGCGAAAACATGCTTAAAAGCTTTTCAGACTGTTTAGAAGCGAGAGAGCTTATAAAAGTAACCATTTTGGAAAACGCTGACGGCGACCCTAAAGAGCTGGGGCGTGAGCTTGCAGAAAGGCTTTCGGCAGAGTGCGTTATCGTAATAGGCAGAAAAGCCGTGCTCTATCGCCGCTCTTCAAGAAAGGATTTCGACCACATCAAAATTTAACCGCTCTCAGCAAAGAAAAGACAAACGGCGGAAAGAAGGGTTAGCACGCTTCCCGTAACTATATACCATACGGGATAAAAGGAAAAGAAGGAATAGATTAAAAGGAACAGTCCCGAAAAGAAAAGGGAAGGGCAAAGTCTTCTATTAAACCGCTTTTTAACCTTGCTAAACACACCCTTCTTGACCGAAGACGCAAACGGGTAGTTTTCGGGCAGTAACCCCTTTTTCTTTAAAAGGGGATATATTTCCCCCACGCACAGCGTTTTAGTTGAAAAGTCTTTGGCAAAGCTTATTGCGTCGGGCGCAAGAGAGCAGCACAGTATTACAAGTTGCTTTTCGCCCCTGCCCCTAATTTGCTCGGCAATATCGTCGCAATTTATGGGCGATAGCTTAAAGGCAAATCGGTATTCGTTTTCATCGTCTTCTATACGGTTGTCTACGGCATATGCGCCGTCTAATGCGTCTAAAAACAGGCTTTTCAGTTTATCGGGCGAAAGGGTTGAAAGATAGATTGCAAGCAGTTTTCTTTCGCCTTCGCCGACGGTGGTGGCAATCAGCTTTTGCCTTTTCTTTAAGGTCAAAAAAAGCGAGATTAATAAGACTGCAACGGCAATTAAACAAGAGATAATAATTGAAACGGCAACGCTTTTAAAAAAGTAGCGCAATGCGGTAAAGCTGACTAAGAACGCGCACAGCGTAAAAAACAATACGTCGGATAGGACGGCAAAATTAATTTTTCTCACGCACAAATTATTGACAAAACAGATTAATTTTAAAACGGTATGAAGGTAGCAGTATTCGGGGGTGCGTTTAACCCCGTTCACAGAGAGCACGTTCACCTTGCACGCCTGGCGGTCAAGGAATTAAAGCTCGATAAAATAATCATTATGCCATCGGCAATCAGTCCGCACAAAAGCGGCAAGCTTGCCGTTGATTTTTGGCATCGCTACGAATGCTGCCGTTTGGCGTTCGGAGATATCCCCGAAGCGGAAGTTTCCAACTACGAGCTGACTAAAGGCGGCGTATCTTACACCTATTTAACCTGCGAACATATTGCAAGGCAGTACCCAGACGCCGAAAGGTTTTTAATTATCGGCGGAGATATGCTTGCAAGCTTCCCCAAATGGAAGAACCCCGATAAAATTTTAAGTCTGTTCACGCTCGCCGCGTGCGCAAGGGAAGAAAGGAATAGTTTTTCAATCGCCGCCCGTAAGGTGGAAGAGCAATTTAACTGTAAGGTTTCGATAATTCCCTTCGTCGGCGAAAAGGTAAGCTCTACTGCGGTGCGCACGCTCGCCGCTTTGGACGAAGATTTCAGTGGGTATGTTCCTAAAAAAGTTTGTCAATATATAAAGGACAACGGCTTGTATATAATGAACGACGTTCTGCCCGTCAGGGAAATGCTTAAAAGAAGCCGTTGGGAACACACCCTGCGCGTTGCAATTATGTGTGCGGAAAACGCGTCGCGCGTGGGGCTTGAAGAAAGGCGTGCCATAGTTATGGCGGCGTTGCACGACTGCGCGAAATACTTGCGCTTAGACAGCCCCTATCTTCAAGGCTTTACCTGCCCCGAAGGCACTTCCGAGCCTGTGATTCATCAGTATTCGGGGGCTTACGTTGCAGAGCATACCTTTAAAATAGACGACCAGCTTATTTTGGACGCAATCAAGTACCACACTACGGGCAGGGAAAATATGACTGACGCAGGTATACTTTTGTATCTTTGCGATATGCTTGAAGAAGGTAGAAAGTTTGACGGCGTAGACTTTTTAAGGGGGCTTTTTAAGGAAGATATAAAGCTATGCTTTAAGGAAGCGTTATATCATCAGGTGCGCTATCTGCAAAGCACGGGCGCCCAAATGGACGGCTTGACCTTAAGCGCCTACGAATGGATTAAAAACAGATAAAACGTTTAGCACATAGGATAAAGGAGTAAACTATGGAAGAAATGAAAAGTTTAGAAAAGGTCAATCTCATCTGCGGAATTTTAAGCAGTAAAAAGGCTTACGACGTCGTCTATATCGACGTTGAAAGCAAGACTTCGCTGTGCGATTATTTCATTATTTGCAGCGGACGTTCGACCACGCAGGTTAAATCGCTTGCCGAAAATCTGGAAGAAAAGCTGAGCAAGGACTACGATTTAGAGCCCCGCCGCAGAGAAGGCGTAAGGGAAGGCAGGTGGGCGGTGCTTGACTACGGAGACGTAATCGTGCATGTGTTCAACGACGAAATGAGAGACTTCTATCACTTAGAGCGCCTTTGGGAAGACGGCAAAAATCTGACCCGTTACGAAGACTGATTTTACCTAAAAGCTCAAATTAAGCTAAAATATAGCAATATTCACTTTTTAAACTCAATCTCTTTGGGCTCGGAATAGGTCGCCTTTCGCGGTTTCTTTTTTTCTACGATATAGTAGACGGGCTCGCTCTTTTTTTCGGGCTTAGGCGGCGGCTGTTTCTTTTCCTTAAGGCTTAAAAACCCTACCAACGCAAGCTTGATAAAGTGAACGACAATAAAGCAAAACGCAAAAGTTAAAATAAGATATAAAAAACCTTTCAACGCCATAGAGCAATAATAAATTACTTTCGGCGTAAAATACTGTAATATTTTGTTTATAAAGGGGTAATTATGGGAATACAGGAAAATTCCGCAAAGACTACGGAAGAAGAATTTGAAGAATTTAAAAGGGCTAACCGCGTAAAGGAAGCAAAGGCGACCGCTTTAAAAATCGAGTGCGACTGCCTGACCCCGCTGTGCGATAAGGCGTATTTAAAGGATATATGCCGCAGGGCGAACGTGCAGGAAATCGGCGCGCTCGTCGTCTATCCTGCCTTCGTAAAGGCGTGCGTCGGCTTTTTGGGTGAAGACCCTAAGGTTTCGCTAATCGCCGCAATTTCCTATCCGCACGGGGGAGATACTACCGAAGTCAAGGCGGACGCGGTTAAGCGTGCGGTAAAGGACGGCGTGGACGAAGTGGAAGTTTCCGCCCCTATCGCCTTAATTAAGGACGGCAATTTTCAGTACTTCAAGCGCGAGTGCAAAAAGCTTAAAAAGGCGGCAAAGGTGCGTGCGCTAAGGCTTTCCTTCGACTGTGCCGTTTTAAGGGAAAACGAGCTTGTAAAAGCCTGTCAGGTTGCCGCAGACGCAGGCGTAAACTGCGTAAGATTGAACGGCGCAGACAACGAAATCGTAAACACCGTCAAGGCTAAGTTAAAGGGCAAGTGCCTTATAAAAGCAGATAAGGCGGATGACGTTAATACCTTCGTTTCCTTCTGCAACGTGGGCGCAGACGCCGTAAACTGCCCCCGCGCCTTAGATATTGCAGAGTACCTTATAAAATCCGCACAGGAATAATTAATTAAAATAATCAATAAAAATCCCCCTGCAAGGCTCGCCTTGCAGGGGGATTTTTCAATCTTTATTAGCTAAATTAAAAGCGTTAAAAGCGGTACGGTGGCAATACATAAAAGCGTGCTTAGTAGTATGCAGTTTGCCGAAAGCTCCATTTCGCTGCGGTGCATTTCCGCAAGGCTTAAAATAACCGCCGCGCAGGGCGTGCCGGAAAGAATTAACACGCTCGCCTTAAACGTCTGCGCAAGGGGAATAAAGTACACGCAAAGGTAGCAAAACAACGGGAAAATTATAAGCTTACACAGGCAGATAATATATACCATCGGTCTTGAAAACAGCTTTTTAAAGGAAACGGTTGCAAGCCTTATGCCGAGAATTATCATACATAGCGGCGTGGTCATTTTGCCTAAAAGGGAAATGCCTTCGATAGCTAAATCGGGCAGCCAATTTTTTGCGCCGAAGATAAACAGCGGAAGCGCGACCAAGAAAGATATCGTCGACGGATTTAACAGCGTCGATTTCAAGGACATAAATTTTTTATCGTTGGTCAAACAGAAGACGCCTACGGTAAACACGATAATGTTCATTGCAACGACGTAGACGGAAGAGTAGCAAGCAACTTCGGGGTTGTTCGGGAACAGCCCTTTTATTATGGGCAAGCCGAAAAATCCTACGTTGCCGAGAACCGAACCTATCGTTAAAATGCGGTACTTGCTGTCTTCGTATTTGCTTTTGAAAATCAAAAACAGTACGAGCATGAACACGATTTGCAAAACCAAAACGGCTATAAAAAACAGCCCCATATTGATTAAGTTTTCCGTCGAATAATCGAGTGAGATAAACGACGAAATTATCATGCACGGGGACAGTACGTAGACCAAAACCGCCGAAAGTGTTGGCAAATGCTCTGCCGACGCCTTTTTAACTTTGCAGATTAAAAATCCCGGAATTATATAAATCAGCGTCAATAGGACGTTGGAAAACGTAATTTCAAAACCCATCGTTATGCCTTAATTTTGCCTTTTGTTTATTCCTTAATATTTACTTAACTAACGCAGATAAACTTACCTTACAAGTACAAGCTTTTCCTTCGCTCTCGTTACGGCGGTGTAAAGCCAGCGGTTTTTATCTTCCTTAAAGGCGTAGCTCTCGTCAAACGCGACCACCTTGTCAAATTCCGACCCCTGCGATTTATGGCAGGATATGCAGTAGCCAAACTCAAACCTGTTCAATTGAAACACGCCTATAGGCTCGCCGTTTTCGTCGAACTTTGGAAAGCTGTCGCCGTGCTTATAGCGGTATTCGCCGCTTTCGAAAATACCCGTATCGAACGGCAGGGCGTCTGGGCAAATCTCGTCTAAAAAGTCGGGCTTAAACTGCATAAAACCCATATACGGGTTGGCGCCGTAAAAGGGGTCTAACGCGGTGCCGATTATGCCGTTTACAAGGTTAAAGCGCATTTCGCCGTCGATATATTGTTCCCAATTGTTGAAGGTACATATAAGCTTTTCACCGTTTTGGGGCAGCCCTTCAAAGCCCAAAATCGCCCTTACTTCGTCGTTAAGCTTAGTTCTCGTTCTGTTTAGTCCGCAGATAATCTGGTCGCAACGGGTGAGTAGCCCTTGCCGTTTTTCGCCCGTTAAATTTCTTTGGGACACGACCGAAGCCTTCCCCCCGAAATTGCCGAAGGGTATGGGCTTACCTTCCCTTGCAAGGGTGGCAAGCTGAATTATGGGGTTGTCCTGCTGCTGCCTTACAATCTGCGTCAAGGTGTGGTCGGGGTGCTTTAAAAAACTGTTAAAGCCTTCTACGGGCGGCAGCTGCGCGTCGTCGCCGCACAAAAGCACTTTAACGCCGAAGTTTAAAATATCTAAAAGCACTTCGTCGGAAACCATAGAAGCTTCGTCTATTACGATAAGTTTAATCGCCTTATCAATGCTCTCTCTGCGCTTAAAAATCAGCTTTTCAACCTTAATCTTTTTGCCGTTTACTTCGACTTCCTGCTCAATTGTCTGCGACTGATAGATAAGCCTGTGCAGGGTGCAGGCGCTTACGCCGTTTTTAATTAGCACGGTTGCCGCCTTACCCGTAGGGGTCACGAAAGCCGCGCTAAAGCTATCATCAAGCCCCAGCGTTTCAAGTACGGTGTGTTTAATAAGCGCAGTCTTGCCCGTGCCTGCGTAACCCGTAAGCACGAACACCTGTTTGGTGCCTTTAAAGTACCAATCGCTTATTTTTTTGTCTGCAACCTTTTGGTCGGGATTTAAAATAATCATTTGTTCGCAAAATAAGGTTACTACTTAAATTTATAAATGTCAATTTAATTCAAACGGGCGTTTAATTTTGCAGCGCATAAATTTTTAAAACCGCAAAAGAATTTGTGATTTTACAAAAACAGTCAATTTTATCCGCGTAAAAAAATATACTGTATGGTTGAATATTTTTTTAGGAGACTTATTTAATGAAAAATAAAAAAATAGTTGCCGCAGTTTTATCTACCGCCGCAGTTGCGGCTGGCGCGGCAGGCTTAACCGCTTGCAACGTTTCAAAGGATACTTCGGAAAAAGACGAGCAGATTGCCGCCGTGTACGAGTTGTACGTGGCTAACGCTGAGAGCAATTCACAGACGCCGTTAAGCTATGAAGAGTGGTTAAACTCTATTCGCGGCGAAAAGGGCGAAAAAGGCGACACGGGCGCGCAGGGCATACAAGGTGAAAAGGGCGCAACGGGCGCGCAAGG
>JBJEVB010000008.1:0-4955 GCA_051884155.1 Candidatus Coproplasma sp. | reverse complement strand
AAGGGCGCAACGGGCGCGCAAGGAGAAAAGGGCGATAAAGGCGACACGGGTGCAACGGGCGCGCAAGGCGAAAAGGGCGATAAAGGCGACACGGGCGCAACGGGCGCGGCAGGTGCCGACGGTAAAGACGGCGTTGACGGTAAAGACGGAAATGACGGCGTGGGCGTATCTTCTATAGATTGCGTATACAATGCCGAAACGGGTAAATACGACTTTACGATAATCTATACGGACGAAACTCAAGCTACTATTTCCGTAGAAGCGCCTACCCCTACAGTCTCTTACTTTGAAGTGTATAAAACCGAACAATTAAGCCGCATTGAAAAAGAGTGGGAACGGCTAATTTTAAGCCGCCCCAACTACGAAGCTGATTTCGCCGCAACTTATAACGAAATTTTAATCGGTATCCAAAACGCCAAGTACTTCGCTAAGGTGGACGAACAGCTTGCATTATTCGACGATTTAAGCGAAGTTAATTACGTTTCCGACGAGCAGAGTCTGCTTGCGGCGGCAGCTCAGGGCGGAATTGTCACTCTCATAAAAGATATTGCCGTAGAAAGCGTAATATCAATTGATAGCGATTTAACCTTAAATCTCGGTGAGTACACCCTAACGAATAATTATGAAAACGGTCGTGTATTTGCAGTCAACGGCTTATCCCGTCTTACGGTCAACGCAACGACGGGCGGAATGGTAATACCCGAAAGCAATTCATTGTCTTGGGGTTTTTTCAAGCTTTCAAACACGTCTACGCTCATTCTTAACGGCGGCAGTTACGACGGCAATACCGATAACGGCGCGTTTATCCGTTCCGACAACGGCGAAGAAACCGAAACCGAATTAATAGGCGCAACCGTCGAATTAAATAATATAATTGCCGAAACCAACTACCGCTTTATATCATCCGGCGATGAGAGCTATGCAAGCATCACGATAAACGGCGGCGAGTTTACTCAAAACAACGACGGTCTTACCGCACCCGGCGGAACGATTCCTGCGTTCTATCTCTGTTTTGCTTACAGTACGTTCAACGGCGTCAAGATAACCAGCGACATAGGCTCTTGCATAGAAGTCTGCGGTCTTGAAGCAACGCTTAAGGGCGATAACGAGTTTACGGTAAAATTGCAGAACTCAATTCAGTCCTGGAACTGCACTGCCGTAGCGGTGGATAACTACGGTACTGCGGATATTTACGGCGGTAGTTACGTTAGCGAAAACGGCTTCGGTGCGTATATATTCTCGTCTAACGGCGTACTCAATATCTACGGTGGCACGTTCACGGGCGGCAAAGCGGCGTTAAGGGTGGATAAAAACTCGTATCCCGACGATTATCCCGAAACGCCCACGATAAACGTATACGGCGGCGTATTCAACGGCGAAATAACTAATGGGGCGGATACCGAAGTGAATATCACGGGCGGCAGCTTCTCTAAAGATATTAGCTCGTTGTTGGACGCTGAAGCTTATAAGGCTACGCTTAATGCGGAGAGCGGATACTTTGTTGTGGAAGAGAAAACCGAATAAGGGGCGTGAACCGTTTTAACTATACCTATTATTATAAAAAGATTTTTTCGGGCGGCTGCTACCAGCCGCCCGATATTTTCGCTTGCCGCAGACCCCGAATAAACGACAAAATTTATATTCTTTTTTTAAATCGCATATTGACTAACCGACCTTGATGGTATATAATTACAGTGCGTAGGCGTAACTATCCCCACCACTAATTTCTTGAATGTATCTTTTTGTCCCTGTCTGCGTTGAGCGGTTTTGGAGTACGTCCCTGTACGCCCGCAACCACTCGCCTTAACAGGAACAAAAATCTTCTATTCAAGACGCTTTGCGGTTATAAGCAGAAAAATTCAAAGAGAAAGTTGTGGGAGTTCTTGCGGCTGTGCAAGGACGCACAGCAAAAGGACTACCGCAAGTTTATCAAAGAATTTTTCGCTTAGAACAGTTAGTGGTAGAGATAGTTACGCCTAAAAGCAATAATATTATGATATTATCGGAGGAGATAAATGGGCTACAAGACGAGAGAATGGCGCAATTCAATGCGCGTAACCGTTGACTACAACAATATGATGGCAAAGTTCCTTGGCGAAAAGGGCATTAAGGATTCTCAGCTTAAAGATATTAAGGGTAAGGCTGAAGAAGCGTTTAACTACGTTGCTCAAAATCGCGGCAGGGACGATTTGTATATGGGCTGGACTGAGCTTCCCTACAATCAGGACGAAATCGTTGCAGATATTCTTGCCACCGCAAAAGAAGTGAGAAAGAAGTTCAAGTACTTCGTAGTACTCGGTATCGGCGGCAGCGCGCTCGGTCCCATAATGGTTTATAACGCACTCTGCCACTTGCACTATAACGAGCTTCCTGCTTCAAAGCGTAAGGGTCCTAAGTTCTACGTGGAAGACAACGTAGACCCCGTTAGAATGGCGGCACTTTTAGATATTATCGAACCCGATAAGACCTGCTTTAACGTAATATCCAAGTCCGGTGCAACCAGCGAGACTATGACGCAGTATCTCATCATTGCTGATATTTTGAAAAATGCAGGCGTAAATATTGCCGACAACGTAATCTTCACCACCGACGCGGCAAGGGGTAACTTAATCAAGATTAATAACGCACTCGGCGGAAACGTTAAAAAGTACGTTCTTCCCGACGGCGTTGGCGGCAGATTCTCAGAGCTCTGCCCCGTAGGTTTACTCCCTGCGGCAGTATTAGGTATTGATATCAAGGGTCTTTTGGCAGGTGCGGCTTATATGGATAGCCTTTGCTCTAAGCCTTCAATCACCAAAAACCCCGCTTTGGCAACCGCCGCTTTGCAGTACATAACTATGAACGAAGGCAAAAATATTCACGTATTAATGCCTTATTCGGACAACTTAAAGCTTATGGCAGACTGGTATTGCCAGCTCTGGGCGGAGAGCTTGGGTAAGGCAAAGGACTACGACGGCAACTTAGTCAACGCAGGTTCAACCCCCGTCAAGAGTTTGGGCGTAACCGACCAGCACTCTCAGGTTCAGCTTTATATCGAAGGCCCTTACGATAAGGTTATAACCTTCATTTCCGTAGGTAAGTACGGCTGTGAAATGCCCATTCCACACGGTTGCGAAGATATCCCCGACGTAGGCTTCCTTGGCGGACACACTATGCAGGAACTCATTCAGGCAGAGAACAAGGCGACCGCATACGCACTTATGAAGGCAGGCAGAATGAATTATACGATTACCTTGCCCGAAGTAAACGCGTTCACGCTCGGTCAGCTTATGTTCCTGTTCGAAATGCAGACGGCATATACAGGTGCAATGCTCAACATCAACACCTTCAACCAGCCCGGCGTAGAAAACGGCAAGATTGCAACCTTTGCGCTTCTCGGCAAAAAGGGTTACGAAGGTCCTAAGGCAGAGATGGACGCCGCACCCGAACTCGACGATAAGTATATCGTTTAATCAAGTTTAATTTAGATAAAGGATAAAGGGGTGGCATATAGCCACCCCGAATTTATAATTATTATGGAAATTTGGCAAATAGTTTTAATAGTCTTGGGCTGTTTATTGTTTTTAATAATTCTCGGCTTAACGGCAATAAGCGCAATGCTCAACGGAATGGTGTTTACCCGTCAGGATAAAAATCCCAACTTCAAGTACTTTACCGCAGACGACTTTAATTTAAAGACGGAAGATATAGACGTAACCTACAGGGGCGAAAAGCTGTACGCAAAAATCTATACGGTAAAGCCTGTAGAAAGTTGCGAAAAGGTGGTTATCTTTCAGCACGGCTTCGGCGCAGGTTCGTCAAGCTATATGACAGAGATAGCAACCTTAGCCAAGCTCGGCTATGCGGTGGTTGCGGCAGACGCCTACGGCTGTAACAATTCCGTCGGCAAAAAAGTGGGCGGGTTTTACGTCGGTACCGAAGTGGTAATCGCCACATATATAGGGGTCAAACGCGACGAAAGGTTAAAAGACAAGAAGATTGCGCTTGTGGGTCACAGCTGGGGTGCGTACTCGGTTTGTTGTGCGGCAAGCAAAGTCAAGGCGGACGGCGTAGTCGCCCTTTCAGGCTTTAACGCCCCTGCCGAGTGCATATGCGACCAGCTTAAACTCATCTCGCCTATGGGCAAGTTTTTAGCGCCTATACTTCATCCGTTCTTCTTTATTTTAAATGCTTTCCGCTCGTCAAACGGCAATACACACGCCGCAAACGCATTGAAAAAGAGCGGCGTTAAAGCCCTTTTAATTCACGGCGAAAAGGATAGGACGGTGCCTAAAAAGCACAGTGCCGCGCAAAAAGCGCAGGGTGATAACGTGACCAAGCTATTGCTCGCCGATAAAAAGCACAACCCCTATAACACGGTTGCAGCGGAAGAGTGCCTTGCAAAGCTTTTATCTTCCAGCGGCAGCGAAGAGTTCTATAAGAATTTCGATTGGGTAAAGGCGACGGAAGAAGACGATAAAATAATGTCAAATATTGACAGCTTCATTAAAGAGTTATAAATAACTTGATTTTTTCGGGGGAATACGTATAATATTGGTACGGGGTTCCCCCTTATAATTTATGGGGCAGTTTCAGTTTCGATTGCGGCGGGGGGACGAAGTAAGCATACCAAAGGCTCGGCTTTGTAAAAACGGAAACTTAAATTTAAATGCAGAATCTTCTGATTCAAAAGTAATGACCTTCTCTGCTCGCAGGGAAGCTCTTGCTTGCGCAGCTTAAACTTAAAGCTGTCCGTCGCACCGACTATTCCGTTGGGTCGTGTTGCGGCGCTATTTAATACGGAAAACTCTTTAAAAATCTAACCGCGTTTTTAAAGAAGACTTAGCGGTTTGACCGCGCTCTATAGCCCGTTTATCGGCGATAGACGTGGGAATTAATAAAAGGTAAACTAAGTATGTAGAAAGCTCGTTGAATCGCCGTAAGACCGGGGTGCAAGTCCCCGCTGCTCCACCAAA
>JBJEVB010000007.1:5501-21541 GCA_051884155.1 Candidatus Coproplasma sp. | reverse complement strand
AATAAATTTGAGTTATAACCGAGACGGTCTGTCTCGGTTATTTTGTTATAAATATTATAAAGTTGTTTAAATTTATCAACGTCCCCCACAAATTATCGTGTCACACTTGCATTTTTATACAATATATGGTAAAATTATATATGACGGACTTTATTATGCTTTAGCGTAGGCGCTTAAAACCTACAATGGCGTATCCTTAAGGCTCTGCGTAAAGTAAGATGACCGTCAAAACTTATTCAACGGGAAAAACTATGGCTGAAAAGAGTTACAATGCAGACGACTTAAAAGTGCTTGAAGGGTTAGAAGCCGTCAGGGTTCGCCCTGGTATGTATATCGGTTCAACGGGCGTAAAAGGGCTTCACCACATACTGTGGGAAATCGTCGATAACGCCATTGACGAAGCGGCAAACGGCTACGCAAACGAAATAAGCGTAATTCTACACGAAGACGGCTCTGCATCGGTAGAAGATAACGGAAGGGGTATGCCCACCGATATCAACTCAAAAACGGGCATTTCAGGCGTAGAGCTGATATTCACAAAGCTGCACGCAGGCGGCAAGTTCGACAGCGGTAACTACGCGTTTTCAGGCGGTCTGCACGGCGTAGGCGCGTCGGTTACCAACGCTCTTTCAAAGTGGCTTAAGGTAGAAGTCTACCGTAAGACGATATATACGATGGGTTTTGTATCCACCTACGATAAAAAGGCTAAAAAATGGCAGTGCGGCATTCCCGAAAGTCCCTTATGCGATACGGGCAAAAAGACTACTAAAAAGGGTACTTACGTTCGCTTTATGCCCGATAGCGAAGTGTTTGAAACGGTCGAGTGGAACTACGACACTATATTAAAAAGGCTAAAAGAGCTTGCGTTTTTGAACAAGGGCTTAAAGATAAATTTTGCAGACAACCGCAAGCTGTACAAGCTTGTTGAAAACGACGAAGGTGAAGGCGAACCCACCGTAACTAAGGTGCTTCTTCCTGCAAAAGAGCCCGTAACTTTCAAGTACGACGGCGGCTTAGTCGACTTTGTAAACTACGTCTGCGACGGCGAGACCAAGCTTTATTCTCAGCCCTTGTACTATTCTACGATTAAGGATATACAAATCAAGGGTGCGCCTGCGGGCAAAATTAAAATCGAATTTGCAATCGCCCACACCAAGGCGGACGAAGAGAGCTTGTACTCTTTCGTAAACAACATTTCCACCGTAGAAGGCGGCTATCACGAAGCGGGCTTTCACTCGGGGCTGTTAAAGGCGGTAAACGACTACGCAAGGGGTAACGGCGTATTAAAGGCAAAGGATTCGCCCTTCGTCGCCGACGACGTAAAGGAAGGCTTAACGGCGGTTTTGACCGTGCAGATGAACAACGTCGAGTTTGAAGGGCAGACCAAGACCAAGCTCGGCAACCCCGAAGCAAAAGCCCCCGTAGAGCAGGCGGTCATCGAAGGCTTGACCCAGCTTATGAACGTCAGGGGTAACAAATCTTCCTTTGACGAAATTGCAAAAAAGGCGAAGTTTGCGGCGGACGACAGGATTAAGCACCGCGCCGAAAGGGACGTCGCCAAAGCCGCAAGCGAAAACGACGGGTTAAACCTTATAGGCAAGCTTGCGCCCTGTTCGGGCAAGAACCCCGACATGAACGAACTGTTCATAGTAGAAGGCGACAGCGCAGGCGGTACGGCAAAGCAGGCAAGGGTAAGGCAATTCCAGTCCATTCTTCCCTTAAGGGGCAAGCCCTTGAACGTGCAGAAAAAGACGGCGCTGCAGGCGCTTCAAAACGAAGAGATTAAAACCTTAGTGTCGGCAATCGGCGCAGGGTTTAACAATTCCTTCGACGTCGAAAAGTCGAGATATAAAAAGGTAATAATTTTATCGGATGCAGACCAGGACGGTATGCACATTCGCTGTATACTTTTAACCTTCTTCTTTAAGTATATGCGCGACTTAGTTGCGGCAGGCTACGTCTATATCGGTATGCCGCCACTCTATAAGGTATATAAAAAGGATATCGTAGAGTACGCCTACGACGATAAGGAGTTGGACGAAAAGATTAAAAAGGTGGGCAAGGGCTATTCCTTGCAGCGCTATAAGGGCTTGGGCGAAATGTCGGCAGAACAGCTTTGGGAGACGACTATGAATCCGGCTACCCGAAATCTTATACAGGTAACGCTTGAAGACGTTGCGGAAGCGGCGTCTATGATAGAGCTTTTAATGGGAGATAAGGTTGAAGGCAGAAAGCAGTTTTTGCAGGAAAACGCTGACTTCAATAAGGTCGACGGCTTTATCGAAAAGGTCTCGGTCGGCAAGCAGAACGAAAGTAATTTGGGTGCAGAGGATTAACCGCTATGGCAAGAAAGAAGGATGATGGTTTTCAGCAAATAATTCCGCAGGGCAAGGTATTCACCACCCCGTTGGAAGAAGTTATGCCCCAGTCTATGCTGCCGTATGCGGAATTCGTTATTTTAGACAGGGCGTTGCCCAGGGTAGAAGACGGGTTAAAGCCCGTTCAAAGGCGAATACTGTACACTATGTCGGAGATGGGCTTAACCCCCGATAAGCCGCACAAGAAGTCGGCGAGAATAGTCGGCGACTGTATGGGTAAATATCACCCTCACGGCGACAGCTCGGTGTACGACGCAATGGTAAGAATGGCGCAGGACTTCAACATGCGTATGACGCTCGTCAACGGTCACGGCAACTTCGGCTCGGTGGACGGCGACTCTGCGGCGGCTATGAGATATACCGAAGCAAGGTTAGAGCCGCTCGCCTTAGAGCTTTTAAGGGACTTAGATAAGGAAACCGTTCCCTTTTCCTTCAACTTCGACGACAGCTTGTTAGAGCCCGACATCCTTCCCGGCAGGTTCCCCAACCTTTTGGTAAACGGCGCAAGCGGTATCGCAGTCGGGCTTGCAACCAATATTCCCACCCACAACCTGACCGAAGTTATAGACGGCTGTTGTGCGTATATCGACAATCCCAGAATATCGCTTACCGAATTAATGAAGATAATACCCGGTCCCGATTTCCCTACGGGCGCGTACATTATCGAAAACGAGCTTCAGCAGGCGTACGAGACGGGCAGGGGCAAGATAACCTTGCGCGCAAAGTATTCGGTCGAAAACGGCGACAACGGCAAAAAGGAAATAATTTTTACCGAGCTCCCCTACCAGACCAACAAGGCGGACCTTCTCCGCAAGATAATGCTTTTAAAGGAAGAGAAAAAGGAAATTCTCTCGGGAATTGCCGACGTCGTGGACGAGTCCGACCGTACGGGTATGAGGGCAGTTATTTACTGCAAGAAGGACGCGGACGTAGACGCAATACTTTCGTACCTTTTCAAGTACACCGATTTAGAGTGTACTTTCGGTATAAATATGGTCGCCATAGCAGGCGGCAAGCCCAAACAGCTTGGGCTTTTGGAAATATTAAAGCACTACGTCAACTATCAGCGTCAGGTTGTAATCAGGCGTACCAAGTTCGACTTAAAGGAAGCGGAAGCCCGTTGCCATATCTTGGAAGGCTTAATTATCGGCGTTCACAACATAGACGAAGTTATAAAGATTATCAAATCTTCCGAATCCACCGCCGCCGCAAGGGTAAGCTTAATGGAACGTTTCGGCTTGACACAGGTGCAGGCGCAGGCGATTTTGGATTTACGCCTTGCACGCCTTGCCAAGCTTGAAATTAAAAAGCTCGAACAAGAGCTTGCCGATTTGCAAAAGCTTATAAAGCGCTTAAAGGCAATACTTGAAAGCAGGGAAAGGCAGATGGAAATCGTCAAGCAGGAAATGCGTGAAATCCGCGATAAGTATCCCTGCCCCCGCAAGTCGCAAATCGTCTCGTCGGTTGATAAAATCAACGTGTTCAGGCAGGATATCAAGCGTGCGGCAACCGATTGGGTGCTTGCAATCACCGCAAACGACAACGTTAAATTCATCGAAAAAATCGAGTTCGACCAAAAGTATAAAAAGGCGTTGCCCACCGTCTATCGCGGCGACGGTATGTATAAGCACACGGTCGTCACCCGTTCGGACGGCGCGGCGCTCATCTTCACCAACTACGGCAACTGCGTAAGGGTGGACTTAAATCAATTCGAAGCGTCGGGAATGGGCGGCGTAGGCGTCAAGCTTAAAGAGTTTTACGACGCAGCTTTGCGCGGTGAAAAACCCGTTAAAATCTTCCCCGTCGGCGAAAAGATGCCCGAAGGCGAGTTGCTGTTCTTCACTAAGCAAGGTACGATTAAGCGCACGGAATGGGCAGAGTATTCGGTTGCCCGACCCGTATTCCCTGCAATAAAATTAAAGACGGGCGACGAGCTTTTGAACGTAGAGCAGTTCGACCCCGATATGCAGAGCACTATGTGCTTTATCTCAAGAGAAGGCATTTGTCTTAACGCCGATAAGGACGACGTCCCCGTACAGGGCAGGGTGACCGCAGGCGTCAGGGGTATGCTTTTAAACGACGGCGACGAAGTTATATTTGCTACGCAGTTCTACGGCGAAGGCGAGATAATAATACTGTCCGAACAAGGCTGTATCAAAAAGGTAATTGCTTCGCTCTTTAACCCGATAGCAAGGGGCAGAAAGGGTATGATGATTATCGACGGAAAGTCTAAAGTGCTATTTGCGGACTACGTCACCGTACCTTATAAAATCGCCCTGCTTCGTTCTGATAATTCGGTTGAAGAGCTCGACACCGAAAACATCACAATAGAGCCCAGACCTTCTAAAGGTAAGGCGCTTGCAAACGCTTCGCTAGTTTCTGGGGCGGTTGCCTTAAAGTACAGAAGCGACTACGAAGGCGGTATGCAGTTAAAGTTTTAAACGCCTTTAAAAGCGTGCTATAAATTAAATTTTACAGGGGGATAAAAATGTTAAAAAATTTAATTGATGCGGCAATATGCCGCACCGAATGCGATATCGTGCTTAAAAATGCAGAGTATGTAGACGTGTTTACCTGCACCGTAAAAAGGGGCGATATAGGCATTGTCGGCGATAAAATCGTAGGCGTCGGCAGCTATAGCGGCAAGGAAGAAATCGACGTTACGGGTTTAAAGGTTCTGCCCGGTTATATCGACGCGCACGTGCATATCGAAAGCAGTCAGCTTTCTCCCGAAGAGTTTGCGTCTTTAATCGTACCCAGGGGTACGACCACGATTATTGCCGACCCCCACGAAATAACCAACGTGTGCGGTATGGCAGGCGCGGAATATATCGCAAAGGCGTCTAAGAACGTGCCGTTGGACGTAAAGGTTCAACTGCCTTCCTGCGTGCCTGCAACCCCGTTCGAGACGAGTGGCGCAACCCTTGCAGGTAAGGATATAAGAGAGCATATATCGGACGGGTTTATTAACGGCTTAGGCGAATTTATGAACTTCCCCGGCGTAATAGGCGCCGACCCCGACGTGCTTGAAAAATTGCAGTCTGCACACGACTGCGGCAAGGTCATCGACGGGCACGCGCCTTCGGTCAGCGGCAATGCGTTAAACGCCTATCTTTGCGGCGGCATCTCCACCGACCACGAATGCGTAAGCGTGGAAGAGATTGAAGAGAAGATTTCAAAGGGCGTGTACGTTCACCTTCGACACGGCTCTTCAACGCGCAATATCGTGTCCAATTCCAAGGCGGTAACGGCGGGCAATATGCGCAGATTTTTGATGTGCACGGACGATAGGCACGCCGCTGACTTAAAGGAAAAGGGGCATATCGACGACGCGTTAAGAAAGGTCGTTGCAGGCGGCTTAGACCCCGTCTGGGCGGTTACAATAGCCACCTTGAACGCGGCAGAGTGCTATAATTTAAAGTTTAAAGGCGCAATCGCACCCTACTATTTTGCCGACCTCGTCGTCGTAGACGGGCTTAAAAATTTCAACGCCAAATACGTCTTTAAGGACGGAAAGCTCGTTGCAAAGGACGGAAAAGCTCTCTTCGATACTTCCAAAAGATACTTACCTGAAGACGTACTCAATACCGTTCACGTCAATCCGCTCAAGGCAGAAGATTTTATTCTCACCTTAAATGGCGAAAAGGCAAACGTTATGACCATACTTCCCGGAAACGTGGTAACGGGCTGCGAAGTTTTAGAAATTAAAAGCAAGGACGGCGACGTCGATATCGAAGGCACCGACGTGCTTAAAATGGCGGTCGTCGAAAGGCATAAGTACACGGGCAATATCGGCAAGGGGCTTTTAAAGGGCTACGGCTTTAAGGGCGGCGCGATGGGCATAACCATTGCACACGATTCGCACAATATAATTCTGCTTGGCGACGACAACGAGAGTATGGCAAAGGCTGCAAACGAGCTTGCAAGAATAGGCGGCGGTATGGTCATCGTAGATAAAAAGTCGGGCAAGATATATTCGCTCTCGCTCGATATCGGCGGACTTATGTCGTCAAGGGACGCGGAAGGTCTGCAAAGGGACAGCAAGGCGCTTATAGAGCGTGCGTACTCTATGGGCGTGGACAGAGAGCAGGAAGCGTTTATGTCGCTTGCGTTTTTATCGCTTGCGGTAATTCCCCACGTCAAGCTCTTGGATACGGGGCTATTCGACGTCGACAAATTCTCGTTTATGGATATAAACGCGTAGAAAATTTTATACGAAGTATAAAGGGCGAGTTTGCAACTCGTCCTTTTTTCGTTTAAAAAACTTGTTTTTTATTCTAAATTCTTGTATTTTTTTTCGAAAAAGCTTTTACATAGTCGGTTAAATATAGTATAATATAGAATAGACTAGTATAATGAGTTGATATATTTAACGGTCAAGAAATAAAATCGGAGAGACTAATGGGACTTTTAAATTTTTTATCTTCAGCCGACAGCCGTAAAGCGGTTAAAAAGCTTGATAAACTCGCAAATAAAGTAGAAGAGTTAGAACCTAAATACGCCCAAATGAGCGATGAAGAGCTCAAAAGCCAGACGGGCATTTTAAAGCAGAGATTAGCGGACGGCGAGACGTTAGACGATATAATGTTCGACGCGTTTGCCGCATTAAGGGAAGCAAGCTGGCGTGTATTAAAGATGAAGCACTTCCACGTGCAGATAATCGGCGGTATCTGCTTACACCAAGGCAGAATTGCAGAGATGAGAACGGGTGAAGGTAAAACTCTCGTTTCAACCCTTCCTGCATATTTAAACGCACTTACGGGCAAGGGCGTTCATATCGTAACCGTCAACGACTACCTTGCTAAGCGTGACGCAGAGTGGATGGGTAAGGTCCATAAATTTATGGGCTTAACCGTCGGCGTAGTCGTACCCGGTATGGACGACGAAGAGAAGAAAAAGGCTTATAAGTGCGATATAATTTACGCAACTAATAACGAGCTCGGCTTCGACTACCTTCGCGACAACCTTAAAAATTCGCTGTCGGCAATGGTGCAGAGAGAGCTTAACTTCTGTATCATCGACGAAGTCGACTCTATTTTAATCGACGAAGCGCGTACCCCCTTGATTATTTCAGGCAGGGGCGGCGAAAGCTCTAAGCTTTACGAGCAGGTGGACAGGTTCGTGCGTAACCTTCACGGCGGCTTCGACGACGACAAGAAGGAAGCGGAGAACAAAGCGCCCGTTAAAAAGAAGAAAAATCAAGAGCTCACCGCAGAAGAAGAAGAGATTAACCGCAAGATAGAAGCTATCCGCAAGGATATGGAATCGTGGGATTATATCATCGACCGCAGAGATAAGTCGGTAACCATCACCGAAAAGGGTGCGGCTAAGGCGGAAAAATTCTTCGGAATAAAGAACTTAGGCGATATAGAAAACGCCGAGCTCAACCACCACATTCAGCAGGCGTTAAAGGCGCACGAGCTGTTTGCTAAGGACGAAAACTACATCGTAACTGCCGACGGCGAGATTATGATAGTAGACGAATTTACAGGCCGTCTTATGGTGGGCAGGCGTTATTCGGACGGACTTCACCAGGCAATCGAAGCAAAAGAACACGTTAAAATCCGTGAAGAAAATAAAACTCAGGCGACCGTAACCTTCCAGAACTACTTCAGGCTGTATAACAAACTCTCGGGTATGACGGGTACGGCAAAGACGGAAGAAGCGGAATTTAGGACTATCTACAACCTTGACGTAGTAGTAATTCCCACCAACAGACCCATTCAGCGTAAGGACGAACCCGACGTAATCTTCGCGACCGTTGAAAGCAAGAAAAAGGCAATAGTTGAAGAAGTCGTTGCCCGTCACGAAAAGGGTCAGCCCGTGTTAATCGGTACGGTAACCGTAGATAAGTCGGAAGAGATTTCAAGGCTGTTACTGCGCAACGGTATCAAACACAATATATTGAACGCAAAAAACCACGAGCGCGAAGCTGAAATCGTCGCTCAGGCAGGCAGGTTCGGCGCAGTTACCATTGCAACCAACATGGCAGGACGCGGTACCGATATTTTGCTCGGCGGCAACCCCGAATATCTCTCTAAAAAGCGTATGAGAGAAGAGGGCTTCGACCACGATATGATAGAAGTCGCACTCTCCTATGCGGATAGGGAATTTACCGAAGACGAGCAGAAGGCAAGGGCGCGCTATGCAGAGCTTTATGCAAAGTTCAAGGCGGAAACCGACGCCGAAAAAGAAAAGGTTATTGCGGCAGGCGGCTTGTGCATTTTAGGTACCGAGCGTCACGATTCACGCCGTATCGACAATCAGCTGCGCGGCCGTGCAGGTCGTCAGGGCGACGTGGGTGCGTCCGTGTTCTTCATCTCGCTTGAAGACGAGCTTGCAAAAAGGTTCGGCGGCGAAAGGTTAAAGAGCATCTATATGACGCTTATGGACGAAGACGACAGCTTACAGTCCAAAATGCTCTCCCGTTCAATCGAAAACGCGCAGAAGGCAATCGAAGGCAGAAACTTCGGCATGCGTAAGAACACCTTGCAGTACGACGAAGTTATGAACGAACAGCGTAAGCTCATCTACGCAGAAAGATTAAAGGTTATACGCGGCGGCGACGTTCACGACCAGATTTTAAAATATATTCCCGACTACGTTGAAAAAATCGTGGGCGAGACGGTCAACACCGACGCAATGCCCGAGCTTTGGAACGCAGAAGAGCTTAACGCCGCATTACAACAAAAGGTTTACCCTGAAGAGTGCGAGTTCGTTATAACCGACGAAATGCTCTCGCGTTGGGACTATGAAGCGGCAATCCATAAGATTGTAAAGGAAGTTATAAAGTCCTACGAAGTTAAGATAGAAAACATCAAAAAGGATACGTTCGGTCAGGTGGACTTCCACCAGATAGAGCGCGACGAGCTTCTTCGCTCTGTAGACAGATATTGGGTAGACCATATCGACGCAATGGACCAGCTTAGAAAGGGTATAGGGCTTCGCGGCTACGCTCAGCAGGACCCCGTAATTGCATACAAGCAGGAAGGTCACGAGATGTTCGAAGAGATGATAGACCGTATTCAAACGACTACCATTTCCCGTCTTTTAAAGGGCAGGATAGTAAGGGTGCCTTCTTCGGTTATAAGGGCTCAGTCGGCTAAGCCTGCGACGCCTGCACCGTCAGCACCCGTAGCGCCCACGCCTTCAGCACCTGCGGCTCCTGCACAAAGCGGCGCACCGTCACCCGTTATGCCCAAACCTATCGACGCGGAAGGCAACTTCGTTCCCAAGAGCACGCCCATTCACCGCCCTAAAAACTAAGAATAAATAATATTAACTATGTTTAAAGCAGACGATTACAGATTAAAACTTAAAGCTCTTTCCGATACTTTGGCAGAAGCGAAGTACGCGCTTGATATCGACAATATCGGCACCAAGCTTGAAGAGCTTAAAATCGAGCAGGAAAAACCCGAAGTATGGCAGGATTTAGAAAAGTCCAAGCACGTCGGCAGGGAAATTTCTTCAATAGAAAATAAGATTGAAGCATACAATAAAGGGGAAGCGGCGATAGCAGACGCGCTTGCGTTCATTGATTTAATCGAAGAAGCGGACGACGAGAGCTTGATTCCCGAACTTGAGCAGATGATTGCCGCCGCCGAAGACGATATAGAGCAAATGCGTATACGTGCTTTACTTAAGGGCAAGTACGATTCCAACAACGCAATCTTAAATTTGCACTCAGGCGCAGGCGGCACCGAAGCGTGCGACTGGACGTCTATGCTGTATAGAATGTATCAGCGCTACTGCGAAAAGGCGGGTTTTAAGGTCACCGAGCTCGACTTGGAAAACGGCGACGAAGCAGGGATTAAGTCGGTTTCGTTTAAGGTTGAAGGCGAAAACGCCTACGGCTTTTTAAAGGCGGAAAAGGGCGTACACCGCTTAGTGCGTATTTCCCCCTTCGACGCAAATAAACGCCGTCACACGTCCTTTGCGTCCTTAGAAGTTATGCCCGAAGTCGACGACGAAGCGGAAGTTGAAATTCGCGACGAAGATATAAGAATAGACGTCTACCGCTCGTCAGGCGCAGGCGGACAGAAGGTAAACAAGACCGAAACGGCTATAAGAATTACCCACTTCCCTACGGGTATCGTGGTAACCTGCCAGAACGAGCGCAGTCAGCTGCAGAATAAGGAAATGGCTTTCCAGTATCTTCGCGCAAAGCTCATCGAAAGGCAGATTGAAGAAAGGGAAGCGGCAGACGCCGAGCTTAAGGGCGAGATAAAGAAAATCGAGTGGGGCAGTCAGATTCGCTCTTATGTGTTCTGTCCGTACACACTTGCAAAGGACCACCGTACAGGCTATGAAAACACCAACATTCAGGCGGTTATGGACGGCGACATTCAGGGCTTTATAATCGACTATCTCAAAAAGACCGTGTAAAAAATAAAGCCGAAAATATTTTGGTAAATTTCTAAGTTTTGCCGTTTGGCAAAAAAGGAGAACAGGTTATGGAAAATCAGCGTACTTTATCCTATCAACAGGCGTCGGAAGAACTTCGTGATTGCCTTTTAAGGCTCTACGGCAAAAAGATATTCCCCCGTATGGGCAAAATCTTTGCAGACCAGCTCTTTTTGGCTGGTACCGAAGCAGGCGGCTATCTTTCCGTGCTTGCGGACTTAGACGAAATCCACGTTAAAAGGGACACCGCTCAGTGCGCGTTAATAAGGCTTAAGCGTGCCGATTACATACTTGAAACCATGAAAAAAGCAGGTTACTATACCCAGCAGGACGCGGAAGAGCTTGAAGTGTTCTTCAACAAAATCATTCCTGCGGTAAAGGGCTTGCTTGAAGCGGTTTACGGCAAAATCGACAGGGATAACGCCGCACTTTTAGCTCAGGTTGCAAAGACCGAAGAGAGCCCTGCGGAAGATGCAACCGCACAAATTCCCGAAACGGTTGAAGAAGTCGACCACGACCCCGACGGCTTCTATAAGGAAGTATAAAAGCTCACAAAAAAGTTATGCACGGCGTACTTTTACGTCGTGCTTTATAATAAGCCGCCAAAAAGTTTTGCGGCAAAAGAAAGATTATGTACGATTTATCAAACTACGAAATCAAGCCCGAACCCATAATTTTGGGTATAGAGTCAAGCTGTGACGAAACGGCTTGTGCAATAATAAAGGGCAGGAAAATTCTCGCCGACAGGATAATTTCTTCCGCGTCTGAACAGGCTTTATACGGCGGCGTAGTGCCCGAAATAGCAAGCCGAGCCCACACCGACGCAGTGGATGAAGTCGTCTCACTTGCACTAAAAGACGCAGGGATATCCCCTAATGAAGTGGATGCGGTTGCCGTAACGTACGGTGCAGGTCTTTTAGGTGCGCTGCTCGTCGGGCTGTCCTTTGCAAAGGCGTTTGCCTATGCCAACAATATTCCGCTGATTGCGGTAAACCACGTTCGCGGACATATGGCGGCGGCGTATCTCGTTGACGAAGATTTAAAGCCGCCCTTTATCACCTTGCTTGCAAGCGGCGGTCATACGGCGATACTTCATACTAAGTCCTATCTAGATGCGGAAGTTTTAGGCGGCACTTGCGACGACGCCTGCGGAGAGGCTTTCGATAAGGTTGCAAGGGTTTTAGGATTGCCCTATCCCGGCGGTCCTAACGTTCAAAAAATGGCGCAGGGCGGCAAAGCTTGTATAGAATTTCCTTCCGCGCTCGTACGACACGGCGACGGCATGACCTTTTCGTACAGCGGCTTAAAGACGGCGGTTATAAACTACGCACATAACGCAAGCCAAAAAGGCGAAGATATAAACGGGGCGGACGTGGCGGCTTCCTTCCAAAAGGCGGCAATCGACCCCCTTGTTAAAAAGACGGTAGAGTGCGCCAAATCATATGGCGTAACTTGCGTTACTGCAGGCGGCGGCGTAGTCGCAAACGACTATCTGCGCTCTTCGCTTACAGAAGCCTGTCAAAAGGCGAACTTAAAGCTCGTTCTGCCCACAAAGCGCTATTGCACGGACAACGCCGCAATGATAGCGGCAGAAGGCTTAAACCAATATTTAGCAGGCAACTTCGCCCCCTTAAGCGTAAACGCCAAAGCGGCAATCAAGCTTTAAGGCGACGGCAGTTTTAATTTGAGTTAAAATCGCTTTACATTTAGGGCTTAAAAATATATAATATAGTTACAATTAAATTCAAAGGCGTTTAAAAAAGGACAACGCCCCTTGAAGAATGGCTTTTCAGAGAGCTTTCGTTCGGTGTGAGAAAGTAGGCATTTCAAGGCGGATATCACCTTTCAGCCCATACCCCCAACGGTTACAAGTAAGGGTATGCGGATTCGTAACCCGTTACAAGTTACGGCAAATGTCTGTTTGTTTTGGTGGTTTATAAACACGTTTATATCAGTATATAAAGGGTGTCCAAAATATATGGGCACCCTATTTTTATAGCTTTTAAATACGTTTTTCAAGAGGTGAAATATGTACAAGAAGGTAGACACGTCTTTAAACTTCGTAGAAAGGGAAAAAGAGATAATAAAATTCTGGAAAGACAACGGAATTTTTGAAGAGAGCGTAGAGAAAAATGAAGGCGGAAACGAGTTTTCGTTCTACGACGGTCCCCCTACCGCAAACGGCAAGCCCCATATCGGTCACATTTTAACGAGAGTTATGAAGGACATAATCCCCCGTTACAAGACGATGAAGGGTCACCACGTTCTGCGTAAGGCAGGTTGGGACACTCACGGCTTGCCCGTAGAGCTTGAAGTTGAAAAGACTTTGGGCATAGACGGCAAACCCCAAATCGAAAAATACGGCATAGAGCCCTTTATAAAGCAGTGCAAACAGTCGGTCTGGAAGTATAAGAGCGAGTGGGAAAAGATGAGCGACAGAGTGGGTTACTGGGTAGATATGGATAACCCCTACGTCACCTACGACGATAAGTATATCGAGTCCGAGTGGTGGGCGTTAAAACAAATGCACGAAAAGGGTCTTTTGTATAAGGGACATAAAATCGTGCCCTATTGCCCCCGTTGCGGAACGGCGTTATCTTCTCACGAAGTAGCTCAGGGCTATAAGCTCGTCAAGGAAAATTCGGTCGTTGCGCGCTTTAAGGTAAAGGATAGCGAAAACCGCTATATACTCGCCTGGACGACCACCCCCTGGACGCTGCCTTCCAACGTGGCTCTGTGTATGAACCCCGACGAACCCTACGTCGAAATCAAGGCGGACGGCGTAAACTATATTATGGCGGAAGCGTTAGTTTCTAAGTTCTTCGAAGAGTACGAAGTCGTGGATAGAAAGCTGGGCAGAGAGTGGGAAGGCTTAGCTTATCAGCCACTGTTCCCCGAAACTATGGCGGAAGTAGCAAGGATTTCCCCTGCCGCTAAGCCCTATAAGGCGCACTACGTTGTGTGCGACAATTATGTAACTATGGGCGACGGCACGGGCGTAGTTCACATTGCGCCTGCGTTCGGCGAAGACGACTATAAGGTGGGTAAGAAATACGACCTTCCCGTCGTTCAGCTCGTCAACGAAAGGGGTTGCTTCGACGAAAGATTTGAAAGCTTAAACGGCGTATTCGCTAAAAAGGCGGATAAATCTATAATCGAAAGGTTGGAAGCCGAAGGCTCGCTGCTCAAGGTCGTTCCCTTCGAGCACGACTATCCCCATTGCTGGCGTTGCGACACGCCGCTTTTGTACTATGCGCGTTCAAGCTGGTTCATTGCGGTAACTAAGGTTAAGGACGATATAATCGCTTCCAATCGCTCGGTCAATTGGATGCCCGACACCATTAAGGAAGGGCGTATGGGCAACTTCTTGGAAAACGTAATCGATTGGGGTCTCTCCCGCGATAGGTATTGGGGTACGCCCTTGCCCGTCTGGGTCTGCCCCGACTGCGGCGAGATAGAAGTTATCGGCTCTAAAAAGGAGCTTAAAGAGAAGTGCGGGCTCGCTCTCGACAAGGATATCGAGCTGCACAGACCTTATTTAGACGATTTAACCTGCACCTGCCCAAAGTGCGGCGGCAAGATGAAGAGAACGCCCGAAGTTATCGACTGCTGGTTCGACTCAGGCTCTATGCCCTTTGCGCAGTATCACTACCCGTTTGAAAACAAGGAGACGTTTGAAAAGACCTTCCCTGCGGATTTCATTTCGGAAGCGGTTGACCAGACAAGGGGTTGGTTCTATACCTTGCTCGTCATCAACACCATACTCTTCGGCAAAGCGCCCTTTAAAAACTGCATAGTCTTAGGGCACGTAAACGATAAAAACGGCATAAAGATGTCCAAGCATAAGGGCAACGTCGTCGACCCTTGGACGGTGCTCGACAAGCAGGGCGCGGACGCGGTTCGTTGGTATTTCTACACCAGCTCAGCGCCCTGGCTTCCTTCAAGGTTCTATGAAGACGCCGTGTCCGAAGTTCAGCGCAAATATATCGGCACGCTGTGGAACGCATACGCATTCTTCACCCTGTATGCCGAAATCGACAAGTACGACCCGTCTAAGTACAGCTTAAAGGACTGCAAGCTCTCGCTTATGGACAAGTGGATTTTAAGCAAGCTCAACTCGCTTATAAAGCTTGTCGACGAAGATTTGGAAAAGTACGAAATCACCGAAAGCTCACGCGCATTGCAGGAATTTGTGGATATTCTCTCCAATTGGTATATTCGTCGCGGCAGAGAGCGCTATTGGGTAAGCGATATGACGGACGACAAGGCGGCGGCGTACACCACGCTCTATCATTGCCTTGTAACCCTTTCCAAAATCAGCGCGCCTTACACGCCCTTTATCACCGAGATGATGTATCTCAACTTAGTGCCGCAGTTCTATAAGGGCGCACCTAAGTCCGTACATCTTTGCTCCTTCCCCGAAGCGGACGACTGCTTTATCGATAGCGAGCTTGAAAAGGCAATGGACGGCGTTATGGATATCGTTGTGTTGGGTCGTGCAGCCCGTAACGCAGGCAACGTTAAAAACCGCCAGCCCCTTTCCGAAATGGTTGTGGTAACGCACCGCGAGTTCTCGCTCTCTGAAGAAGAAACTTCTGTAATTTTGGACGAGTTGAACGTTAAATCCTTAAAGATGGCAGACGACGCAACCAAGTATATTTCCTACAAATTAAAGCCCCAACTCAAGACGTTAGGTCCTAAGTACGGCAAAAAGCTTGGTGCAATTTCTCAGTTTTTAGCAACTTGCAACGCGACCGAAGTGGTTAACGCAGTTAAAAACGGCGGAACTTACACGATTGCCGATATTGACGTAACGCTTACTGAAGAAGATTTGCAAATCTTCACCGAAAGCGCGTCGGGCTTCGTTGCTGCGGCAGATAAGGGCATAACCGTTGCGCTCAATACCGCCTTGACCGAAGAGCTAATCTTAGAGGGCGTAGAGCGCGAGCTTATTTCCAAAATCCAGAATATGAGAAAGGAAGCGGGCTTTGAAGTCACCGACAGAATTGAGATTTATTACACCGCAGAAGGCAAGGTGGCAGAAGTATTAAAGAATGCTAACTTCGCTCCTGCCGTGCTTGCAAGCAAGGTCGAAGAAGGTTCGGCGGAAGGCTTCACTAAGGAAATTTCCGTCAATTCGGATAAGGCTAAATTAACCTTAATCAAGTTATAAACTTAAATAGCCTTTCAATCGCATAAACTTAAAATTACGCTCATAGTTTATTCTATGGGCGTTTATATTTTAAAAAAGGGTCAGTC
>JBJEVB010000007.1:0-5401 GCA_051884155.1 Candidatus Coproplasma sp. | reverse complement strand
CAGTCACCGCCGCACGGGCAATTTTCACGGCGTAACGACTGCACCTTATAAAAAGTCGGTGGGCAGCATAACCTATACCGACGTTCCGGGCAGTTATTCCTTCGACGCCTACACTTTGGAAGAGAACAGCGCTACGCAGGCAATTTTAGACGCCAACGCAGTAGTGTGCGTCATTGACGCTACCACTTTGCCGTCCGCTTTAAACCTTGCTAAAAACATAATAAAAGCCAACCCACACACCGTAGTGTATTTAACAAAGCTTAATTTGCTTAAAAAGCGCGGCGGTTGGGTCAACCCTTCCGCTTTGGAAAAGCTGTTGGGCGTAACCGTTTTTACAGCCGTAAAAGCGCTTAAACGCGGCATAGTAGGGGGTCTACCGAAAAGTGTTCAAACCGCCCAAATAGCGTTAGATAAGGCATACTACGGGGGCAACGGTAAAATAACTTCTGCGGAAAAGCTATTTTATAACAAGTTTTTTGCAGTAATTTTCTACGTTTTAGCGTTGGTTTTGACCTTTTATATTACTTTCTCGCCGCATATGTTGGGGGCAATTGCAAAAGGGTGGTTAGAAAGTCTTTTGTGCGATAAGCTCTCTTACGCGCTTTCGCAAACAATAACCAATCCAATGCTCTCTTCATTTATTTGCGACGGCATAGTCGGGGGTGTAGGCGGCGTTCTGTCCTTTATACCCCAGCTTGCGATTTTATATTTAACGCTGATACTGTTGGACGAAAGCGGCATATCTTCGGCGTTGACCTTCGTAACCGACGGGCTGTTTCAAAAGGTAGGGCTTTCTGGCAGGGCGGCGTTTTCTCTCGTGTCCGGCTTTGGGTGTACGGCGGCGGCAATATCAACTACAAGGGGGTTTTCCGAAGACAGCTCCCGTCGCAAGACGATAGCCGTACTTCCCTTCATTCCCTGCGGCGCAAAGACGCCCGTGTTTTTAACCTTTTTATCGCCCTTATTTAAAAACCCGTTCCCTGCAATCTGCCTACTTTATTTCGGCGGAATAGCCGTTGCGATTGCGGCGTCTGCGCTTTTGCGCGGCAGACGGGAAGGGCTTATTTCCGAAGTCACGCCAATCTCCCTGCCAAGCGCGTTAACCGTACTAAAAAAGTTGTTTTTTCAGTTAAAATCGTTTATAATCAAGGTAACGACGTACGTCTTTGCGTTTTGCGTTATTAGTTGGCTAATTTCCCATTTTTCGTTTATTAACGGCTTTTGTTCGGCGGAAGAGAGTATTGCAGGCAGTTTTTCAAGGCTAATTTGCTACCTTTTCTACCCGATGGGAATAACCGATTGGCGTATTGCCTACGCCGCGCTTACGGGCTTTGCCGCCAAGGAAAACGTAGCCGCAACTATTTCGCTTTTATATCCGAACGGGCTTACCCTTTCGCTTGCGCCGACGCTTGCAATCTGCGTGTTCTTCTTATGTTGCCCTGCCTGCATATCGGCGTTTGCCGCGTCGGTCAAGGAAATCGGTTTTAAACACACGCTTTTTTATAACGCCGTTCAATTAATTTTCGCCTTTGCGGCGGCGTATTTAACCTATTTTATAATAATACTGCTATGAAAACTTTTACGGTAAATCAAAACACAACGCTTAAAGCCTTTACGGATTCAACCTATCCGCAGGGCAGTTTTGCGTTCAATTCCTTAATTAAAAAGGGCGATATCCGTGTAAACGGCGTCAAGCAAAAAGCCGATTGCCCCATTACTATGGGCGATACAGTCGTATATTACACTACTAAATCGCAGGAAGATAAGCCTTCTCACTTTACCGTATACGAAGACGACAACGTTTTAGTTGCGGATAAGCTCTGCGGCGTATCTTCCGAAGGGCTTTTTTGTGAACTTTCCGCCGTTGCACCCTATCCCGTACACCGTTTGGACAGGAATACTTCGGGGTTAATCGTCTTAGCTAAGAGTTCTGCCGTGCAGGATACGCTCGTTGGGGCGTTCAAGGATAAAAACGTAGAAAAAGTCTATCTCTGCCTTGCAAAAAACGCCTTTAAAAAGCCTTCCGGTCAGCTTTCCGCATACCTTTCAAAGGACGATAAAAGTGCGTTAGTTCGCATATACTCGGCACCCAATGCAGGGAGAGCGAAAATTTTGACCGACTATGAAGTGGTCAAAGAATACGGCGACTTTGCGCTTGTAAAGGTTATCCTGCACACGGGCAAAACCCACCAAATCAGGGCGCACCTGTCATTTATAGGCTGCCCCGTTTTGGGCGATACTAAGTACGGCGACTTTGCGCTAAACAAAAAGTACAATGCAACCCGTCAAATTCTGGTGGCAAAATATTTAAAATTCAATCTTCAGGGCGATTTGGCCTATTTAAATTCGGTCAGGCTTGAAAGCAGATTCAACGCCGAACTGCCCAATAAAACAAAATAAATTAAGCGTTCATATAATGAAAAGTACGGCTAAAAACTTTGCCGTTGACAACTTTAATAAACGGTTGTATAATTAAAGGGTATATAAGAATTTCAGGTGAAATTATGAAAATTTGTGTTTTCGGTGCGGCAAGCTCGCACATTGACGAAAAATATACTTTGGCGGTAGAAGAGCTGGGCGAAAAGCTTGCAAAGCGCGGTCACTCTTTGGTTTTCGGCTGCGGCGCGTCAGGGCTTATGGGCGCGGCGGCAAGGGGCGTAAAGCGCGGCGGCGGCTATATCAAGGGCGTCATTCCCGAATTTTTCAGGGACGAAGCAATCGAAGCTATTTATGAAGAGTGCGACGAAACCGTCTATACCCAAACTATGGCGGAGCGTAAGACTATTATGGAAGACTCTGCCGACGCGTTCATCATCGCGCCCGGCGGCGTTGGCACGTTTGAAGAGACGTTCGAAGTCATCACCTTAAAGCAGCTCAACCGCTTTAACAAGCCCATCGCCTTTTTCGATATTGCGGGCTACTACGATATTTTAGAACAATTTTTAAACCACGCCTGCAACGAAAAATTCATAACTTCTCGCTGTAACGAGCTGTATCGGTTCTTCGATAATGCAGACGAAGTTTTAAACTATCTCGAAAATTATAACCCCGAAGAGATAACGATTAGAAAGACTAAACTTGGTGATTAATGTTTAACGTCGTATTCGTCTGTCTCGGCAATATCTGCCGTTCGCCTATGGCGGAAGCAATTTTCAAAGAAATGGTGGAAGAAGAAGGGCTTAGCTATTCCTTTAATATAACTTCTTACGCCACTTCGGACTGCGAGCAGGGCAACCCCGTCTATCCGCCTGCGGCAAGGGTTTTAAAGGCAAAGGGCTATAATTTCACCCACCGAGCCCAGCAGATAACCCTATCGCAGATAAAAAATGCCGACTACATTTTGTGTATGGATAGGTCCAACTTCTCAAGCCTTATTTCTATTGCAGGTATGAACTATATGGATAAAATCTATCTGTTAGGTCATTTTCTGCCCGAAAAGATTATTATCGACGACCCTTGGTACACCAACGATTTCGAAAGGACGTACAACGAGATTTACTCGTCCTGTAAGGCATTTTTAAATCACCTTAAATCAACCCACGCAAAGGCGCTAAATTACGACAGGTTTGAATAGGCTATAATCAAATCAATAAAAACTCAAAAAAGTATAAATCTCTCTTTCGTTGCAAAAACTAAGGCGAAAGGGGGATTTTTATTTTGTATGGTCAACCAACCTAAAAAGAAGGGCAGGACGGTATTTTTTAAAAATTCACCCGTGATAGTTTCAACGTCGACGGTGGCAGGACCAAAAGAGTGCAGCGGCATAATCGGCAGTTACGTCGAAAGGGCGCTAAACGACGATATGTTCGGCGAAAGCACGTTTGAAAAGGCAGAGTGCAAAATGCTGTCCACTGTAATAGACGGCGCAATCAAAAACGCCGCCCTTGAAAGGGAGCAGGTGGACGTACTTTTTTCGGGCGACTTACTAAATCAAATCATATCCGCGTCGTTTGCCGCAAGGGATTTCAATATACCCTTTTTGGGCGTGTACTCGGCTTGCTCTACTATGAGCGAGAGCATCTTGCTCGCGGCGGCTATGGTCAACGCAGGCTATTGCAAAAACGCGGTGGCGGCTACGGGCAGTCATTTTGCAAGCGCAGAAAGGCAGTACCGCTATCCTTTGGAACAGGGTACGACCCGTCCGCCGCAGTCGCAGTGGACGGTTACGGGCGCAGGGGCTTGCTTGATTTCGGAAAGCGGCGAAGGGGTAAAAATAGTCAACGGCACTATGGGTAAGGTGGTGGATTACGGCGTGACCGACGTAAACAATATGGGTGCGGCAATGGCGCCTGCCTGTGCGGATACGCTTATAGCTCATTTCAAGGATACGGGCACCGAACCCGACGATTACGACTTGATTTTATCGGGTGATTTGGGCGCGTTAGGCTCTCGAATACTAAAGGACTTGTGTTGGGAAAAGGGGTTCGATATTTCCGAAAAGCACGTCGACTGCGGCGAAATCATCTATAAGGTTATAGAAGACGAATTTCAGGGCGGAAGCGGCGCAGGCTGTAGTGCGGTGGTGTTTAATTCCTATGTGTTTACGCGTATGAAACAGCTTAAATTCCGCAAGGTGCTCTTCGCCGCAACGGGGGCGTTGCTGTCAACCGTGTCGTCGGGGCAGGGCGAATCAATCCCCTGCATATCTCACGCCGTGCAGTTGGAAGTTTAAGTCGGCTCGATAAGGCTTGATAAGGTGGTATAAATGGAGAGTGAAGTTTTAGAAATTCTTTTAATGTTTTTAAAGGCGTTCGTAGTGGGCGGTTCAATCTGCACGCTTGCGCAGGTTATTATAAACTTTACCGACTTAACCGCAGGCAAAATTTTGGTCTATTTTATGCTTGCAGGCGTAGTGCTTACGGCAATCGGCGTCTATCAACCTCTCGTCGAGTTTGCAGGCGCAGGCGCGACCGTGCCTATTTCGGGGTTTGGATATTTAATTGCAAACGGCGCAATCAAGGGTGCGGAAAAGGGCTTTTTCTATGCGGTTACGGGCAGTTTAGCGGCGGCAAGCGCAGGCATAACGGCAGCGGTAGTTTTCTCGTTTATAATGGCGCTAATCTTCAACGCGCACACCAAAAAGAATTAAAAAATTTATTTTTCTTTTTCAACCGCTAATTGCCTGACCAAACAACATTGCATAAAAATACGGCACGCCGCAAAGTCCTTGCGGCGTGCCAGACTATTTATTCATAGAGTTTATTCCTGTTCAAACCGTTTTTTCAATACACGGTAGTGGTTTTCGTTCGATTTATCGCCGCCGTTGTCGGGGAAAAGGCAGTACGGCAGACTGTCGGTCGTGCGGTGTTTAATTACACAATCACAACACCTGCCGTGGTTGGGGCAAGTCGTTTTAGGGCATATACATTCTTTAACGTTGGGACATTCCATTTTTAATCTC
>JBJEVB010000006.1:0-4407 GCA_051884155.1 Candidatus Coproplasma sp. | reverse complement strand
AGAGGATTCGAACCTCCGTACGTATTCCTACGTAACACGATTTCGAGTCGTGCGCATTCGACCACTCTGCCACCTCTGCAACAGCAATATTGATTTTATATCAAATATGGTTAAAATACAAGCGTTTTTGCCTGTATTTGTATAAATTTTTTTGCGGTAATTTTTATTTCAACACTTGACACATACCCCATAAGGGTATATAATAACTGTAAAATAAATACCCTTCGGGGGTATATGGGGTTATAAATATGTCAGAAAAAAGCTGTACTCATTGTTCCGAGTGCGAAAACAAAGTAAAGGTCAGGTCGCCTGAAGAGCTTAAAGATTTGTTAAACAGGTTAAAGCGCATAGAAGGGCAGATTAGGGGCATACAAAATATGGTGGAAAACAACGCCTACTGCGCCGATATTTTAATGCAGGTTGCGGCGGCTAACGCTGCGCTTAACAGCTTTAATAAGGTTCTGCTTGCATCTCACGTTCGCACCTGCGTTGCCGAAAATATCCGTCAGGGTAACGACGGGGTGGTGGACGAGCTGGTTGACCTTTTACAGAAATTAATGAAATAAGGAAAAATAATGGTAAAAAATTACGATATAACGGGTATGACCTGTTCGGCTTGTTCGGCAGGAATAGAAAAATCGCTTGCAAGGCTCGTCGGCGTAAACGCGGTCGAAGTCAGCTTAATGGGCAAGTCAATGCGCATTGACTTCGACGAAAATTTCTTGAACGAAGAAGAGATATTCGCTTGCGTTGAAGGGCTTGGCTACGGCATATATCAGGAAGGGGAAGCGCCCGCGCAAAGACAGCAATTAAACGATAAAAATTTATTAATTCGCTTTATAATTTCGCTGTGTTTTCTCTTGCCTGTAACGTTCCTTTCAATGGCTCTGCCGCACGTAGTGCAGCTCGGCGAAAACGCAAAGTGGTCGTACGTCGCGCAGTGCGTGCTGTCGGCGGCGGTGCTCGGCGTAAACTACAAGTATTTCACAAAGGGCTTTTTCGCGCTTATAAAAAAAGTGCCTAATATGGACACGCTCGTCGCACTTGGCTCTGGCGTATCCTTTCTATATTCTCTCGTCTTGACCGTGCTTGCGTTCTTTAACGTTACGGTGGGCGGCTCGCACCTGTATTTCGAGAGTGCGGCAATGATTTTAACGCTCGTGGATATAGGCAAGTGGTTAGAAGAAAAGTCAAAGAAAAAGACGGGTCAGGAAATAGAAAAGCTCTTGCGCCTTGCCCCTTATACGGTGACGATTGAAGTCGACGGAGAGCGCAAAACGGTACCTGCAAAGAGCGTAAAGTGCGGCGATATAGTCGTGGTAATGCAGGGCGATTACGTTCCCGTCGACGGTGAAATAGTAGAAGGTCACGCCTTTTTGGATAAGTCCGCAATCACCGGCGAGAGTATGCCCGTAGAAGTGACCGAAGGTGATTTTGTAACGACTGCTTCGGTCAACACGGACGGGCTTATTAAGGTGCGTGCAAGCAAGGTCGGCGGCGACACTACTTTATCGCAGATAATAAAGCTGGTCAGGCAGGCAGGCGCGACCAAAGCGCCCATTCAAAAATTTGCCGATAAGGTTGCAGGCGTATTCGTGCCCGTAGTCGTGGCAATTTCGCTTATAACCTTTTTGGTGTGGCTGCTCGTCGACGGCGGCTTTAACGCCGACCACTGCGTAACCTATGCAATCTCGGTATTAGTCGTATCCTGCCCGTGCGCGTTGGGGCTTGCAACGCCCGTCGCTATAATGACTGCTACGGGTAAAGCCGCATCCTTAGGCGTATTATATAAGGACGCGGAAGCCCTGCAAAAGACAAGGGAAATAAACTGCGTTCTGCTTGACAAAACCGCAACCCTTACCGAAGGTAAACCCACTGTATCCGATTTAAGTTTATTCGGAATTGAAAGGGAAACTGCGATTAAGATTGCCGGTGCGATAGAGAATAATTCAAATCACCCTTTGGCTAAGTGTATAGCGGCATATTGCAACTCGCAAGCAGTAGTAAACGGGTTTGAATATTTCGTGGGTAAGGGTGCAACCGCAACCTATAACGGCACGCGTTACAGGCTTGGCAACCTATCGCTAATTTTCGACTTGAAGCTTTCTAAGGACGTTAAAAACGCCGCACAAAAGCTTTCGGCGCAGGGAAAGACAGTGGTGTATCTTGCAGACGATAAAAAGGTTTTAGCAATCTTCGCCGTTGCGGACGAGATTAAAAAGACGAGTGCGGGCGCGGTAGCGCTTTTAAGGGAAAGAAATATAAAGGTAGCTATGCTCACGGGCGATAACGAAGTGGCGGCGAAAGCCGTTGCAGACAGCGTGGGGATAGACGATTTCGTCGCTCAGGTTCTGCCCGAAGATAAACTGCGTATGGTCGAAAATATGCAAAAAATCGGCGGTACGGTTGCAATGGTCGGCGACGGCATTAACGACAGTCCCGCCCTAAAGACTGCCGACGTAGGTATTGCAATGGGCGGCGGAAGCGACGTAGCAATCGACAGCGCAGGCGTCGTTATAATAAGCGGCGATTTGCGTGCGCTTGATACGGCGATTGATTTAAGCAGGGCAACCGTTCGCAATATCAAGCAAAACCTTTTCTGGGCGTTTTTCTATAACGTGGTTATGATACCCGTTGCGGCAGGCGCTCTCTCGTTTGTCGGGTTAGTTTTCAACCCTATGTGGGGCGCGCTTAGTATGTCGCTCAGCTCGCTCTTCGTCGTGGGCAACGCCTTAAGATTGCTTTTATATAAAAATAAGAATTTAAGCGTTAATAAAGATAACGCAGAAAATACGACTAATTGTTCTAAGGAGGACGGTTATATGAAAAAATTAATCAGCGTAGAAGGTATGTGTTGCGAACACTGCGCCGCAAGGGTAGAAAAGGCTCTTTCCGCAGTGGAAGGCGTAGTTTCGGCAGACGTTAAATTAAAGAAAAAGCTTGCAGTCGTAAGGAGTAGGGAAGAGCTTTCGGACGAGATTTTAACCAAAGTCATAACCGACGCAGGATATAGCGTAACGGGTATCGAAAATAAGTAACCGCAAAACTTAAATTGTGACATAATAAGCCAAAAACTCATATTGACGCACGCTCATATCAACCACTATAATATTGTTGTAGGAGGTTGCGCGTATGCGTGAAATGATGCTTTTAGACAGACGTACTAAAGAGTTGGTGGAAGAATATGTACCACAAGGCGACGTGCTTGACAGTATAACCTGCTTTTTCGGGGTGTTTGCAGACCCGACTCGCGTGCGTATGCTGTCCGCTTTGGCGATTTCCGAAATGTGCGTGACCGACCTTTCAAGGGTATTGGATATAAATCAAACCACCGTCTCCCATCAACTACGGCTTTTAAAAAATTTAGGAATAGTCAAGTGTGAAAGAAGCGGTAAGATTATAACCTATTCGCTCGTCAACGATACGGTCAACGACGTAATGCTAAAGGGCGTTGAGTTTTTAGGGTGCTGAACAGGCTTTAGCGGTTGAAACAACCCTTTGTATCAAAGTTGACTAATTAACGTTAAAGTGATACAATTAACGGATAGAGAATATGAAAAAGCTATTCAATATCCGTCTGCCGTTATTGTACGCTTTAACGCTCGTGGCGGGCATAGTCTTTGCAACCTTAGTTGAATATTTTATTTTTAGTTCGCTATGGGTGCTTTTGCCCGTCGGGTTAACGCTTTGCGCGTGCGTAATTTTCGGCATAAAATTTAAAAATTTGCGCCTTGTCGCCCTGCTGATTTCCGTCGTCGCCGTCTTTGCTGTCGGCTTTATCTACACAAGCGTATTAATTTTCAATTACTGCAATAAGGACGTGTTTATAGATAGCGCCGTTATGATTTACGGCAGGGTCAGCGAAGTCGGGCTGACTTCTAAGGGTACTCGTTTTATCGTGCTTGAAAACGTCCGCTTTGGCGATACGCCCGTAAACGGAAAGCTGATTGCATACTTTTTAGAGAACGCGGGCGAATATTGCCGTAGGGGATACGAAGTGAGCTTGTATTCTCAGCCCGAAGCGTTTTCCTTTATATCTTCAGGCTCGGTCAATTATTACGCAGCTTGCGGCGTTAAGTATTCCTGCGTGGTGGCAGGCAGTCTGCAGGCAAAGTATAACTTTTCGCTCTTCGGCGAGATTGCGTATTCAATAGAGCAAATGCTCTATTCAAATTTAGACGCGGAGACGGCTTCGGTCGCGCTTGCTCTATTGACGGGCAACGCCGATTTGATATCTTCGGGTACTATTGCCGCTTTCAGGGGCGGCGGCATCGCCCATGTGTTCGCCGTATCGGGCTTGCATATCGGCGTAATCTACGCCGCATTTTCGACACTGCTTAAAAGGACGCCGCTCAACCGCTACGTTTCGGCAGCTATCCGTATAGCGTTAGTATTCTTATTTGCAGG
>JBJEVB010000005.1:0-4421 GCA_051884155.1 Candidatus Coproplasma sp. | reverse complement strand
TTTTTATTATCCCCACGCTCAGCGTGGGGTTTACTTTTAACAATCAAAAGGCGCACCGCTTACGCGGTACGCCCGTGAGATTTTTTTACTTTTCACCTTATATGGGTATGCTCCTTTGAAAAGAATAAAGAAGAAATGTGGTGGGATTATTAGAAATAATCAAACTCTATCGTCACGAGCTTTAGGCTCGTGACACTTTCCCTGTTCTTCAGGGAAAGCAAGAGTAAAGTTACAAGTTATTTTAGAATATTCTTCACCGTATATGGGCTACCGTCTCTTCATAGATGCGAGCAAGAGCAGGAGCCTGCGGCTTTGGCGACGGGAGTTTACACAGACGTAAATGACCGAGCCAAAACGCAAAGGCGACGATACTTACGCGAAGTATATATGCAAAGCGCTATTTTCAAAGCGCCTAACTATACAGTCTCTTTTATCTTGGCAATCGCCGCAGTCCTATTTTCAACCCCCAACTTCAAATAGATAGAGCTGATATAGTTCCTTGAAGTGCCGTCGGTAAGCTTTAGGGCAGAAGCGATTTGGCGGTTTGTAAACCCTTCGGAGAGCATAATGGCAATACCTGCTTCCCTATCCGAAAAGCCGAAAGCCCTTTTAAGCTTAATTTCCCTATCGCTTGAAACCATAAGCGCAGCGTCGGTAATCTTCTTTGCGATTTTAGAAGGCAAAATCGTATCGCCTGCGTAGGCGTTGCGGATAGCGTCTAAAAGCGCAGTAGAGCCTATATCCTTTAAAAGATAGCCGCACGCACCGTTGTTGATTGCAGATAAAATATAATCCGAATCGTCGAAGGTCGTTAAAATTATAATCTTACAATCGGGCAAAACTTCCTTAATCTTCTTGGTAGCCGCAACGCCGTTCATATTGGGCATACGGATATCCATAAGCACCACGTCGGGTCGGTGGGCAATTGCCATTTCCACCGCTTCAGCGCCGTCGCAAGCAACTGCACAGACGGATACGTCGTCCGTCGTTTCAATCACGCTTTTAATTCCTTCCGCCAAAATAATTTGGTCGTCAACAAGCATAACTTTAATCATTGCCTAACTCCTTTTTATCTTCGTCACTGTTTTTAATAATGATTTTAACTTCGCAGCCGTCGTCTTCTTCACTTTCAACAAGCAGTTTACCGCCGAATGACAACGCCTTTTCCCTTATGCCTTTCAGCCCGAAACCTTCCTTAAAATCCGCAGGAAGTCCGCACCCGTTATCCGAAACGGTTAAAACAACGTTCTCGCCGTCCTGACCAAACTCAACGTAAAACGCCGTCGCACCGCCGTGTCGAATGCCGTTTGCAAGGCACTCTTTCAAGCTGTTTATAATAAAGTGCCGCCTTTCCCAGGAGAGTTCGACATCGGATATATCCGAACGAATTGTCAAATCCGTGCCGTCCATAGTCTGTGCCAGCACTTCTGCAATCTCCTGCTTGACGGGCTGAACGCCGTCCCTGCCTGCCAAAAGGTGAACGCTTTCTCTCATCTGCTCTAACGCGCTCTTAGCCTGAATGTTTGCAGAAATAATCTTCGCCTTAGCCGCTTCGGGGTTGGTGTCGATTAAAAGCTTTGCCGCTTCCGTCTGCATTATAACCGCCGTCATAGAGTGACCTGCATTGTCGTGAATGTCCCTTGCAATGCGGTTGCGTTCCTGAAAGACTGCCGTTTCCGAAAGCTCTTTATACACCTTTTCCAGCTCTGCCTTACGCTCGTCGGAAGCTTTTAACGCCGCTCTCATCTTTACGTTCGTGTTATAGAAACCGATTAAAAAGTTTGCAACGATAAAGTGTACGGCAATGACTACCACGCCGACAATAGTACCTGAAATAAGGTCTACTATTTCACCCGAGACGAGTACCCATTGATGCCCTATAAGCCAGCCTATTACGCAGGTAGAGGCAAACCCCACGCAGCTTATGGCAAATACGATAATCTTTGTGTGGAACACATCTAAATTCAAGTAAATCTGCGTAAGTATAATACAGTAGAGTGCAGAAAGGAATATACTGCCCGTTATAGAGTTGATAGCAAGCAAAAGCAAGAAGTCTAAGACGTAAATAGCTATTTTCCCTGCAAAGGTTATGCCTGCGTAAACTTCTACCGCGCACAATATAATAAGCGCCGTAAGGCAGCCTGCAAGTGCGATTATAAGCCCCAACTGCGGCTTGACCTTTACGTTTACAAACTGCACGAACACCACTATCGCAAAGATTACGAGCAGTACTAAAATCAGGCAGTGCAATAGTTTGGTAAAGTTTTTAGTATCGCTGAAAAACTTTTTCTTCTCTTCCATTTTACCCCACCTTATACTCTGTCGCCGCTGATTTTTTCGTGCACGAAGTAGCTGTAAAAGCCGTCTTTTGCGCTTATGCAATAATCATACATCTTTACGCTCGCCGAAGTGCAGGCTTCGTGCATAACACGCGCAAGCTTTTCTTCTTCAGGGCTGTCCGTGATACCGCCGTTGCACCTAAGCACGAACGCGCCGTGCGCCTTGATAGCAAGCAGTTTTTTAAGTATGCCGCCCTTAGTGCGCTCTTCGGCGCTTAGCGGTATTATCATTCGTACCCTGCCGTCCTGGTCAATCGCGTAAATTTCTAATAAATCGTCGCAAAGCCTTTTGTTTTGCGCAACTACCATTTTGCAAAATTCCGCAGTAGAGCGTGCTAAACCAAAGCTGTACACACCGTGCACGCGGCTCAAGCCTAAGCCCAACACCCTTAAATACTCCGCAACGTTTTCGCCTACGCTTTCAACCTGCATAAGCTCTTCTACGCTCGCGGAAAGCACGCCGTCTAAAGTGTGGAATCTGTCTAAAAGGTTAGTGGCGCAGTCGAACATATCCTTTCTAGGACACGCCCTGAATAAAAGGACTTCCAAAAGGTCGTGCACGTACACGTTAGGGGTTTGAACAACCCTTGCTACCGTTCTTTTTCTGTGCCCTGCGCCCATTGCCACCCCTTGCCTTTTGCGTTTTTCGCCTTATAACCGTTAATTGCTCAAAAAACTACTTTAATTCATTTTACCATAAAAATAAAAAAGAGTATAATATTTTAGTGAAAATACGAAAAAATTTATGAGGTGCTTTATGAACGGCGTTTTTGACGAGATTGTTAAGGAGATTTCTACCCTTTTAAAGTTTAATTCTGCTCAGGCTCAGGCAGAGAAAGGTATGCCCTTCGGGAAAGAAAGTGCAGACTGCTTGAACCACTTTTTATCCCTTGCCGCATCTTTCGGCTTCGGCGTTAAAAACTACGACAACTACGTAGGCGAAGTATGCTTTGGCGAAGGCAAGGACTTTGCCGTACTCGCTCATTTAGACGTAGTCCCTGCCGGGTCAGGTTGGTCGCACGACCCCTTTGGCGGCGAGATTGATACCGCAAACGGGAAGATTTGGGGCAGGGGCGCAATGGACGATAAAGGTCCTGCGCTCATCGCGCTGTACGCAATGAAGGCGTTAAAAGACGAAGGCTTTAAGCCTAAACGCACAATCAAGCTTATTTTGGGCTGCAACGAAGAGAACGGTTGGGCTTGCATCGACCACTACAACAAGGTTGCGGTTATGCCCGAAGAAGGCATTTCGCCCGACGCGGACTTCCCCGTTATCTACGCCGAAAAGGGCATACTGCACGTTAAGCTTGCGTTCAACGCCGCGCACGCACCCTTTACGGGGCTTAAGGGCGGTGACTTAGCTAATATGGTCTGCGACTACTGCGAAGCTTCCGCACCCGAAAAGGCAGGGCTTTTAGAGCAGTTAAACCTGCAATATTCGGGGGGCAAAGTTATTTCAAGGGGCAAGAGCGCTCACGGCTCTACCCCCGATAAGGGCGTAAACGCCATTAAGAATATGCTTGACTATCTTGGGCTTGACGAGATGAAAAGGCTGCTCTTTGCAGACGGCTTCGGCTTTGCAAGCTTTGAAGACGAGACGGGTAAGCTAACCTTATCCCCCAACCTTATCGAGCAGAAGGACGGTAAAATTTTCGTTACCTGCGATATCCGCTACCCTGCCACCTATTCGGCAGAGAGCGTGCTTGCGCAAATTGAAAAGGCGGGCGTTGAATACACCGTAGAACACGCTCAAGCACCCCTTTATAACGATATCAACTCGCCCATGATTCAAACGCTTTGCGGCGTTTATAACGAAGTGACGGGCAAAAACGTAACCCCCGTTGCTATCGGCGGCGGCACGTACGCAAGGGCGTTAAAGTTCGGCGCGGCGTTCGGACCTGAAGAAGAAGGCGAAGAGAGCACTATCCATCAGGCGAACGAGTATATCACCTTTGAAAAGATTGAAAAGTGCTATAAGATTTATAAACTCGCACTCGAACGCCTTTGCGGTTAATACGGGTTATTGCACTGAAACAAATAAATGATAAAGCGGAGTGACGAAACTTTTCGTCACTCCGCTTT
>JBJEVB010000004.1:0-21938 GCA_051884155.1 Candidatus Coproplasma sp. | reverse complement strand
ATATTTAATAATTTTGCCGTGTGAAATTTCAAAATTATATTTAGCTTCACGGGCAACTTTGCCAACGCCAAAACGGGGCGGTACTACAGAATTTATACAACTTTCCTGATTAGAGTAAACATAAGCACGGACATAGCAAAACTTTGTTTTACCGAAGAATTTGCATTTATCCATACGGATATATATGTCGCTCTGCTCTCTTATCTTATCCCAAAGACGGGGCATATTTTGAACGTTACAATGTACGTTGCAATCGCCTAAATGACGGCTTAACGCTTGAAACATAGGCGCACTTTTATACTTTTTACAAAGCTCTGCTTGATACTGCGAAGGGAAATATATACCTGCGTCCGAAATGTAATAGTCAATGCCGTCGGGATAAGGGTAAACATAGGTTTTAACTTCACCCGTAATCATATCATTGTAATTGTTGCCCGATAATTCCCATACCTTTAAATCAAGCGGAAAGCACTTATAACGCTTTTTAGGACTTGAATATTGAACGTTGGAAATGTAATCTTTTTTGCGAGCATTAACAACAAGACAAAATGCTAAATCTTTACCACGACCACGCAAACCGCTAACAATAACGTTACCGCTGTCAAAGAGCTTTACAAAAGAGCGTTTTTTAAACGAAGATATTATTACTATAATAAGCAGAACAGCAAGCAAACAAAGTAAAATAATCTTAAAAACCATAGTTACACCACCTTATAAGAAACGGCGAATAATACGCCAAATAATAAGAAATGGCAACACAAGAAGAGCACCACAAGCAATAATGGAAAAAGCTTCACAAAAAAAAGTGCCATAAGTTGCAATTGCAGGATTGCCACCAAATATAGCGTTAGATACTAAATCAAATATTGATTGATAAGCATTTAATAACATTTTTACCCCCTTAAAAAATATGGCGGTGAGATACACCCACCGCCACGCCGTAATTTTTTAGCCACGTAAGTGCAAGAAATTTTGAATTAAACCCATAAGCAAGAAGAAAATCGAAATTCCAAGACCTACAACGCTTAAAGTACCGAGAAAAGTCAAACCGCTTTCGGCACTATAAAAGACCGATACAATGTTTGGTATAGTTTCAGCTATCCAACTTGCGATACTTGTAAAAACGCCCGTGATTTGAGATACGACAGACATAAGTTTAAAATACCCCCCCCTTAATTAATTTTTACTATCTTCGACAGACTGCGCATATTCTGTTAAAGTTTCTTGAAGTTCATTGAAATACATTAAAAGAAGTTTAGGGTGCTTTAACAAAAGTCGTTGAACACTCGCACACTTGCCAATATCAATCAACTTTTTACACCTTTCAATAAGTTTCTCTTTAGTCATTTTTTTAACCTGCACATAAGAAATAATTTTGAAAACGACACAAAGGACAACAAAACCAAGTAAAATATAAATCATTACTTTATAGCAAGGTTAGAGCCGTCTATTTCGCCGATACATACTTTGTAGTCGGGCGGTACGGTGTACAGGTCGGCAACCGAACGACCCAAACATTCAGCAATGACCGAACGGTCAAAGCATAAGAAAATAAGCCTATAACCTAAGTCAACGTAAATCACGTCGAAGTAGCTACCACTTTTACTTTTGCGTTTTTCATAATAAAGTTTAAACATAATAAAAAAACCCCCGAAAAAAAATTTACTTTCGGAAGTCAATTATTGTTGGTACGTTCACCTGCCATAATGCGCAGATTATGTCAGTTGAAGTATCCCGTAAAAGGTTCTTTTTACGAACAGGGGAATTCAATAAATAATGCGATAAGATTTTATTAGAAATTGAATTCGGTCTATTCGTAAAAGTCTATAGCTTTTACGAATAATTATGGTGAAATAATTCGAATTGTGATGCGATTGTTGTAAATAATGTATTTTCTCACGAAATTTAAATATTTCCAAATAAGTTGGAAGTTTAACATATAATAAAAAAAATGCGGTTAATACACCGCATTTTTTAATTAAGTATAAATTTTAAATATTATGTCTGACATAAATAAGGAAATTACTTCATTTTTTGTTGCTTTACTTTATGGTCGATTATATGGCGTTTTGCAAGTTCGTCGATAATTTCGTTTGTGCTAATTCCCATATTGACCATTAAAACCATTACGTGATACATTAAATCTGCAATCTCGTAAATCGTTTCGGCTTTTTCGCCTCCCTTGCCGGCTACGATAACTTCGGTAGATTCTTCGCCAACTTTTTTCAAAATTTTATCAATGCCTTGTTCAAACAAATACGTCGTATACGAGCCTTCAGGGCGTTTTTCATTTCGCTCTTTAAGTAAGTTGTAAAGACCTTCAACCGAAAACTTCTTGAGCGTATCACTTTGATAAACGTAATTGTTAAAGCAAGAATTCGTTCCCAAATGACATGCAGGTCCGTCTTTAACAACTTCAACGGTCAAAGCGTCCAAATCGCAGTCGGCAATAATTGAAACGATATGCTGATAGTTGCCGCTCGTTTCACCCTTGCGCCACAGGCACTGTCTGCTGCGCGAATAAAAACACGTTTTACCTTCATCCATACTGATTTTAAGGCTCTCAGCATTCATATATGCAACCGTAAGCACTTCTTTTGTGTAAAAATCGGTTACAACTGCAGGAATTAAACCCTTTTCGTCAAATTTTAAATCTTTAATTTCAATCATATTCTAACCTCGATTCCGCTCTCTTTAAGTTTATTTTTTAATGTTTTTATGCTGAATTCGTTAAAATGGAACACAGATGCGCCAAGCCCAGCATCCACGTTAGTTGTCTTAAACAGGTCTATAAAGTGCTGAATTGAGCCGGCACCGCCGCTTGCAATTACAGGAATATTGACGTTTGCGCATATGGCGTTTAATAAGTTTATGTCAAATCCTTTTTTAACGCCGTCCGTGTCAATACTGTTTACTACAATTTCGCCTGCGCCGTTATCTTCGCCGAATTTAGCCCACTCTATAGCATCAATATCCGTTTCAATTCTTCCGCCTTTTGAAAAAACCTTATATTTACCGTCTATCAAACTTACATCCATTGAAAGAACGACGCACTGATTGCCATACTTTTTTGCCGCGTTCGCGATAAGCGACGGGTCGGCAATCGCACCGCTGTTTATGCTTACTTTGTCAGCGCCGCTGTTTAATACGCGTTCAAAATCATCTAAGGTATTTATACCGCCGCCGACCGTAAGCGGAATAAAGACGTTAGAAGCAGCGTCTTTTAAGACGTCGCAGAAGATTTTTCTACCTTCTGCACTTGCCGTTATATCATAAAACACAAGCTCGTCTGCGCCGCACTCAGAATAAAACTGAGCAAGCTTTACAGGGTCGTCGACGTCGGCAAGATTAGTAAATTTTGTTCCTTTTACAACCCTGCCATTTCTTACGTCCAGGCAAGGAATTATTCTTTTTGCCAACATATTTTATTCTCCTGAAATGCTAATTGCTTGACTTAGGTCGATTGCGCCTTCATACAGCGATTTACCTAAAATTGCAGCATAAACGCCCATTTCTTTCAATATTTCTATTTCTTTTAGGCTTGATATACCGCCTGACGCCGTGATTTGTGGGTACTTTGTCTGGCATAGCACCTTATAAACTTCCAAATTCGTACCGCTCATCATACCGTCTTTACTGATATCGGTATAGATAACGTTCGTAACGCCGCACTTTTTTAATCTTTCACAAAACTCGAGCGAATTAATTTCGGTTTTATCAAGCCAGCCGTTTATTGCAACTTTTTCGTTATATGCGTCCACGCCTACTGCGATGAAATTATTATATTTTTCAATTGCCTTTTCAACGAACGGAAAGTTCTTTACTGCTACAGTACCTAAAATTACTCGTTTTACGCCGCAGTCAATATATTTTTCAATCTGTTCTAAGGTTCTTATACCGCCGCCGACTTCTACGAACATATTGCATTTGGATACGATTTTTTCTATCGTTTTTGCGTTGTCGGCATTGCCGCTCTTTGCCCCGTCCAAATCGACTACATGCAAATACTTTGCACCTTTATCTGCAAATTCCATAGCGGCATTTAAAGGTGTTACGGCGTATTTTTTTACTTGATTGTAGTCGCCTTCTTTAAGGCGAACAACTTCGCCTTTAATTATATCTATTGCAGGAAATATTTTCATAATTTAACCGTTAAATAAGTCGAATTGCTTTAAAATATTTAAGCCGACTTCCCCACTCTTTTCGGGGTGAAATTGCATACCGAATACGTTATTTTTTCTTACTGCTGCCGTCACTTCAATTCCGTAGTCACACGTTGCAGAAAGTCCTTCGTTGCATTTTGCAAAGAACGAATGAACGAAATAAACGTACTGTCCTTCTTTTGTTCCGATAAAAAGCGGATTATTGTCGTAAAATTTTAGAGAATTCCAACCCATATGCGGAATTTTAAGCCCGTTGACGTAATCCTTAAGCGGCAGCACTTCGCCTGAAATTAAACCAAGACCTTCATGTTCACCGTATTCAAAGCTTTTATCGAACAAAAGCTGCATACCAAGACAGATTCCAAGTAAGGGCTTGCCTTCGTTACATTGCTCTATAATAAGCTTATCTAGTCCGTCTTTTTTTAATTTTTCAGCCGCGTCGCCAAAGGCGCCAACGCCGGGCAAAATCAACTTGTCGGCTTTTTTAATAACTTCTTTGTCGTTTGTTACTATGCTGTCAGCACCTATTTTCTTCAATGAATGAGTTAAAGAGAACAAATTGCCAACGCCGTAATCTATAACAGCAATCATTAAAGCACCCCTTTACTTGAAGGAACTGTGTTGCCCGTAATCTGCACGGCTGCTTTTAACGCCCTTGCAAACGCCTTGAACGCACATTCGATAATGTGGTGTGTATTTTTTCCGTAAAGCTGTACGATGTGTAAAGTCACCCTTGCTTCCCTTACGAACGCAATGAAAAACTCTTCAATGAGTTCTGTATCAAACAGCCCGACGGACTTTTGCTTAATTTCGTCGCTATCGTCCAAAACCTTAGAGCATTCAATCTTTAAATCGTAGTTTAACTTTCCCCTGCCGCTTATATCCACAGCGCATAGAACCAAACTTTCGTCCATAGGAATTGTAACGTCTGCATAGCGATTTATACCTTTTTTATCGCCTATCGCCTGCAAAAACGCCTGACCGAGCGCAATGCCGACGTCTTCTACGGTATGATGAAAATCAACTTCAACGTCTCCTTTGCAAAAAGCCTGCAAGCCAAACCCACTGTGCGCGGCAAATAGTTCAAGCATATGGTTTAAAAAGCCGCAGCCCGTATCTATTGTATAGCCGCTTTCATCTAAGTTAAGCTGTAATGAAATATCGGTTTCCCTTGTTTTTCTTTCAATTTTCGCCGTTCTCATTTTATTTAGCCCCTAAAATAAGTTTGATTTTTTCAATAAGTGTCTGCATTTCTAAATCAGTTCCAATCGTAATTCTCACATAGTCGGAAATTTTTGCCGATGAAAAATACCTAACCAAAACACCGTTATCCTTTAATTTAAGGTACAACTCTTCACCGCTTATCTTATCGCTTTTTGCAAGCACGAAATTTGCCGAAGAAGGTAAAACGCTAAATCCGAGTTTTTTAAGCTCATGCGTAAGCTTTTCTCTTGAAATTTTAACGCATTTGACCGAATTTTCAAAGTATTCCCTATCATTCATTGCAGCAATAGCTAATGCGGAAGAAACGCTGTTGACGTTATACGGGTGGAATGAATTTTTAACCTTTTTAAGGTCATCAATAATCTGTTCGTCGGCAATTGCAAAGCCTACCCTTGCGCCTGCAAGCGAACGTGATTTGGAAAAGGTATTTATAACGAGTAAATTATTATATTTACTTATTAAATCAATTGCATTACCTTCGCCAAAATCGACGTATGCCTGGTCGATTATAACGATGTTATCAAGATTATTTTTTATAATTTCTTCAATCTCGCAAAGCGAAAGCGCAATGCCCGTCTGTGCGTTGGGGTTAGCTATTACTACGGTTTTATTTGCGTTGAAGTAATCGCTCGGCGTGATAGTAAAATCATCGTTGAGAGCAACCTTTTGCGCATTACAATCAAAAAGATTTGCCAAAACTTCATAAAAACCGTAGGTTACGTCGGGATAACAAACGTTTTTACCGTAGGCTATAAAAGCAAACGCAAGAGCTTCATCCGAACCGTTGGTGACGAGAACGTTTTCGCTCTTTAACCCATAAAAGTCGGCAATTGCCTTATGCAAATCCTTGCTTTCGGGGTCGGAATATCTGTTCAAGCCGCTAAGCACGTCACGAGTTACTCTCTCTACCGCCCTATCCGACGTGTAAAAAGGGTTCTCGTTGGTGTTAAGCTTGATATACTTTTTATCCTTAAGCTGTTCACCTGGAACGTAAGGCTCTATTAAATTGAGTTTTTCGCTGCAAAACCTGCTCATTATTTGCTCCTTACTGCAACGCTCTGCGCGTGAGCCGTCAACCCTTCTGAGTTAGCAAATGAAATAATATCGGAAGAAGCTTCTTTAAGCGCTTTATCCGTATAGTAAACGTATTGGGTAGTTTTCACAAAGTCGTCTACGCTTAACGGCGAGGCAAATTTAGCAGAACCACTCGTCGGTAACGTGTGGTTAGCACCTGCATAATAATCGCCGACAGCTTCTGGGGTGTTATAGCCTAAGAATACCGAACCTGCGTTTTTAACTTTATCCAACAAGTCAAAGGGATTTTTTACTGCAAGCTCCAAGTGTTCGGGGGCGTATTCGTTTGCAAGTTCAACTGCGCCGTCAAGGTCGTCGGTAACGATTATTTTACAGTTGTTTTCCAAAGATTTTTTTGCAATATCCCTTCTTTCAAGCTTTTCAACCTGAACTAAAAGCTCGTCGATTACGTTTTTTGCCTGTTCAACGCTGTCGGTAATTAAAAGTGCGGACGCAACTACGTCGTGTTCAGCCTGAGAAAGCATATCCGCCGCAATGTATTCGGGCTTTGCATTGCTGTCTGCAAGCACTAAAATTTCGCTAGGTCCTGCCACCATATCTATGCCGCACGCAACGCCTGAAACAAGCTTTTTGGCAGTCGCAACAAATACGTTGCCAGGTCCTGTAATTTTATCGACCTTAGGTACGCACTCCGTACCGTATGCCATTGCGGCAATAGCTTGAGCACCGCCCATTTTAAATATCTTATTAACGCCGCAAAGCTTAGCGGCAACAAGCACTTCTGCCTTGACCTTGCCGTCCGCTTTAACGGGCGTAGCCATAATAACTTCTTTTACGCCTGCAATTTTAGCGGGCATAGCATTCATTAAAACGGTTGAAGGATATGCCGCCGTACCGCCGGGAACGTAGACGCCTGCACGGGCAACGGGGATGACTTTTTGACCGATGATTCTATCGCCTAAATCAAGCTCAAACCCGCTTTTAACCTGTTTTTTATGAAATTCGGTGATATTTTTTATCGAAGCTTTAAGCGTTTCGATATAGCTTTCGGGCAGAGCCTTAAACGCTTCTTCAAACTCGTCATCGGTAACTTCTAAGCTTTCGCCTGTATATCCGTCGAATTTAGCAGAATACGCCTTTAACGCCTTATCGCCGTTTGCCTTTATATCGGCAATTACGTCCTTAACGATATTTTCAACGTTAGAAGTTAACTCTTCTCTCTTTCCAAATAACTCTTCAGCGGTCTGACCGTTGTATTTAATAATTTCAAGCATTTTCTTCTATTGCCCTTTTAATATTTTCGGTAAGCGCCTTAACTTCTGCATTTTTAAACTTGCAGGAAGTTTTATTGGCAATAAGCCTTGCGCTAATATCAAAAATCTTTTTGAATACCTTTAAATCGTTTTCCTTTAAAGTCGTACCCGTTTCAACGATGTCGACAATTACGTCTGAAATGCCTAATACGGGCGCAAGCTCTATCGAGCCGTTAAGCTTTATAAGCTCTATATCTCTGCCTTCTGAAATGAAATATTTTTCGGCAACGTTTACAAATTTAGTGGCAACTCTTAGCGGCAACGCCGTATCGTCCACCCAGTCGTTTTTAGCCGCAACGCACATTGCGCATTTGCCGATATTAAGGTCCGCTAGCTCGTAGACGTCGGGTTGATATTCGTCTAAAATATCCTTGCCGATAACGCCGATATCTGCCGCGCCGAGCTGGACGTAAACGCCGACGTCCGAAGGCTTTACCCAAAAGTAGCACACTTTGCCGGCTCTGTCTTTAAAAATAAGCTTGCGCGAGTCGCTTGAGTAATCTTCGCAGGCGTAGCCCATTTTTGCAAGCAACGAATAAACTTTTTCGCCTAATCTTCCCTTAGGTAAGGCTATGTTAATCATTTTTGCTCTCTCCGTTAACAAGGTTTATAATGTTTTTATACCTGACCTCACAATCGTTTAGGTTAGATATACGCACCGAATAACCTTCCTTTATCTTTTCATTTGCAGCCTTTAACGCCCTATCTTCGCAAGTATTATCATAGATAATAAGGAAGTCTACTTCTTCCCTCTCTTTTGTAAAATATCTGTCAAGCTCGCCCAAGTAAAGCGCAAAACCGATTGCACCGCCAACTTTTCCGAACTTATTAATAAGCTTATCATACCTGCCGCCCGATAAAACGCGGTGGAAAATTCCGTTCACATAGCCGTTAAAGACTTCGCCGTTATAGTAATCTGCGTTGTTGGTGACGGAAAAATCAACTTTAATCTTATCACCGTAACCAAAGCCTTCAAGCCTTTTACATAGAGTAGAAAGCGAGTTGAGCGCCGCCGACATCTGCTCGTTTAAAACTGCGCCTTCCGCCTTTTTTAATGCGGCATTAGGCTCGCCTTCCGCTTCTAACGCAATCTCAAACGCCGAAACCAACTTTTCCGAATAGCCGTACTTTTGCGAAAGCTTTTTAAAGTCGTGCAAATTCTTGCTCTTTAAACACTCTTTAACTTCCTTATTTCCTTCGCCAAATTCGCTTAAAAGTCCTTCGGTAAAGCCCATATGCGACACGTCTAAAACGTAATCGCAACTAATAGACGACAGCGTCTCGCACATTAAAATAGCCGCTTCGCAGACGGACGCACCGTCAACGGCTCCGATTATTTCTGCACCTACCTGACTGACTTCTTTAAATTCCTTACTGCCTGCCGACTGCCTATAAACCTTTTCGTCATAATAATACTTTTCAAGCATGCCTTCTTTAAGGTCGCTATGCTTGATAAGCGAAAGGGTAACGTCGGGGCGCATTGCCATAAGTCTGCCGCTTAAGTCCGAAAATGCAATGACGTTTTTGCCTATTAAGAAATCCTTGTTTTCCTGATAGAGCGAATACTCTTCAAAACAGCTGGGCTTATATAATTTATAGCCATAGCTCTTATACAGGGAAACAAGCGATTGAATAACCGATTTTTCGCTGTTATTTTTAGACATAATTATTTGCCCTCGTAATCAATAAACTTCTTATAACCGCCGCTGCCGTGCGCAATCGCCCTTGATATTCTTGAGAGCGTCGCGCTTGAAATTTCGGTTTCGGCTATAATTTCGCTATATGTCTTACCTTCAAGCATTAACTTTGCCGCATATGCACGCTGAGCCATTTGTTCAAGCTCTTTATAGGTGCAAAGGTCGTCAAAAAACGCACGGCAGTCTTCTACTGAAGAGAGTTTAACGATAAGTTCATAGAGTTCATTTAAATGTAAATCAGAATTTTTCATATCACAACCAACTAATTTACAATGATTATACTTTATTGCATTAAAGAAGTAAAGCGTTTTAACAATTAATTAGCGGAAAAAAACAAAAATTTTTTCCGCCAAGATTTTTCATTTATTTTGCCTATTCTAAAATGCAAATTTTTCATTAGAAGTCTATATTTTATAGGCAACAGGTTGCCTGTTTTTGTAATAATACAACTCATTAACGCCGACTTGCTTTAAAAAGTCTTTTAGCATTTGAGCATTTTTATAATAATTATTAGCGGCGTGAGCGTCGCTGCCAAAGGATATAAGCTTGCCGCCAAGCTGTATATACCTTTTAACTATATCCATATCGGGCAGAAAAGTACAGCCGCCTACACCGTTCGACGTATTTATTTCAAGGCACTTATCTTTAGAGATTATCGCCTTTAAAATCTCATCTAATATATCTGCAAAATCTAAGTACTTAATTTTCGAGCCTTCACCGTTTCTATATCTGCAAACGTATCCAATATGTCCGATAATCTGGTAATCGTAATCGGCGTAAACGCTTTCAAGTACGCCCTTAAAATATTCAAAATAACAGTCCTTTAAAGGTTTACCTTCAAAGAATTTATCGTGATAACAGTCCCCACGCTTCGGTAGAGTGTGCAGGCTGTTGATAACGTAATCGAAAGGGTAATTTTGCAAAAGCTCTTTATATTTTGGCTCGGCTTCCTTTCTGTAACCAAACTCAATCCCCTGCAAAATTTCTACGTCGGGATAATCCTTTTTAAGCTTTTCTATATTATTTGTATACTTATCCAAATCGGCAAGGTTAACGTCTTTAGCGCAATCTAAATGGGCGTCGTAATCGTAATGCTCCGAAAACCCGACGGTTTTAACCCCAAGCTCTTTAGCTCTTTTTATATAGTTTTCAGGCTCTTCCTTGCTGTCAAAGGAAAATTTTGTATGCAGATGAACGTCTACCATTGAATTATTTGCCGTACTTTTGCTCAATTGCAGTAATTTTATCAACACGCCTTTGGTGTCTGCCGCCTTCAAATTCAGTAGTTAAGAAGGTTTCAACAATTTGAAGCGCATAGCCTACGCCAACGACCTTTTCACCCATTGCAAGCACGTTAGCGTCGTTGTGCAAACGGGTAAACTTAGCGCAGTAAGCGTCGTGACAGTGTGCGCACCTAACGCCGGGTACCTTGTTAGCTACGATAGAAACGCCGATACCCGTTGAACAAACTAAGATACCTTTATCGCACTCGCCGCTTGCAACGGCTTCTGCCGCAGGTAAAGCAAAGTCGGGATAGTCACAGCTATCGAGAGAATTGGTTCCGAAATCAACGTATTCGTAACCGTTTTCGGTAAGGTATGCAATAATAGCCTTCTTTAAGTTAAGTCCGCCATGGTCGCAAGCAAGAGCAATTTTCATGAGTTCTCCTTATAATTTAAAATGAAGTTATTAATTATTATTTCGCAAGCATTATATATAGCGTTGCGGGTTAATTTATATGTATTTAGGTCGGCGCCGTACGGGTCGGGGATATCATAGCCGCAAATATCTTTCATACTAACTACGTTTCCGCAACCTTCTATAATCTGTTTTTGAGATGAAGTCATGGTTATAACCAATACGCTGCTTTCAATAAGTTTTTGATTTAATTGTCTGGGCGCAAATTTATCGGAAGAAATGCCTATTTCGCTAAGCGCAAGTTTACTGTTTTCAGCAATTTTTCCGCCGACTTCCGCGTTTATTCCGCAAGAGCCGACGTCCCACCATTTAATTTTTCTTTTTTTGATAATCGACCGCAGTATTAATTCCGCCATAGGACTGCGGCAGGTATTGCCCGTACAGACAAATAAAATCTTTTTGCGTTTCATAATTATTTACAAGCCTTAGTTATTTACAAGCCTTACTCATTCTATTCATTACGCCGACCATAACGCCGTCCTGTTTTTGGGGCGCAATGCCGATAATAAGTTCGGCAACTTCTTCGCCTGCTCTCAATTTATCATATAAATTAGAAGCAATTTCGCTCTCAGTTCGACCTAAATCGAGTACGTTTATTATATCCGTTTGTTCAGCCGTTTGACTATCGCAAAGCAAGTACGCTTTAACGCCGTCTTTTAGCTTTGCTTTGCACAGGTTAAACGCCGTAAATCTCTCTTCATAGGAAAAAAGCTTAGTTTCACAACGGGGCGAATAATGCTTATACTTCATTCCAGGCGAACGCACCCTTTCTCCGTCTTTTAAAACGTATTCGTCGCATTCGCCTACAACCTGAGCTATCATCTCTTTGGTAACAAGTCCGCTGCGAAGTACGCAGGGAACTTCGCCCGTACAGTCAAGTACGGTACTTTCAATACCGCCGCTACACTTGCCGCCGTCAAGGATATATTCAATCCTGCCCTTTAAATCTTCATAGACGTGACGCGCCGTCACGGGACTGACGTGTTTTGACAAATTTGCACTGGGTGCGGCAATAGGTAGGTTGACTTCCTTTAAAAACCTTTGTGCACCCTTATGTGAAGGTATTCTAATTGCAAGCGTATCAAGTCCGCAGGATACGGCAGAGCTAACTAACCCTTTACTTTTATAAACCATAGTCAAAGGACCGGGCAGAAAGGCTTTAGCGAGCAATTTTGCATACTCTGGAACGTTATAAACGAGTTGCGATAAGTCGTAATCTTTATGAACGTGAACGATTAAAGGGTTGTCGTTGGGTCTGCCCTTTATTTCAAATATTTTCTTAACCGCCGCATCGTCGAACGAGTTAGCGCCTAATCCGTAAACGGTTTCCGTAGGAAAACCGACGACGCCGCCGCTTTCGATAATTTGCTTAGCAAGCCTTAACGAATTCTCGTCAATAGGCAAAATTTGTGTATTCATATTGATTAGAAAGGCGCCTCTTCACCACCGAATACGTCGCCCGCGTCAATTTCTTCGGGGGGCGGTTCCTGCCCTGTGTAATCAGCAGGGGGCTGATAATCATAAACGGGTTCTTCAATATTATCGTCAGGTTCGGGGTTAACGAACTTTGTAATTTCGCCCTTAAAGCGAAGCTTTATTCTATCAAGACTGCCGTTTCTGTGCTTTGCAATTATGAGGTCCGCCGCGTCTTTTGCAATGTTATTCTTCTTAATTTCTTCTTCCGTTGCCGTAACGTACGGGCGGTTAATAAACATAACTATATCGGCGTCCTGCTCTATCGCGCCGGACTCTCTAAGGTCGGAAAGCTGTGGTTCTTTCGTTAGCATACGCCTGAGCTGTGAAAGCGCAATGACGGGAACGTCAAGCTCTTTTGCCATTATCTTAAGTTCTCTCGTGATATCGGCAACTTCCTGAGTTCTGTTTTGCTCACTCGTCTTTTTACCGCTTGACATAAGCTGGATATAGTCAATCATAACAAGGTCGAGCTGACCGTTATTTTTAGCCTTAATTCTACGGCATTTAGAAAGAATTTCTGCAGGTGTTACACGCGAAGAGTCGTCTATGTAAATGCGAGATTTTCTCATTCGTTCCGCCGCTTTCATAAGCGCTTTCCAGTCGTTAGGCGTAAGCTTACCGCCGCCAGCAAGCGCACTTGACATAGATACGTTTGCATAACCGCAAATAAGCCTTTGAATAATCTGCGTTTCGGGCATTTCCAAAGAGAACACGGCACACACTTTATCATACTTCAACGCGGCATTTTCAACGATATTCATTGAAAGCGAAGTTTTACCCATACCGGGTCGCGCAGCAAGGACGATTAAGTCCGATTTTTGCAGACCGTTAGTAATCTTATCAAGCTTAGTAAAGCCCGTCTGAATTCCCCTATAAGCGTCCTTATCCTTATCGAGTTTTTGGAATTTATCTAAAACTTCGTCGATAGCGCTGCTCTCTCTAATGTCGCTGACGTTGGAAGAATCGTTACGACGGGAAATATCGTAGATAAGCTCTTCGGCGAATTGAACGCTTTTAAGCTCGTCTTCGCTATCGCAAGCATAAGTCATAATCTCTTTTGACGCACGAATGAGCTTTCTGTTTAAACTGTCGCGTCTGATAATTTCAAAATAGTGGTTATAATTTGCCGAAGAAGGCACCGACGACGTTAAGTCAGTAAGATATTCAAGACCGCCGATTTTTTCTAAATTTCCGTCAGTATCAAGCTTATCTGCAAGCGTCACCATATCAAGGGGCTTGTGTTCGTAATAAACTTTTTTCATTGCGGAAAGAATAAATTGATGGCTTTCGCTATAAAAATCTTCTTCCGTAAGCTTTTCCAACACGTCGGGAATTATTGCATTATCGATAAGCAGACAGCCTAAAATAGCCTGCTCTGCATCTAAATTATGCGGTATTGTTAAATTATTCTTGGGCTTTTCCCTTGTTTTGTCTGACATAGTACTTTATATATCCATTAATTTTTCAAATTCGTTGAGTGTATTTTCAAATTCTGCCATTGCAAAATCGAAAGGTTGTTTAGTCGTTAAGTCTACCCCTGCAAGTTTCAATAACGATACAGGGTCGGTAGATGAGCCGCCTGATAGGAATTTAACGTAATTGTCTACCGCGCTTTGCCCTTCGGTTAAAATTTTATTTACGATGTTTATTGCGGCAATTATTCCCGTTGAATATTTGTAGACGTAGAACGAAGTATAGAAATGCGGTACTCTGCACCACTCAGTCGATATAAAATAATCGTACTCAATATCTTCACCGTAATATTTTTTGCCGAGATTTGAATAAAGTTCACATAGATTTTCTTTAGTTAAAGGCTCTCCGCCTTCAACTAATTTATGCGCTTCATACTCAAATTCCGCAAACATAGTCTGTCTGTGTAGGGTTGCGCGGATTGAATCAAGATAGTAATTGAGTAAATACTTCTTTAAATTAATATCCTGCGCGTTTTTGAGCATATATTTCAAAAGCAATACTTCGTTTACGGTGCTTGCAACTTCTGCAACAAAAATCTTGTATTCGCTCTTTTCGTACGGTTGATTTTTCTGCGAAAAATAGGTATGCAGGGAATGTCCCATCTCGTGCGCAATGGTAAATATATCCGTCGTCGTCTCGGTATAGTTCAAAAGAACGTACGGGTGAACGCCGAAAACGGGTGCAGAATATGCGCCTTTTCTTTTACCGTCAGTCTCTTCAACGTCAATCCAGCGCTCGTCATAAGCCTTCTTCAAAAGGTCTTGATAGTCCTTCCCTAACGCTTCTAAGCCTGAAATAACGTAGTTATACGCTTCGTCATAGGGCATTTTGATATCTACGTCAGAGACAAGCGGCGCGTATACGTCGTAGAAATACAGCTTTTCATAGCCTAAAATTTTCTTTCTGTCCTTAACGTATCTGTGCATTGCAGCGCTATTTTCAGCAACGCTGTTTAAAAGGTTATCGTAAACTGACTTATCAACGTCTTCATAGAATAAAGCCTGGTCAAGACAGCTATCAAATTTATAAGCCTTGCTTAAGAAAACATCCTTTTTTATGTTGCCGTAATAATTTGCAGTAATGGTGTTAATCAGCGAATTATAAGCGGCGTAATACTTTTCGTATACTTCTTTGCGGATTTCCCTGTTATTTGAATGTAAAAGTAAACCGTAAAGTCCGTGCGTAAGTTTTTGCTTTTTGCTGTCTACTTCAATTTCACCCAAAGGCAAATCAGCGTTGTCTATCATAGCGAAAATATCGTAAAACGAGCCGAGCGTTTCACTCGCAAGCGCAATAAGCTTTTCTTCTTCCTTTCCGAGAATGTGCGCCTTACGCTTGATTATGAGTTTTAACTGATAGTCGTACGCTGCAAAGTCTTTATCGTTTATAAGAGAATTGAGATAATCTTCGCTGTACGAAGCCATTTCCGAATCGTAAAAGGACGTTTCCGTGCAAAAACGGGAATAGAGCATATACGCCTTACCATTGTAGGAAGTATACTTGCCAATTCTCGTATCTTCATCGTGCTTCAGGCTGGAATATGCGTATAATTTATCGAGTTCTTTAGCAAATTCGGCTACCTTTTTATAGTATTCAAGCAACGTATCTCTATCGCCGAGTTTACCGGCAAATTCGGCAAAATTCAATGAATTATTAGCATTTTCAAGTGCCTTTTCCCACTCTTCATCGCTTGCGTAAATATCTTCAGTTTTCCAAGTATGGTTTAACTTAACTTCGTTCCTTTCCATTATATCCCCAAAATGTTAGTTTTTATTAGAATGAATAGGCGCAGGTATCAGTCCGCCCCTTGCTATAAACTTATCGGACGATTTATCGTGTACTGGCATAATAGGCGCTCTGCCCAATAAGCCGCCGAAGTTTACTTCCTGACCGACGTCTTTGCCGGGTACGGGAATAACTCTTACCGCCGTCGTCTTGTTATTAATCATACCGATAGCCGCTTCGTCTGCAATAATCGCACTTATTGTAGATGCGGAAGTTTTGCTCGGAATTGCAATCATATCAAGCCCTACAGAGCAAACTGCCGTCATTGCTTCAAGCTTGTCCAGGCAAATATCGCCGCGCTCTGCCGCTTCTATCATACCTATATCTTCGGATACGGGAATGAATGCGCCTGAAAGTCCGCCCACCCTTGAGCTTGCCATTACGCCTCCCTTTTTAACGGCGTCGTTAAGCATTGCAAGGCAAGCAGTCGTGCCGTGAGTTCCTACGCTCTCTAAGCCCATTGCTTCCAAAATTTGCGCGACGGAATCACCCCTTGCAGGCGTGGGCGCAAGCGATAAGTCGACTATGCCGAATTTAGCGTTTAATCGCTTAGAAGCTTCAGTTGCAATCAACTGCCCTGCCCTTGTAATCTTAAACGCAGTACGCTTAATCGTTTCAGCAAGGTCGGCAAGGTCTGCGTCTGGCACGGCTTCAATTGCGTGTTGAACGACGCCGGGTCCTGATACGCCGCAATTTATTACGGTATCGCTTTCGCCGACGCCGTGGAACGCACCTGCCATAAAAGGGTTGTCCTCTACGGCGTTACAAAAAACCACAAGCTTAGCACAGCCGAAACCGTCTTTATCTTTAGTGGCTTCAGCAGTCATTTTTACCACTTCGCCCATAAGCTTTACGGCGTCCATATTTATTCCCGACTTTGATGAGCCGACGTTTACGGACGAGCAAAGTTTTTGCGTGGTTGCCAAAACTTCAGGAATTGTAAGTAAAAATTTCTTCTCGTAGTCTGCCGTACTCTTGTGAACAAGTGCTGAATAACCGCCCAAGAAGTCGATACCTAACGTTTCTGCCGCCCTATCAAGTTGTTTGCCGATTAAGCCCGCCTGCTCGGCAAAAGGTGCGCAAATCAAACTTACGGGCGTAACGGAAACCCTTTTATTTACTATGGGAATACCGTATTCCTTAGATAAATCGTCGGCTACCTTTACTATGTTTTCCGCCTTTTTACATACGGCGTCGTACACAGCTTGGGCAGTTTCCTTTGCCGTTGCCCTGATATAAGGCAAAAGCGAAATACCCATAGTTATCGTTCTTATGTCAAGGTGTTCTTTTTCCACCATTTCTATCGTTTCAAGTATTTCGTTATGTTTTAACATATTCCACCTTAAACGCTGTGCATCGTATTGAAAATTTCTTCGTGCTGAACGTGAATAGACATACCTATCTTCTCACCTAAATCCTTGCACTCTTCAGCAAGGTCGGCAAGCTTAACGTTAGCCGCAGATAAATCGACAAGCATTATCATCGTGAAATATTTATCTAAAATCGTCTGACTTATATCAAGTATGTTTATCTCTTTTTCTGCAAGAAAAGTGCTTATTTTAGCAATAATACCCGTTTTATCCTTGCCTACTACTGTTACGACTGCTCGCATAAAATTATTCTCCGTAAAAATTTATTTTGTACCAAACCAAGAAGGTAGAGTAAATTCAAAAAAAGTATTAATTGCCGTTAAACCTTCTTTGCAGTTTAACGACCATTCTGCAACGATGCCGACCACCGACTCTACAGGCTTACACCCGTACATTCGACTGTCGTTACTGACGTTTCTATTATCCCCAAGAAAGAAAATATAACCGCTTTCTACATACGTTTCGGGATAGTTATTTAAAATAGGATTGTTGTTATCGGCAGAAATATAGGGTTCGTCTAATTTAACGCCGTTTATATAAACTATACCGTCATCTATTTTAACCTTTTCGCCGCCCAAACCGATAACGCGCTTAATAAGCGTTTTATTTTCCATTCTAATAACGACGATATCCCCCCTGTCGGGCTTTCCGTTAAAGACGTATACAAAGTCACCGCCAGGATTAGCAGGATTAGAGCCGGGCGCACCGTACAGCGTATCTTCCATAGAAGAGCCTACGACGTAAATTCTTCTATAGGTAGCATTAAAAAACAAAATAACGATTAAAAACGCAAGGCATATAATTATTGGAATTATGCTAAGCGACTCTTTTTTAAACAATTTCGAGCGCAAATCCGTCCCTTTCATTTTTATAACCACATAAGATTGTTTAACGCGAACTTACCTTCCGCATTTACGGAAACGCTTTCGCATTCGGTAAAATCGCTAAGCGACGCACCCGACTTATTCTTGAGTATTTTGGGTTCAATAATAAGACTTTGCCATACGCCGCCTAAAATATTTACCGTAGCAACAAACTCTTCCCTGACGTATTTTGTAGTCAACTTGACCGTAACTTGAGTATCTTCTTCCGAACAAATATCGAACTTTAAAATACTTTCTTTGTCGGGCTTAAACTGCGGACACATTATTCTCATTGTCTTAAGCCCACATTTAGAGTATACGCCGTCCAATCCGCAAAGGTTAATAACGTGCGGCATAGCTTCGTCTGCGTCCAAGAAAACGCCCCCGACAGAATTTGCCGAGCAGTTTTCTGGGGTAAAGCTTTCAGGACCGAAATTATGCGAATATAGAATCTTTGATTTTGAACGGCTGTTACGGAACCTTCCTGATAGTTTTTTAACGGCTACTTTAGACCAAACCGTAAATCCGCTTGAATAAGAGGCGTATGCAATCACGAACACTGTCGAAGTCTTTTCAAATACATTTAACGCGAATTGACACTCGTATGGATTATCCCTATTCATTAAAGGTGCGGACGACCAGTTGCGCGTTGAATAATCTACGCTGTCTTCCGATATGAACGCACCGCACTTTTCAACTATACCCGAACGGTCGCACTTGACGCAGGCAAAAAGCGTTTGCTCTTCGTTCATTACGATATTGACTTCAACGGGCTTAGGCATAAAGACGTAACGTTTTTTAACGTTACTGTCAAGGAACATAAACATATCCTTTTCGCAGTTTTCGTCGATGCACATATCGCAATTTAATGAATATGCAATTGAGCTTGAAGGTGCAAATTTGGGATTAATGCGCGAGAAGGTATCGTATGCCCTGTCGTAATTAAAATCAACTTCACCCGTTGAACAAAGTATTAAAACGGGGCAATTGACGTAGGGTGCATAAGATTGTGAATCTAATCCTGCAATAAATTTGTAGTCAGCGTCACTAAAATTGTGTTCAACCGAGTTAAACTTGCTCGAGCACCTATACGCACGCCAACCGCAGGCGTTGACGGTTATTGCGCAGGCAAACTCTGCAACGTAGGCAAGCTTCCATGCGATTTCGCCGCCGTCTTTAATTCCCACCAAACCAACGCTCTCAGTTGCAAATTTTTCGGTCAAAAACAGCCTTGCATAGACGCCGATAGCCGTCCACTCGTACCAACAAGTTTCTTGAACGGTTTTATCAACGTTAAATAAATCGTATTTGCATTTATCCCAATTTGCGTAATCGACGTTCTCAGGATAAATCGTATATTTTTCAACACCTTGACGTCTGCCGCAATAATCGACGAACATTGCGGTATAACCTTTATTGACGAAATACGCAAGCAAATTTTCGTCGGCGGCGGTGTTTCCGTCCTGTAAAATCAAAACACAGTTTTTAGAAGGTGTGGCTTCCGACGAAGCAATAACGCCGTAGATTAATACCCTTCCAATCCCCGTATTTCTGCCGTAAAAGCTTACATATTCATATTTAATTCCGTCTTTTATAAGACTTTCACAACTCTCAGCTTGAGTGCTGAGCTCATTGTTAAAATCTTTCCATAACGAAACAGGTGTTAAAATCATTCTTTCCATCTCCTGCACACACAATTAAAGCAAAAAAATTTAAGCTTGAGTATATGTGTCAATGGTTTGCTTTTTCTAATTCCGTCAGGTATAATATCTTATACCAACGGACTGAGCATATAATATGCCTTGTAAAATATTATAGCTCTTTCGTTGTGATAAATCAAGCGATAAAGCGGGGTTTTGCAATGGCTTTTATTTCGGTTGCCGATGAATTGAAACGCAAAGGCGCAACGTCGGTCGAAAACAAATTTATAAGTAAATATTTACCTGAGTTAGAGCCTGTTGCGGTCAAAGTCTACCTGTATGCCCTTTATCTTGCACAGACGGAACAAGGCAGATATACTATTGACGACTTTTCGCAAAAACTTAATATTCCCGAAGATAAACTCTTGGAATATTTTGAATATTTAAACGAATGGGAACTCATTTCCATAATCTCGCACGCACCGCTTGAGATTAAAATTTTAGATTGCGAAAACCTTTACGGTAAGCCAAAAAAACTTCATCCCGAAAAATTTGAAGGCTTATACGAAGAAATTCAATCAATTATTTCCGAGCGAATGATTTCTCAAGACGAATTCAGGGAATACCTGATTTTGCTTGAAGAATACGGCGTAGAGCGCAACGCACTGATTATGATTATCAATTACTGCGTTAATTTAAAGGGCGCCGATATTCGTTCCGCATACATAAAGAAAGTAGTTAAAAACTTCTGCGACGACGGAGACGTTACCGTTGCAAAGGTTGAAGAAAGACTTTCAACCTACACCTTATCCACCACCGCTCTTTTAAAGATTTTTTCAGTCTGCTCTATCAAGAGAAGTCCTGAAGTTGAAGACGGCGAATTATATAAAAAATGGCTCTCTCTCGGTTTTTCGGAAAATGCAATTTACTGCGCAGCAAAGAGCTTTAAATGTAAGTCGATTGAAAAGCTCGACGCTGTGATTGAAGAACTTGCAAATAACAGAAAGTTCGACGAAAAGGAAATTGCCGACTACAAAAAGAATAAAGATTCGCTCTATTCAAACGTTAAAGAAATTGCTAAGACCTTAGGCGTATACCTTTCGGACGCAACGCCATACGTTGAGCGCTATTACAGCGTTTGGGTTGACTACGGCTTCAGCATTGATGCGTTAAAAGCGATTGCCGCACATTGTTTTGTAAGCGGACGCAATTCGTTTGATTTAATGAACGATTTTGTTGAAGAGCTTTATAAAGACGCATACGTCGACGACGAAAGCATTATTAAGCTGTTAAACGAACTCGGTGAAGACAACAGATTTATCAAGCGTATTCATTCTGCATGCGGTTACACCCGTGAAATTAAGCCTTACGATAGACAATCGCTTGCTCGTTGGCGCGAATGGGGCTTTAGCGACGCTATGATATTAAAGGCGGCTGAAAAATGTGCTGGTAAAAACAACCCCGTTGCGGCAATGAACTATCTGCTTGCTCAATGGAAAAACAGCGGTATTTATGCCATTGAGCAAATTCCTACTGAAAAGATAACAAACGGCAGACAGCCTAAAAAGAGTATGACCGAAGAATGGCTTACTACTTTGAATAATATAAGAGCAAATAAGGACGATAATTAAGATGACGCCGCTTTCTAAAGAAGACGTAGTAAAATACATAATAAAAATCAAACTAAATTTTGAAAACGCCTACTCTGCTTCTACCGATTTAGAAAGACAGCTATTAACTGAAAGTTGGTTTGAAGCGCTTTGTGCATACCCCAAAGAAATTTGCGACCAAGCGGTCAATAACGCCTTAAAAAAGGCTAAGTTTGCACCAAGACTCGGCGACATAACCGAAGAGATTGAAAACATTTTAAACGCAGACGCTAAAACCGACGAAGAGCTTTGGGCAGAGCTTATATCTACTCTTCCCCGCGTTTACGAAATTTCTCGCTATTTAAGCTATTCGCAATATTCTGCGTGGGCACAGGCAAAGCTAAATGAAGTTTTCAATTCGCTTGACCAAATGCTTCAAACGTATTTGGTTAATACTTCCGCTTTGGTTGACCTTTCCGAACTTGAAGAAGATTCTTTAAAGTTTGAAAAAGCAAGGTTTTATAAACAGGCACCAAACTTAAGAAAGCTTACGACCGAAAGAAAAAAGGCACAATTATTTATTGAAAATTTGAAAAATGCGCAATTACCCGA
>JBJEVB010000003.1:21030-22848 GCA_051884155.1 Candidatus Coproplasma sp. | reverse complement strand
TGTTCCGCAAAATGCGGAACAAGGGGTACCCCTTGGATAATTTGTTTACCTTATTATATAAAAAATCGAGCGCTATGTCAATAATGAAACGACCTTTACAAAACATTGCGACGCCGATTTTTACGCCGCGACCCGTCAATTTAAAATGACGTCCTTTAAGCTCTCGTACCTTTCCATTGCGGCGCCCCTTAATTCAGTAGTGTCGAACGCACCTGAAAACGCATCGTCGGAAATGGCTTTTGCCGTGAATATGGCAGATACGGGGAAACGCAGGTTTTTAAGCTCGGTTAAAATTCTTCCGCTTTGACGCGTACCCATAAAGTCGCCGCCGCCCCTTATCTGCAAGTCGGCTTCTGCGATGGCAAAGCCGTCGGAATTATTTTTAACAACCGCAAGCCTTTCTTTTGCCTGTTCGGTTTCGCTGTCGGACAGTAGGAAACAATAGCTCTTTTCGCTTCCCCTGCCCACTCTGCCCCTTAGCTGGTGCAGCTGGGAAAGCCCGAACATATCGGCGTTGTATATGACCATAATCGTCGCGTCGGGCACGTCTACGCCGACTTCGATAACCGTTGTAGACACAAGGCAATTCAGGCGTTTAGCGCGGAAATCTTCCATTATTTCTTCCTTCTGATTGTCCTTCATCTTGCCGTGCAAAAGCCCTATTTTAAGCTTAGGCAGCGCCTTTTGCAAGTCTTCGCACAGTTCCGTGACGGACATTGCCGTGCCTTCGTCGTCGCCTTCGATTTTAGGGCAGACGAAGTAAGCTTGCTGACCCTGCTCTGCTTGCTGACCAATCCACCTAAGCATATCGTTATATCTGCTTCGTTTTACGATTGACGTGGATATATCCTGCCGCGAACGCGGTTTTTCCTTTATCGTGGTCACGTCTAAATCGCCGTAGAAAACGAGCGAAAGCGTACGCGGTATGGGCGTTGCGCTCATAACCAAGCAGTCGCAATTAGTACCCTTTTCGGTCAGGGCAGAGCGCTGAGCAACGCCGAAACGCTGCTGTTCGTCGCATACGACCATAGATAATGCGTTAAAATTGACGTCTTTTTGTATAACCGCGTGCGTTCCGCACACAATTTGAATGCTTCCGTCCTTTAAACCCTTTTTTATCTCTCTCTTTTCGGCGGCAGGCGTTGAACCCGACAAAAACCGCACTTCATATTCGGGAAAATATTTCTTTATTTGTGCCGCATTCTGGCGCGCAAGCACTTCCGTCGGGGACAGCATTGCCGCCTGAAAACCCGATTTGACCGCCATATATATGGCAGTTAACGCAACCGCCGTCTTGCCGCAACCGACGTCGCCCTGAATAAGCCTGTTCATAGTTTTAGGGGAACGGACGTCGGCGAAAATCTCCCTTACAGCACCCTTTTGCCCTTCGGTAAACTCAAACGGAAAGCGGCGGACAAACTCGGCAATATCTTCGCCCGTGACCGAATAACGGTTGGTTCTAACGACTTCCCTGTCGCCCTTAATCATCTTAAACGCCGAGACGAGCAAAAAGTATTCTTCAATCGCAATGCGCTCGCCCGCCTTAGAAATCTCCTGTTCGCTCTCAGGTGCATGCACCTTGAAATAGGCTTCCCTAAGCGGGGTCAAGCCGTATTTTTTCTGCAATGTATAGGGTATTTTACTTGTAATCTCAATCTTTGTCAAGCCCTGCGCAATCGCCCTTCTCACGTCGCCTTGAGAGAGCGTACCCGTAAGCGGATAGACGGGAATTATACCCTTAAGCCTTGAGACGTTGTCCGCACTTTCAAAGGTGGGGTTGACCATAGACGCGCCCATGCCGTACCTGTTTTGCACCCT
>JBJEVB010000003.1:0-20930 GCA_051884155.1 Candidatus Coproplasma sp. | reverse complement strand
TAAAATGCAAAACGGGGAACCTGACGGCTCCCCGAAATTTATACATAATTATTACTCTAAGCTTACTATATAATAATATACGGGCTGACCGCCGAAGTGGAAGTCTACGTCGCAGTCGGGGAAGGCTTCGCCAACCTTATCGGCAAGCGCTTGCGCCTGCTCTTCTTCTACGCCTTCGCCGTAGTACAGCGTAATCATCTCGTGCTCGCTGTTCTTCATCGACTTGATAAGCGATAAGGTTACCGTTTCTATGTCGCTGCCCTTTGCCAAAATCTTCTTGGAGTTAAGACCGATTATGTCGCCCTGCTGAAGCTTAAAGCCGTTCATAGTCGTATTGCGCACCGCATACGTCACCTGACCTGCCGCAACGTTGTCGATAGCGTGGGTCATATTCGTCTTATTTTCGGGTACGCTCTCTTCGGGGTTAAACGCAAGCGCAGCCGCAAAGCCCTGCGGTACGTTCTTGGTGGGGATAACGTGAATGATACGGTTATTTACAAGCCCCTTTGCCTGCTCTGCCGCAAGGATAATGTTTGAATTGTTGGGGAACACGAATACGTTGGACGCGTTTATCTTTTGTACTGCGTCTGCTATATCCTGAGCAGAAGGGTTCATAGTTTGACCGCCTTCAATAACCCTGTCAACCATCAAATCCTTGAATATCTCGCTCAAGCCTTCGCCTGCGCAGATGGCAAGCATACCCATTTCCTTCTTTTCGGCTTCGAGCTTCTTCTTTAACTGACGGTTCTCTTCGAGCATATTCTCGATTTTAATTCTGTCAAGCTCGCCAAGCTCAAGCGCGTAGGTGAGCGCAACGCCGGGTGTGTTGGTATGAACGTGAACCTTTATAAACTCCAAATCACCTATACAGATTACGCTGTCGCCCAATCCCATAAGCTTTTCCTTAAGCTTATCGATGTCTGCAAGCGTAGTCTGCGGCTTTAAGTTGATTACGAAAAATTCCGTGCAGTACGCAAATTCGATATCGCCTAAGTCGAGATTGATAATATCCGAGTTATCGTCGAAATCGGGTTCTTTTACGCTTTCCTGCGCTTCGGTGGGCATAGAGTCGGTACCGATATCTTCACCGGTGATTGCCGCCAAAAAGCCGCGCATTATGGTCATAAGACCCATACCGCCGGAGTCAACTACGCCTGCCTTTTTCAAAACGGGCAAAAGCTCGGGCGTCTGCGCCAAAGCTTCGTCGCCGACGGCAATGAGCGCCTTTAAGAATTCGCCCACGTCTTTATTTTTAGATGCAAGCTTAGACGCCGATTCGCTCATAAGCCTGACTACGGTTAAAATAGTACCTTCCTTAGGAATAGACACGGCAGAGTATGCAACCTTTGTGCCGTTTTCAAGCGCCTTAGCGAAGGTTTTGGTATCAAAATTTTCTTTGCATTCCCTTAAGACGGAACAAATACCCCTGAAAATCTGGGAAGATATAACGCCAGAGTTACCCCTTGCGCCCCTTAACGCGCCCTTTGAAACGGAATCGCAAATTTCCTGAAAGCGGTTAGAAGAACAGGCGTTCATCTCTTTAACTGCGGACTGCAAAGTGAGCGACATATTAGTACCCGTGTCGCCGTCGGGAACGGGGAAGACGTTTAACGCGTCTATCTTAGCCCTGTTTATTTCAAGCATTCTTGCACCGGATGCAACCATTTTACGGAATTCGGTACTGTTGACTGTTTTCTGCATTTAAGTTTCCTCTTGTGAGCAACCGTGTCTCTCGTCACGTTCTCACGGAAATAATATTTTTTCTCTCTGTTGTATTAAAGTTTGGGTTTAGGCGCACATAAAAGACCGCCGCAAAAATTTAAGGCAACCAAAAAGAGAGTTAAACTGAAATTGCTTAAAGTTTAACCCCGATGATGTTTACGTTTACGGTATCAACTATCATACCCGTAAACTTTTCAACCTTATATTTAATAGCCTCTTTAAGGCTCTCTGCGACGGCGTTAATGGATACGCCGTATTTGATTATTACGTTTACGTCAATAAAAATTCTGTCCCCGTTAGTGGTGACCTTGACGCCCTTTCCATCGTTCTGCCTTTTAAGTAGCTCTGAAATAGAGTCCGACAGGCGGCGTGAAACGGTGTCTACAATGCCGTAGCACTCAAGTGCGGCGTTTGCCGCTACCTTTGCTATGGCTGAATCGGATATTGAAATTTTACCGTAAACGTTGCTGGTATTTACCGACATAAGACAATCCTTTTGGTCAAGGGGCTACCTTGACCGTATATAATAAGTTTAACGCCTTTTTACATATTTTGCAAGTAGTTTGATATATTTTACTCTAATTTGTTATTACTGACACTAAATATATTAATTATACTTAAAAATATTTCAACCCGTACCCGTTTTTGATTGATTTTTTTGATAATAGGTGATATTATAGTTTAGCTATTCAAGTGAATAGCGTTATTTTTAACCTTTGAAATACACCTGTACAGGAGGATAACGATATGTCAAGAGTATGTAGCGTATGTGGTAAGGGTCAGACCACGGGCAACAACGTAAGCCACTCAAAGAGAAGAACGAGAAGGACCTTTAAGGCTAACGTTCAGAAGGTTTCCTACGTCAACGACGAAGGCAAAATCGTAAACGATTACGTTTGCGCAAGGTGCCTTAAAAAAGTTAAAAGGGCATAAGTTAGCATCGTAGCGATAGGAATTTTCGCCACGACGCTTAGCTATATTTGCCTTTCGGCAAGTTTTATGCCGTAAGGCGTGATATTTTCCCTGTAGGGGAAGTTAAGGCAAATATAAAATAGCTTTGACTGAAAGTCAAAATATAACGCAAGTCCCTTGCATATCACTTTTAGCCGTAAGGCTAAAAATATAACTTAAAGTTAAATCTATTGTGCACAACAAAAAAAATGAGTTCGCAAACGAACTCATTTTTTATTACTTGAATTTATAAACCTAATTATTTTTCAGGCACGTAGTTAAAATGAACGACCGTGCTTGACGGAAGGCAATCTTTCTTTTCCACCACCTTTTCTTCGTACTCGTCTTCAGCGTCGGAGTTGCTGTTTTCCTTCTTTTCAAAGGTGTAGAAATACAGCGCGTCCCACTGCTCTTCTGTACCCATAAAGTAGATATCTGTAAGCATATTGCCCGCAAGCGCACTATCTGCAATTTTGGTTATGCTTGCGGAAAGGACTATTTCGGTGAGAGATGAATTCATATAGACGTTGCCGCCCGTTGAAACGACTGAATTATAAAAAGAACCGCCCTTTAAATCGGTTACGTTTGCATACACTTCCGCCCTTTCAAGCTTCGTACATTCCATAAACACCCTGTTGCCGAGCGAAGTTACGCTTGAAGGTATTACGACGCTTTCCAAATAACTGCACATACCGAACGCCGAATAACCGATAGTTTGCACGCTGTCGGGTATGGTAACTTCGGTCAATCCGCTTAAGGCAAACGCTAAATTACCTATCGTAGTAACCGAGTCGGGTATCGTAACCGTGCGAAGCGACCTGCATTGATAAAACGCGCTGTCCGCAATGGTCGTTACGGGCAATTTGGCACCGCCTTCTTCAGCGCAATAGGTTGCAGGAATTTCATAGCTTTTCAAAGCCTTTTTATTTCCCGTGACCGAGCTTACGATATAATAGGTCCCGTCTTCGGAAAGGGCGTAGTTTACGGTAGCTTCGCCGCCGCTACAACCTGCAAAAGCACAGGCGCACGCGATTGACGCGGTTGCCAAAGCAATACTTAAAAACTTTTTCATAACGTGAATATTTTATCAAATATTTATAAGGTAAGCAAGGAAACAACGGTGAAAATTATTTTCACAGTAAAAAAAAAGGTATCTCTTCAGATACCCTTTTTAAACAATCTTAAAATCTTTCTAAGCGGCTTAGGTGGTTTAATGCAGATTACGGTCATACTTTCCCCCTATTGATTATAATCAGGGCGGTTTCGCCTTCGCCTATTTCCAACACGCCGTTATCTTCTATACATATATTAGAAATACCGCGGCACTCGCCGTAAGATAAGCTCGTGGGATAGTCGTATTTAAACCCCCTGCCATACAGTATATGCACTTTTCCGCCGAAAGGTAACACCGAAAAGGTCTTTCCCTTTATGCCGTTAAATTCCACCCTTCCGCTTGCGGCGAAGATAATTGAATTTTGGGTTATTATCTTAGCCCTAACCCCCTGCTTTAGCGAGTAGTACAAAAGCTGTAAATTGCCCAAAAAGTGGTCTTCTCTTCCGCCGCCTGCGCCGTAGATTTCAATCTCGTCCACGCCCCTTGAAATTAGCTTTCTTATGGCGATTTCGCCGTCGGTAAAGTCCTTTTCGGAAGGGTAAATTTCCGTGGGCGGCGGCGTGGGAATATAGGGAAGAGAGTCGAAGTCGCCCACGTTCTCGTCTATTTTAACCCGAGCCTTTGCCCATTCGTACGCACCGTCGCAACAGGTTACGAAAGCGCCTTCCGCGTCGATTTTTTCAAGGTAGGGTTCGCCGTTTAAAAGCAGTATGCCTTTGGACATATTTATCCCCTTATCCTGCTAATTGCGCAAGCCATATCTTCCGCCTTGAACACGGCAGAGCCTGCAACCAACACGTTTGCACCGGCATTGCGTATCTCTTCCGCATTATCTACGGTTACGCCGCCGTCTATTTCTATATCATAATTAAGCCCGTTCTTCTCCGCATAAGCCTTAAGCTTTTTAACGTTTTCTAAGGAAGCGGGAATAAACTTTTGACCGCCGTAGCCGGGGAATACGGACATAACCAAGACCATATCGCAAAGGGGCAACACGGGGTAGATTTTTTCCGCGTCGGTGTCGGGGTTTATTACTGCACCGCACTTTACGCCGTAGCTTTTTATCAGCTTAAGCGTTTCTTCTAAATACTCGGGCGAAATCTTGGAACAAGCTTCGTAGTGCACGGTTATTATATCCGCACCTGCGTCCGCAAAGAATTTAATCTGCGTTTTGGGGTGCTCTATCATAAGGTGCACGTCTAACGGAAGGTTAGTAATTTTGCGGATATTTTTAACCATCTGTCCGCCGAAGGTTATGGGTTCGACGAAGCTCCCGTCCATAACGTCGCAGTGCACCAAATCTGCCCCCGCCGTTTCAATGTCCTTTATTGCCTGACCCATCGCCGAAAAATCGGCGGAAAGAATAGAAGGCGCAACTTTTGCCATTTGTATTTCTCCTTAAATCAATTATCTTTATTTTCTTGGCCTTGCGCATACGAAGCCCTAAGCTGTCCGCACGCGCCGCCCACGTCTGCGCCCGTCCTGCGGCGAAGGGTCGCTGAAAGACCGCCCTTTTGCAATAGCGAAAGAAAGGCGTACGCCTGTTTTTCTTCCGCCGCCATAAGCGAACGCTCTTTAACTTCGTTAAGCCTAATTAAATTGACGTGGCAGGGCTTGCCCTTTAAAAGGCTTATCAGCTCTTCGGCGTGGCGGCTGTCGCAGTTTTCGCCTGCAATTAGCGCGTACTCGAAGATATACCGCCTGCCCGTAACCTTAAAGTAGTTTTCGCACGCCTTTAAAATTTCGGCAATCTTCCACTTGTTTGCAACGGGCATAGTCCTTGCCCTTTCACTATCCGTAGTGCTGTGGAGCGATACGGTTAAGTTTACGGGCAAGCCTTCTTCGGCTAAGTCGTACATTTTATCGACTAGTCCGCACGTTGAAAGGGATATATTACGGGGGGAAATATTTATTCCCCCTTCTTGAGACACGTTGCGAAGAAAGGTCACTACGTTTTGATAGTTATCGAGCGGCTCGCCGCTGCCCATTAAAACCACGTTGGTTACGCCCCTTTTTGCCCCGTCCTTATGCTTGGCGTTTACGACTAACACCTGCGATAAAATTTCGCCCGAAGTCAAATCCCTGACCCTGCCGCCTAAAGTGCTTGCGCAGAATTTACAGCCCATACGGCACCCGACCTGCGTTGAAACGCACTGCGTATTGCCGTATTTGTAGCGCATAAACACGCCTTCTATAATATTGCCGTCCGCAAGGCGGAAGAGGTATTTTTCGGTGCCGTCTGCACTTACTAAGGTCTTGATTATCTCAAGGGGGCAATCTTCAAACTCTTCAATCAGCTTGCCCCTTAACTCTTTGGGAAGATTAATCTCGCTTATGCGCTTACCCTGCATAAGCCCGTCAAAGAGCTGTTTTGCCCTGAACTTCTTTTCGCCGAGCCTTAAGACTAAATCTTCAATTTGTTGATAGTTTAAATCCTGTATAATCGCTTTCATAATTTAATCTAAGCCTTTTTAAACGCGGTTAAATAGAACCCTGCACCCAAGGATATATGGGGTAAAAACTGCAAGCCGTACTTGGTCGCCTTATGAGCTAACGGCGACGACGGAATTGCAAGCGTAAAGTTGGGATTGCCGCTTAAAAAGGACACGGCTATGCTGTCGTTTTCTTCGGGCAGAATTGAACAGGTTGAATAGTACAGCGTACCGCCCGACTTTAAATAGCGAGAGCAGTTTGATAAAATTTTAAGCTGTAACTCCGCAAGCGCCGAAATATCGTCTTCCTTGCGGTTGAGCTTTATGTCGGGATTTTCGTTAATCACGCCCGTACCCGAACAGGGTACGTCGCACAAAACGGCGTCGAAGGAGTTTTCAAATTCGGGGTTAAAGACCGACGAATCTGCCTGCATAGCCGCCCCGTTCTTAACACCCATACGCTCGAAATACTCTTCTATCAGCTTAACCCTGTGGGGGTGCAGCTCGCAGGAGATTACGCTTTTGCACTTTAAAGCAAGGTAGGCAGACTTTCCGCCGGGCGCGGCGCACGCGTCCAACAGCTTTTCGCACGGGGACACGGCGTTGCAGATTGCGGCAGAGCCCACCGACTGAAAGGTATAGTCGCCCGTAAAGAACCCTTCGTCCCTTTCAAAATTGTTGAATATTTTTACGTCCTTAAAGGGCGTATCCGTGTGGGGTTTATCCAAATAATTTTCCGCACCGCAAACGAACCTTACGCCCTGACCGAGCGACGGTGCGGATAAGATTGACTCGGTTTCGTCCTTATAGCTTCTTCTCAACTTCTTTACAAGCCAAACGGGCGTAGAAGTTTTAAGGGCAATCGCTTCGTCCTTTCCTAAAGGCTGTATCGGCAGTTTATAACTGCGCAAAAATGCGTTTACAAACCCTGCCGCACCGCCTTTGCCTAACTTTTTGGTCAAGTCGACTGCGCTGTCCACGACCATATAGTCGTGCTTGCCCATAAACTCAAGCATATAAAGGGCGATTTTTAAAATTATTCTAACGGCGGTTTTGGGGCGCTCGGTTGCGTTTAACCCTATAATATGCTCTAAGTAATAGTCCTTATCGAGTACGCCGTAACAGATTTTGACCGTGCGGTTTTTATTGAGCGGCTCGATGGGCGTAGATGATATTGCCTGTTTTAAAAATTGACCGTTTAAATATACCTTAGATAGGACTAAGTAGGGGTCGGCAAAGGGATTAGTCAAGTCTGTCGCCCGCCTTTATCTTTCTTCCGTTAACAGCGTCCGCCGCTTTAAGTGGCTTGCCGCCTGCAAACTGCAAGCTTAAAATATTGACCGCACCGTCTCCGCAGGCAACTACTATTCCGCCCTTGTCCGCCTTAATCACCGTGCCGACTTCGCCGCAGCCTTCGCAGGGCGTTGCCTTTAAAAGATTGACCTGCGTTTGGTCAAGCGAGCAGTAAGCCGCAGGCGCAGGGCTGAACGCGTTTATAAGATTTGCAACCTGCCTTGCGCTTTTACTGAAGTCGACCTTGCCGTCGGCCTTGTTAATCTTTTTGCAGAAGGTCGCCTTAGCTTCGTCCTGCAACAAGAGTTGGGGTTCGCCCTGTAAAAGCAATTCCACCGTCTCTACCGCCGCCTGCGCAGAGAGAGCGGATAGCTCTTGAGACAGTTCGCCGTAGGTTTTATCGCCTATCTCACAGCGTTTAACGAGCAGTATGTCACCGCAGTCGAGCTTGAGCTCGGTGCGCATTACGGTTACGCCCGTATACCTTTCGCCGGCGAGTATTGCCGACTGTATGGGGCTTGCACCCCTGAATAGCGGCAAAAGCGACGCGTGCAGATTGTACACGCCCATAGAGAACGCCTTTAGGATAGATTCGGTCAAAAGCTGACCGTACGCGCAGGTTATTAAAAGGTCTGCCCCTATTCCCTTAACGGTTTCCACGTTATCGCGTATTTTTTCAAAGTCGTAGACGGAAATACCCCTATCCAACGCAAACGCCTTTACGGGCGACGGGGTGAGTATACGCTTTCTTCCGACGGGCTTGTCGGGCTGAGTTATAACGGCTACCACGTCGTACCCTTTATCTATCAATGCTTTAAGTGGTGCAACGGCGTATTCTGGCGTGCCTGCATAAGCTATCTTCATATTATTCCTCATCGGGCTTTTCTTCGTACATTTCGGTTGCCCTGTCTACGTATAATACGCCATCCAAATGGTCGAACTCGTGGCACATACAGCGCGCGAAAAGTTCGGTACCCGTAACGGTATGCTTCTTGCCGTTTCTGTCGCGGTATTCCGACTTAACCTTTAAAGGGCGCGTGACGATGCCGTACTTACCCTTAACCGAAAGACAGCCTTCGGTACCCGTCTGCTCGCCCTTGACGGATAAAATTTTGGGGTTAATCATTTCGAAATACCCTTCTTCCAAATCGATTACCACCACTCTCTTATTTACACCTATCTGCGGTGCGGCAAGCCCTGCGCCGTTTTCCTTGCGGACGGTCTCCTTCATATCGTCTAAAAGCGCCCACAGCTCTTTATCGAACTTTTTAACTTCTTCACAGTTTTTTCTAAGCCTTTCGTCGCCGATTTGCACAACGTATCTGTATGCCATATAAATTAACTCCCGTTACATTTTCTTTTTCCGTCACGATAGATTGACGGGGTTTTCTTCTACGTAGACGAGCGCGTCCGCATTCGACGTACCCACCGCTATATCGTATATATCTTTAAGGTACTTGTCGCTCTTAAGCCTTGCAAGCACCTGATAGCGCACTTTGTTCTGTATTTTTTTTATGGGCGAGTGCATTTTGTTTAAGAAGATAAACTCGTCCGCGTCGTTTTTTCTTATCTCTTCTATCGCAAGGTAGACTTTTTTCAAAGCGTCTAATGCACTTTCGTCCTTGTCTGCAACTACCATAACTCGGCAGATGAGCGAATACGGGGGAAAGAGAGCCGCCTTGCGCATTTTTACTTCGTTTTCGAAAAAGCCCTTATAGTCGTAGCTTATTGCATAGCGAAGAATGTAGTTTTCAGGCGAGTAGGTCTGTAAGACGACCTTGCCCTTTGACCCTGCTCTGCCGCTTCTGCCTGCGACCTGAGTTATAAGCTGAAAGGTTCGCTCGCCGCTTCTATAGTCGGAAAAATGCAAGCTCATATCCGCGTCTAAAATGCCGACTAAGGTGACGGAAGGGAAGTCGTGCCCCTTTGCAATCATCTGCGTTCCGACTAAAATATCCGCCTGCTTTTCGGAAAAGCTCTTTAAAATTTTATAGTGCCCGTCCTTGCCGGACACCGTGTCGTTGTCCATTCTTATAACCCTTGCCGAAGGGAAGAGTTCCTTAATCTCTGCAACCACCCTTTGAGTGCCCGTACCGCTGTAGCGCAGGTGCTTGCCGCCGCAGTCGGGACAGGCGGAGAGCATACGGTATTTTGCACCGCAATAGTGGCATTTTAGGCAGTTTTCTTCGCTGTGATAGGTCAGGCTTACGTCGCAATTTTCGCACTTAGCAACGTATCCGCAGTCGGCGCAGATGACCGTCTGCGAGTACCCCCTGCGGTTTAAAAAGATTATCGCCTGATTGCCCGATAGCAGCGTTTCGTTAAGCTCTTCTCTCAACGCGCGCGAAAGGTTGGAAGGGTTGCCCCTTTTAATCTCTCTACGCATATCGGCAATTATTATTTCGGGCATAGGCTTGCCGTTAATACGCTCGGTCAGCGTGACCAAGCCGTACCGCCCTTCGGTTGCCGCGATATAGCTCTCAACCGACGGCGTTGCACTGCCTAAAATTAATTTACAATCGTTATATTCCGCACGCAAGGTTGCTATATCCACGGTAGAATATCTCGGCGCCGTCTCCGAACGGTAGGAAGAGTCGTGCTCTTCATCTATAATTATCGCGCCGATATTTTCAAGGGGCGCAAAGATTGCAGAGCGCGCGCCTATGGCTATTTTAGCTTCGCCGGAGCGCAAGCGCCACCACTCGTCGAAGCGTTCCCCTGCGGAAAGTCCGCTGTGCATTATCGCCGCTTCGCTGCCGAAGCGTGCGCGCAGCTGGGAGAGCATCTGCGGCGTGAGCGAGATTTCGGGTACTAAAAATATAGCCGTCTTACCCCGTCTTAACTGCTCGGCGATTATGTTTAAATAAATTTCCGTCTTGCCGCTGCCCGTCACGCCGTGAATGAGCTGCACGCGTTTATCCGACCTTTCAATATAATCCAAAGCCGCCTTTTGAGCAGGCGTTAAAACTCTTTTTTCAAAGCCTTCGCCGCCGCCCGACATAGGGGTGCGGTTGCGCTTTACCTTATATACTTCGGCAACGCCCTTTTCAATCAGCGCGTTTACCGCCGCCCTGCCGCACTTAGAACAAAGCTCGGTAAAATCCGCATCGCCCGTTAAAAGGACTTGCGCCGCTTCCGCCTGCTTTTTCGCCGCCTTGCCGATAAGCGATATATCGCCGCACAGGCGTATGCGCTTTTCATACGCTTCGCTCACCTTACCAAGCCGCATTTCGGACGGCAAAAATAGCCGAAGCGAAGCCGCTTTAGGCACTCTGTACCTTTGGGCAATGCTCTCCATAAGCGCAAAACATTCGGGTACTAACGCAGGCAATTCGTCGTAGAGAGAAGTTATGGGCTTAATTTTTTCCGCGGCAAAAGACGGGGTTTGGCTTACTGCTATTACAAACCCTTCTATAACTCTTCCGCCGAACGGCACTTTTACCCTACAGCCCGCCTGAGTATTTTCAGGGCAGGAATATTCAAATACCCTGTCCACCTGCGAGTGGGCTATGTCTACGATTACTTTTGCGTACATAAGAAAACTTGCTTTTTATAATTTTCGCCCACCCAAACAAGGGCGGGCGCACTTAACTTTTTTTAGCGAACCGCTTCCACGCGGAACGGATTTTTAAAGTTATGTTTGAAAATCAGTCCTTAACCGAGATTATTTTTCCGTCGTCAATCTCTTCGCAGGCAAGGGCGATTTCCTTTAATTTGCCGGGATTTTCGTTTGCGTTATTTACAGCACCCCTTTCGATGAGCTGACGGGCGCGCTTGGAAACCACTACGCACAACTCGTAACGGGACGCGGTGTGTCCTTCGCGTGAAAGTTTGTCTAAAAGATTGTCTACTGCAGGTACGTTAATCATTATCTTGTTCTCCTTCTTCTAATATTTTAACCACTTCGCCGACTGCTTGATACAAGTCGTCGTTAATTACCGTATAATCGTATAGGGGGGCTTTAGAAAGCTCGTAATCCGCCCTGTCAAGGCGCATTGCGATTATATCTTCCCCTTCCGTACCCCTGCCGCGAAGCCTTGCGTACAACGCTTCCTTATCGGGGGGTGCAATCATAACCAAAACGGCTTGGGGCATAGTTTCCTTTACGCTTAAGCCGCCGTTTACGTCTATTTCCAAAATTACGTCGCCTGATAAAAGCTTTTCTTCCACGAACTTTTTAGGCGTGCCGTAATAGTTGTTAAAGTGCTCCGAATACTCTAAAAAGCCGCCTTCGGCTATCATTTTTTCAAACTGTTTTTTAGAGATGAAAAAATAGCTCTTCCCGTCGACTTCGCCGTCCCTTGGACTGCGCGTAGTGCAGGATACGGACACGCACGCGTTGGGGCGAAGCTTTAATATCTCTTTTACTATGGTGCCCTTGCCGACCCCGGAAGGTCCGCTAAGCACTAATAATTTGCCCTTACTCAACGTTCTGCACCTGTTCCCTGATTTTTTCTATTTCGTTCTTAAGCTCCAACCCAAGCTTAGTTATTGCCAAATCGTTGGATTTTGAACAGATAGTGTTGGTCTCTCTGTTAAACTCTTGAACCAAGAAGTCGAGCTTTCTGCCCACTAAATCGGCGCTTGCGATTTCCCTGAATTGAGAGATGTGAGAGCCAAGCCTTGTAAGCTCTTCATCGATATTGCTCTTATCAGTAAAGACCGCAACTTCTGTAAGCAGCCTGCCTTCGTCGTAGTTTACGCCGTCGAGATAGTTTTTAATCTTCTCTTCAAGGCGTTTTTTATAATCTGCGGCGACTAACGGCGCACGCTCTTTAACCTTACTAACGAGCGTTTCAACCAAGTCAACCCTTGAAAGCATATCCTTTGCAAGCTTTTCGCCTTCGGTCTTGCGCATAATATTAAGCTTGTCCAACGCGGCTAAAAGGGCCGCCTTTGCACCCTTTGCAAGCTCTTCGTCGCAGGATAAATCTTCCTGCTTTAACACGTCCTGCTGGCGCATAAGAGACGACACGGTAAAGTCGTTTTCAAGTTCGGGGAAGACTTCCTTAAGCTGAGACGCCATATCCACCCACGCTTTTGCCGCCTGTAAATCTACGGACAGAGCCGCGCGGTTTTCCCTTTTGTCGGTGAAGGAAATATACACGTCGGCGTGACCCCTCGTCAGCTTTTCCCTAACGACGCCGCGCAAAACGTCTTCGTAAGAAGATAGAATTCTGGGGCACTTTAAAGACACGTCTAAATAGCGGTTGTTGACAGTCTTAATCTCTGCCACGACTTCCAAACCGCCCTGTTTATATTCGCCCCTGCCGTAACCGGTCATACTGAACATACGATAACGCCCCCACCATAGAATATTTACGCATTATTCATTATACTATACGCTCGTCTAAATTTCAAGCCATTTATAAACTTTTCACTTATTTTTTAGCCATGGCTAAACAGCCCATTTGAAATAGCGCTTAAACGTCCGCGCCGCACCCTTCAAAAAGCCCCCTTCTTCGGGTGGTCACCACCCTGTAACAGTTTTTTAAAGTCGTTTCAAACAGCGATACGGGGCGGTTAGAAGTTGCAATTACCCCCGTAATATCCGCAAAGAAAGCCACGTTCCCTGCTACCATAACGACGGGAACCCCATAGATATAGGCGTACGAGCGTATAAGCTGCGGCGCCATTGAATTTGACAAATCTTCGCAATGAACGCAGATTACGTTACAGCCGCAGACTGATAAAGTTTTTATGTGTTCGGGGAAGAGCAAATCGTTGTCTATGCACACGCCGACCTTATATCCGCGCAAAGAATAAATTCCTGCCGCACCGCCGCTTTTATACTCTTCGCCGTCTAAAACGTACATCATATCGGTAATACCCAAAAGCCTGCCTTCGCTTGCGACGGCGACCGACTTGCGCTTTAACCCCCTGCTGTCGGTTATACAGCCGCACATAACGCCGCAGGCGCACTTAGCCGAGTACGCCGCCATAGTCTGCAGCTTGTCGCTTTTGCCGTCTATTTCCGCGCCGAAATCCACCCCGCCCAAGGCCGAGAAGTTGAAAAGGGCTATATCGCATTGCGGCAACGGCAGTGAAAAAGAATGGTTCCTTTGAGTTATTACGCAGACCTTCATATACCTTACATATTATTTTAAAGCGGCGAAAAAAGTTCTAAGCAGCGTAAGCACGGCATAACTTTAAAGTATGAAAAAGACAACCTTAATTATTGCAACCGCGCTTATTGCCGCCTGCGCTCTGCCCCTTTCCGCCTGCAAAAAGGACGAAAGCTTAACGAGCGACAAGTACGCAATTTGCGCCACCTACGACGAAGATGAAGAGAAATTAAACGGCACCTGCACCTTTACCTATTACAACCGCACCGACAACGAGCTTGACAGCCTTTGCTTTAATTTGTGGGGCAACGCCTACAGGGAAAACGCAAAAAATAAACCCGTTGCTTCGGGCGATAGTAAAGCCTATTACTGCGGCGTAAACTACGGCGGCGAGAGCGTTGAAAGCGTTGACGGCTGTGCAAGCTGGGAAGTTTGCGGCGAAGACGAAAACGTCTTAAAGGTTGCGCTAAGCGAGCCGTTATACCCTGAACAAAGCACGACGGTGACCATAAACTACACGCTTGACCTTGCCAAAATAAATCACCGCACGGGCGTGACTAAAGAGAGCGTAAATTTGGGTAATTTCTACCCCGTGCTTTGCGCCTATACTAAAGAAGGATTTATTCAAACGCCGTACTATTCCACGGGCGACCCGTTCGTATCTGCCTGTGCAGATTACGACGTAACGCTTACTTTGCCCTTGGGATATGCCGCCGCGACGAGCGGTAAGGAAGTCGAGCGCAAGGAAGAAAAGGACGGCGTAACAGTACGCTATACCCTTGAAAACGCAAGGGATTTTGCGGCGGTGCTCTCAAAAAATTTCAAGACGCTCACCCAAAACTTTAACGGCTGCGCGGTAACCGTCTATTACTGCGGCGAAAGACAGCCGCAAAAGGAGCTTAACGCCGCCGTCGAAAGCCTTGAGTACTTCTCTTCCCTGTTCGGCAGTTACGCCTACCCCACCCTTTCGGTGGTGTTTACGCCGTTAAATTCAAGCGGTATGGAATACCCTGCGCTGACTATGGTCAATTCCGCCCTGACCGAAGAAGACGCCGTGTACACCGCCGTACACGAAACGGCGCATCAATGGTGGTACGCTATGGTCGGCAGCAATCAAGTGACCTGCGCTTGGCAGGACGAAGGGTTGGCGGAATACTCTACCCTTGCCTTTTTTGAAACGCACCCTGCCTACGGCTTTACGCGTACGGGTATTTTAGGCTCGGCAATAAAGTCGTACAGGGCGTATTATTCGGTCTACAACCAGATTTTCGGCAAGAGCGATACGACTATGACTCGCGCTTTGAACGAGTACGAAGGCGAGTACGAATACATAAATATTGTCTACAACAAGAGCCTTTTGATGTTTGAAAGCGTACGCACCGCTATGGGCGATAAAAAGTTCTTTTTGGCGCTTGCAAACTACTATAAAGACAACTGCTTTAAGCTTGCCGCACCCGAAGATTTAATCGCTAAATTCGACGAGCTGTACGACGTAGAAGGCTTAATCGACGGCTATTTAAACGGCAAAGTGGTAATTTGACAATTTTTTTCAAGTATTTGGTTGCATTTGCATAATTTTTGGGCTATACTGATAACATAAGGAGATAAAAGATAGTTATGGACGGTTATCCATCTAAGGCTAAAAACAAATAAGCAACACTTCCGACGTTTATTTAACGGTATCCCGTGCGGAGGTGTTACTTCCGCACGATTTTTTTTGAGGTGATACTATGGTTAAATACTTTTGCTCAGGGGTAAACGGGCTTGAGAGAAAGGACAAATTCCTTCCCAAGTGCTGGGTCGATATGGTAAGCCCCACCGACGATGAAGTTGAAGACGTTGCTAAGGAGACGGGCGTACCCGAAGATATGATTAAGGCTGCGCTCGACGAAGAAGAAATGGCGCGTACCGAATTCGACGAAGGCTGCTCTATGTTCGTCGTGGACTGCCCCATAATCGAAGCGAGCGACGCGGGCGACTCCTATTCCACCCTGCCTTTAGCGCTTATATACAACAAGCAGTGCATAATAACCGTTTGCCTAAAGGGCAACCCCGTTTTAAAGGACTTTATTACGGGAAGAACTAAGGTTAGCTGCGATTTGCCGGTATTTTTTATCTTGACCTTTATGATGAGCAATACGAAACGCTTTTTGTATTGCCTTAAGCAGATTGACCGCCGCAGCCAAAGAGTACAGACCGAGCTTGCGAATAACCTTAAAAACGACGATATTTTGCAGCTTTTAGAGCTTGAAAATTCGTTGGTCTATTTTTCCACTTCACTCAACTCCAACGTTAAGGTACACGACAAGCTTGCTAAGGTCGAAGCGGTTGCGCATTACGAAGAGTATCAAGATTTATACGACGACTTGACCATTGAATGCAACCAGGCTAACGAGATGTGTAAAATTTATAAAGACACACTATCCGTTACGATGGACGCATACGGTTCGGTTATTTCCAACAACGCCAATGAATCGATGAAAAAGCTGACTATCATCACCATATTGCTTGCAATACCCACTATGATAGCAGGCTTCTGGGGAATGAATATGCCCGTCCCGTTCGATATAGGCAGCGGTGAAACTTCGCCGATATGGTTTTACGTAGTCGTAGGCGGCGCAATTGCAATCACGCTGTGCGTAGCAATGTTTATGCTTAAAATTAATCCCTTTAAAAGGAAGAATAAACGCCAAAAGAGAAGCAACAGGAAGAAGAAATAAAATGCCCATTTTACAGTACAGATGCCCGCAGTGTAATAAGAAATTCGAAGAACTCGTTAAAAAGTTTTCAGACGAAGTTTTCTGCCCCGACTGCAAAACCAAAGCCGAGAGAGATTACTGCGGAGAAGTGTACTCTTCCACAGGGCAAAAGACGGTCAAGTGCAGCGGCAACTGCAAAACCTGCGGCGGCTGCCATTAAAACTATATTTGCCTTACGGCAAGTTAGATTGCTAAAGGAGTGATATTTTGCTAACGCAAAGTGATATTTTTCCTGTCGGAAAAGCTAAGGCAAATATAATATAACTTTCGTCTTTGACGAAAATATAACCGTTTAAAAACAATATAACTATTTACGCAGTAAATAATAAAACTAAATAAAACCTACTATCCTTTATTTATGGTATAGTAGGTTTTTTATTTTTCTGCGAATAAAATTTAAAAGTCTCGTCAATAACCCCTTGCGTGAAATAAGCAGGGGGATTTTTTATGGGCAGGATAAAGACGCTTTTAAAGCTTTTAATAACGCTTTTGCTTGCCGCCCTTATCCTGTGCGCCGTTATAACCTTGCCGTGCAAGCTGTTATTCTGCGGCGGAGACAGCTACCGCTTTTACCTTGGCGATACGTCCTTAAACTGCAAGGAAGTTTTAGTTGGCGGCGCAAGCGCACCCCTTACGAGACTGCTTTTAACGGACGTGAACGGCGAGAGCGCAACCTATCAAAGCCTTGATATAGACGAATTTATTAAGTCTGTAAACGGTGAAATAATCTTTACGGAAGAGATTGACGGCAGCATTAATTACTACTGCAAGGCTTCCCTGCCCTACTCGATTGAGCTGTACGGGGAAGAGATAAATTTGCATATCTGCGTAAAAGAAGACGGCGTAACCGTCGGCTCACCCATAATATTCGGGGGATATTAAGGGGGCAATCGCAAAAAACTAAAGAAAAATAATTTTTAGATTGAAACGAATAAGAATTGAGAACGCCGTCAATAATCATAGCGGCAAAAACGAAAAGGAGATTTTTTTATGGACAACGAAAAGAGAACAAACAAGAGAAAACTTTTAATACGTTATTTGATTTTAGCGGCGTGCATATTGCTTATTGCGTCGGTTACAGTAATTTCAATCTGTGCGGCGAACGACTGGTTCAGGGTAGATATTTCGGACAACGTAGACAAGGGCGATAACGGCGGCAACACCCAAAACCCCGACGACGATAACGGCGGCGGCAACACTGACGGCGACAATACGGGCGACAATACGGGCGATAATTCAGGCGACACCCCTACGTCCGGCGATACGAGCTGGGTTGCGCCCGTAACTGAAATGAACGTGATTACCCCCTACGACTTTGTAGAAGACGTGACCTTGAAAAATATGTGGCATTTCCACACGGGGCTTGACCTTGCGGCAGAAGTCGGCACGCCCGTAGTCTGCTGCTACGACGGCGTAGTCGAAAGCATAGTGACGGGCGACGAGCTCGACGGCAACAAAGTCACCATAAAGCACGCGGACGGCGTTAAGACGATTTACTCGTTCATAGACGTGAAGTCGTCTCTCAAGGCGGGCGACAGCGTTAAAAAGGGCGATACTCTCGGCACGGTTGCAGAGCCTACGGGTAAAGAATGTATGTTGGATGCACACCTTCATTTTGAAGTGATTGAAAACGGCGAATGCGCCAATCCAGACAAATATTTAGACGTAGCAATCAAGTAAAGCCTTCCCCTTAAAGCAAAATGTTAATTTCCCCAAAAAATTCGATTGTTTTGTAAATTTCAAACATTTGAGCAAATTTAACCCTTTAAATTCACAAAAATATACCTTGCAAACATATTATAATGTTGTAATCTAACATTTTAGACAATTTTAAAAATTTTTAAAATGTTATTGACTAACACTTTTGCGGGTGTTATACTGCAGGTGATTTCGAAGGGAGGTGCAGAAAAACACACATACCTTCAGGCGTGGAAAAGCGTTTGAAAAGGTTAACGCTCCCATCGGAATACTAAAATTCAAGGAGGCAGAAAAAAGCCATGTTCGAAATTTACGAGGACATTATCAGGCTCGACAATAGCGTAAACGCTTACGGAATTTCTCCCCTCGCTTACGTTATACTCGACTGCGGAAGATGAAAAACAAGACAACTGAATAAACTTGTGCGGCGGCACGCATTATAGCTGTGCCGCCGCACCTTTTTTTATATATCTGTGAAAAGTATAAGCCGCCGCAACGAACCGTTGCTGCGGCTTTGTAATATTCAAGCCATTAGTTTTTGGATTTGATATATTCGTCGATTGCCTTAGCCGCCGTCTTACCCGCACCCATTGCAAGGATAACGGTTGCCGCACCCGTCACGGCGTCGCCGCCTGCGTATACGCCCTCTTTGGTAGTCTTGCCCGTCTCTTCTTCAACGATAATGCCGCCGTGCTTGTTTACTTCAAGTCCTGCCGTCGTATCCTTGATTAAGGGGTTGGGACTCGTGCCGATAGAGATAACCACGCAGTCCACAGGCAGCACTTCTTCGCTACCCGGAATTTCTACGGGTCTGCGTCTGCCGCTTGCGTCGGGCTCGCCGAGCTCCATCTTAATGACCTTAATGCCCGTTACAAAGCCGTTTTTAGGGTCGCGCCTGTCGTCGGGGTTGTTGTAGCCCAAAATCTCTACGGGGTTCTGCAAAAGGCGGAAGTCAATCCCTTCTTCCATAGCGTGCTCTACTTCTTCCTTTCTTGCAGGAAGCTCTTCAAGACTGCGCCTGTAGACGATATACACCTTTTCAGCGCCAAGCCTTAACGCCGTTCTCGCCGCGTCCATTGCAACGTTGCCGCCGCCGACTACAGCCACCTTCTGCGCCTTTAAAATGGGCGTCGTGGGGTTACCCTTATACGCCTTCATAAGGTTGTTTCTCGTTAAGAATTCGTTAGCGGAATATACGCCCTTCAAGCTCTCGCCGGGGATACCCATAAATCTGGGAAGTCCTGCGCCGCTGCCCACGAACACCGCTTCGTAGCCGTCTTCAAACAGCTCGTCAATGGTCAAGGTCTTGCCGATTACGACGTTGGTCTCTACGTCAACGCCAAGCTTTTTAAGCTCGTCAACTTCCTTTTGCACGATTTTCTTGGGCAGACGGAATTCGGGGATACCATACACGAGTACGCCGCCTGCAAGGTGCAACGCTTCATAAACGGTTACCTTATAGCCAAGCTTAGCTAAATCGCCTGCACAGGTCAAGCCCGAAGGTCCTGACCCAACCACCGCAACTCTATGCCCGTTAGATTGAGGCACTTCGGTTTCAGCCGTAGCGTTATTATTGTGATAGTCGGCGACGAACCTTTCCAACCTGCCGATACCTACGGGGTCGCCCTTAATGCCGCGAACGCACTTGCTCTCGCACTGGCTCTCCTGGGGGCAGACCCTTCCGCAGACTGCAGGAAGCGAGCTTGAAAGGGAAATCACCTTGTAAGCACCTTCGAAATCGCCTTCCTTAATCTTGTCGATAAAGTCGGGAATGTGAATGTTTACGGGGCAGCCCTGTATGCAGGGTGCGTTTTTGCAGTGCAAGCATCTTTGCGCTTCGTCGATTGCCGTCTCTGCGGAATAGCCCAAAGTAACTTCTTCAAAGTTCCTTGCACGGACTAAGGGTTCCTGTGAAGGCATAGGATTCTTTTTTAAACTCATATTAGGTTTAGCCATCTCATTATTCCCCCTTCTTGAACAGGTTGCACGCGTCTTCGTATGCGTGTCTTTCGAAATCGCGATACATCGTACCGCGCATCATAGCTTCGTCGAAGTCGACTTCGTAGCCGTCGAAGTCGGGTCCGTCAACGCAGGCAAACTTGGTCTTGCCGCCGACGGTTAAGCGGCAGCCGCCGCACATACCCGTACCGTCAATCATTATGGGGTTCATAGATACAACCGTCTTAACGCCGAAGGGCTTGCAGGTCGCAACCACGAATTTCATCATAACTACGGGACCGATTGCAATAACTTCGTCAAAGTTTTCACCGCTTTCTAAAGCCGCCTTTAAGGGCTCGGTTACAAGCCCCTTAGTGCCGTAACTGCCGTCGTCGGTCATAATGGTGAGCTTGGCAGAAGCCGCTTTGAACTCGTCTTCTAAGATTACCAAATCCTTATTGCGGAAGCCGACGATTGAATGGACTTCAGCGCCGAGCTGGTGGAATTTTTCAGCAACGGGAAGAGCGATTGCACAGCCGACGCCGCCGCCGACTACGCACACCTTTTTAATACCTTCCGTCTCGGTCGCCTTACCCAAAGGACCTACGAAGTCGGAAATATAGTCGCCTTCTTCCTTGTGGTTAAGCAGCTCGGTCGTGCCGCCGACCACCTGAAAGATAATGCGGACGGAACCCTTTTTCGTATCGCAACCTGCAACGGTCAAGGGAATGCGTTCGCCGTTTTCGTCTACTCTTAAGATGATAAACTGCCCTGCCTGTGCCTTACGCGCAACGAGTGGCGCCTCGATTTCCATAAGGGTTACAGTGGGGTTAAGTACTCTCTTTTTGACAATTTTATACATAATAACACCTCTGTATAATAATACGCTATCTACATAATAATACAATATCCACATTGATAAGTCAATGTGGATACCGAATTTTTTAAAATTTTAGGT
>JBJEVB010000002.1:0-23465 GCA_051884155.1 Candidatus Coproplasma sp. | reverse complement strand
AGTGCCGATAGAGTTTGATAATTCTAATTATTTTGCACCTTTTGAATAAAGGAAGAAAAATAGGCAATAACAAACTAAGGAGGTGTATAAATGACTCAGATAACTTCAAAAGAACTCACGTTTATTTCCGACGCACTCACTTATGAGAGCTTGATTTGCAAAAAGGCAAGGGCATATTCCAAGACCCTGACCGACCCAGACCTTGCCGACTGTATGTCAAAGATTGCCGACGACCACGAAAAGCGTTATACGCAGTTATTAACTAAGATAGGGGGCTGAAAATGAAACTTCAAAAAAGTGATACTCAATTAAACGAAAAGGACGCGATTACCGACTTACTAACGAGTGAAAAACAGCTTATGTCGCTATATACGACTGCGCTGTTTGAAGGCAGCTCGCAGAGTATGCGAAAGGACTTTGCAAATCACTTGTCGTCGGTTGCGGAAAATCAGTACTGCCTGTTTTCACAGATGACAAGCAGGGGTTATTACGAGCCCGCCCCTGCGCAAAAGCAGATGATAGACAAAACCTGCGATATGTTCAAAAAGCAGGCAAAGTCTTTACAGGCGTAACCCATATTATAATTAAAAGCAAAAATAAGACCGCCGCAGTTTGCTAAAAAACTGCGGCGGTTCCATATAGCCGATTACTTATAATAAATTACTTAACCGCTAAAAGTCTGTCAACGAGCTTGTAGCCGTCCGCAACGTACTGCGCTGTTGCCGCCGCTTCGTCTTCGGTATAACGCTTTGCGCCGTTGGAAAGATTTTTCACGTTGGAATAAATAAGGTAGGGTACGGGTTCGGAAACGTGAGTTTTGCACTTGCAGGGCGTGGGGTGGTCGGGCGTAACCAAAATTGCGTAATCTTCGCCAGCCTTTTTTAAACCGTCGATTAAGGTGGGGATAACCACGCCGTCAATCTGCTCGATAGAGAAAATCTTGTGCTCGGGGTCGCCGTGGTGACCGCACTCGTCGGGTGCTTCCATATGGATATAGACGAAGTCAAGTCCGCCTAAAAGCGCGTCTACGGCGGCTTGAGCCTTGCCCTTAAAGTTGGTGTCGTAGTTGCCCGTAGCGCCTTCAACTTCAATCACTTTCATATCAGCAAGCATACCGATACCTTTAACCAAGTCAACGGCAGAGATTATTCCGCCCTTGAGTCCGTGCGCCTTTTCAAAGGGTGCAAGGGCAGGTTTCGTGCCTTCTCCCCAAAGCCAGATAGAGTTTGCAGGGTGCTTGCCTTCAGCAATTCTCTTAAGGTTTACGGGGTGATTTTTAAGCAATTCATAGCTCTTTTTCATTAAAGAAAGGTACTTTTCACCCATAACGCCTTTGGGTAAATATTCAGTCACCTTTCTGTCGGAAATGTCGTGGGGCGGCGTCAAGTCGTGACCTGTCACGCCGTTCTTTACAACAAGGCAGTGGCGGTAGGAAATACCGGGATAGAACGTAAAATCGTCTTCATCAAGATAACCTTTTAAATAGTTGATAAGCTCGGTAGATTCTGCCGTTGTAATTTCCCCTGCGGAATAATCGACCATAGTCTTATCTTCATAATTCTCTTCGTCGGAAAGTGTTACCACGTTACAACGAAGCGTTACGTCGGTTGCGCTTAAGTTTATGCCCATAGAAACGGCTTCTAAGGGTGAACGACCCGTGTAGAAGTCGTGGGGGTTAAAACCGAGCACGGACATATTCGCAACGTCGCTTCCGGGCTTCATTCCGTCGGGTACGGTCTTGCAAAGCCCCACTTCGGAAAGGGGTGCAAGGGCGTCAAGCGTGGGCGTTTTTGCCGCTTCTAAACAGGTTTTATTTCCAAGTGCAGGTATCTTCCAATCTGCCATTCCGTCGCCTAAAACGACTACGTATTTCATAAATATAATCTCCTTATTATTCCAAATAATTATTACCGTACTCTTGCGTAAAGGTAGCAATAAACGCTACCCCTTGCCTTCCCTAAAGAATAGGGAAGGTGTCACTTTAGTGACGGAAGAGTTTGATATTATTTAATTTAAACCGTATTTAATCAACAGCTCTGCTGTTGGATTTAATCACACTTTAGTGTGGATTTAATCGCCGTCAGGCGTATTGTCCTTACAACTGCCAGTCAATCGGCATTTTATCGTGCGCCGCAAGATAATAATTCGTGCGCGAAAAGCATTTACTGCCGAAAAATCCGTTGTATGCGGAAAGGGGGGAAGGGTGTGCGCTCTCGATTATTAAGTGCTTGGTTTTATCTATCAAAGGCACCTTGCTCCTTGCGTTGCCGCCCCAAAGAATAAACACCACGTTTTCGCACCTGTCGGAAATAAGCTTTATAACGCTGTCCGTAAACCAACCCCAACCGCATTTTGCATGGCTGTTTGCCAAATGCTCTCTCACGGTTAAAGTGGTGTTCAAAAGCAGTATTCCCTGCTGTGCCCACTTGGTCAAATCGCCGCAGTCGGGCTCAATAACGCCTAAATCGCTCTCAAGCTCTTTATAGATATTTTTAAGCGACGGGGGAAGTGGTACGCCCTTTTTAACCGAAAAGCACAGTCCGTGCGCCTGATTAGGCTCGTGGTAGGGGTCTTGACCTAATATAACCACCTTTAAATTTTCAATGGGCGTGTATCGGAAGCAGTTGTACAAATCGTACATATCGGGGTAAATAACGTAAGTCGAGTATTCCTTTTTCAAGAACTCACGAATTTTTAAATACCTTTCGTCCGCAAATAAAGGCGCTAACGCTTCGTCCCAGCCGTTGTTAAACTTAATCATACGTGTAAAATCTCAAAAGGTAATATTAATATTAAAGCGTAGCAAGCAGTTTTGCGTATTCGGCAATATCTTCTTTAGCCTTATCTAAATCGTGCTCTAAGTAATTGCCGCACTCTTCTTTCTTGTTGCCGGGAATTTTATCAAGCTCAAGCGCCGCCGCACAAGCGTCAATAAGCAGCGTTTTAACTTCGTCAAAATTCATATTGACGGTCAAAAGGTAGTACCCCGTCCTGCATCCCATAGGTCCAAAGTAGATAATATCGTCCTTGAAAGCAGAATTTCTTAAAACGGTTGCAAGCAGATGTTCGGTCGTGTGCAACGCCTTAGGGGTTATATAGTCGCCGGAGTTGGGCTTTTTAAAGCGCAAATCCCAAGTGGTTACGCCCTGCATTTCCATGCTCTTGTAAAGTCCCGGTAAAAGGGCGTTGTGGTCTTTTTGAAAGGAAGGAATTTTATCCATAGTTTAACCTTTTACGGCGTTGAAAATCTTTACAATTTCTTGCTTCAACGCCAAAGTGCATTTATTAAGGTTTAATAAAAACTGTTCGGTAGTACTGCCGGAACCTGCCACGTCGGAAATAGCCTTAAACGAATAGCAGGGTACGTCTGCGTGCTTGCAGACGTGTGCGATTGCGCCCAGCTCCATATCGCGAATATCGGCTTTAAGCTCACTATTTAAAAGGTTGTAATCGTCGATATCGTCGTTAAACCTGTCGCCCGTGCCCACCTTTTTCAATGGATAGACGGGGGAAGTTGCAAGTTGAATATAGGGTTCTGAGTACTCGTTCAAAGTACCCATAGGCGTGCCGTTTAAAGAAGCCAAGTCAAAGTCGTACTGAACGACGCTTTCAATTGCATAGATTTGGCACGTCTTAGTGGTGGTGTTAAGTCCGCCTGCAACGCCTATATTTACGATTTTATCCGCGCCTAAGCAGTCAATCGCGTACTGTGCCCCTGCCGCCGCGTTTACCTTGCCGACGCCGCATACGACGATTGCGGTATTTTCACCGTCGATTTTGCCCGTTATAATGCCCCTGCCGTACCTATCGCTGCGCTCAACGCAGCTCATATTTTCAATTACGGGTGCGGCTTCGCTCTCCATTGCAATTACGAAAACTATCATAGCTTTATTATAACAAACCCGACGGCAATTTGCAATTAATCGGGGTATGGTAAATTATATATATTTAGTCAACCGCAACTTAAAATATTTGCATAAGCCGTCACATAAAATATTTGTATGAAAAGGCGTTCCAAGTTCACAAGGCTTAAAATCATAGTTGCGGCAATCTGCTTTATTCTACTAGGCGTGCTGCTATTCTTTCAGCGCAACGTCACCAAAATTTTAATCTCCATTAGCGAAGCGACGATACGTTCCATAACCACGGTTGCGGTCAACGACGCAATCTACTATACGCTCAACGACAATCTGCGCTACGAAGATTTAATCAAAATCACCTACGACGAAGGGGGTAACGTGTCCACGATAACAACGGACAGTTTAAAAATCAACCGTATTGCAAGGGATACGGCGTATCTCTCGCAGGAAAATTTAAACAAGATGAGTGCGGAAGGAATTTTAGTGCCATTAGGCGCGTTGACGGGCGTTGAAGCACTTGCTGGCTTCGGTAAAAAAATCAACATTAAAATCATTCCCATATCCAACGTAAATTGCAGCTTCGTGTCAAAGTTCGTTCAGGCAGGAATAAACCAGACCAAGCACTCGCTGTATTTAGAAGTGGTGTCCGACATATCCATAATCCTGCCCGATAAAACGAGCAACCTTGCGTCCACGACCGAAGTGCTCGTCTGCGAAAGCGTTATTTCGGGCAAAATTCCCGATACGTACCTTCAAGGCTCGCTTTTAGGCGGCTCTGCTCTCGTTCCGCAGGGCAACTCTACCGTCAGTAGAGTAATAAATTAGGTCGGTTTACCTGATTAATTATTGCGTAGAATAAGGGGTAAGCGGTGTGGAAAGGGCAGAAAAAAGAGTATAGAAAAAAGGGAAATAAGTAGTTAGTAAAATACAAAAACTCTGTCTATAATAAATGCAAAAGCAAACTTTACGGGGTAACTTTATGGAAAATATTCAAATAGAAAATACGGTCAACGGGCGTGAAGATAAAATTGCACAAAGGCAATTGAAACGGGCGTTGCCAAAGTATGGAAAGGGCGAAGAAATTTTCAACGCCGTATCCCACATAGTCGGCGGCGGACTATCTATAATATTCGGTATAATATCGTTCGTGCTCGTCTCTTTTAACCCGTCGCCCAACAAATATGCGGCGGTTGCAATCTATTCTTTTTCAATGATAACGCTGTTTACGATTAGTTCTATCTATCATTTTCTGCGCCGTAACAGGGCGAAAAAGGTGTTCAGAATACTCGACCACTGCACAATCTTTCTGCTGATTGCAGGTTGCTATACGCCCTTTTGCCTTATAAGCTTTTACGCAAGTCCATTAGGCATTGCAATGTTTTGTATAGAGTGGGGTTTAGCCATTATAGGCATAGCGTTAAACGGCGTTAATATGCACTGGAAAGCCGTTAAAATTTTTTCAAATATAGCCTACATTGTTATGGGCTGGCTTGCAATTTTCTTTATGCCGTACTTTATCGGCGTATTGCCGACGCAAAGCCTTATATTTTTAATTTCAGGCGGCGTAGCCTACACCGTCGGCATAATCTTTTACGCTGTCGGCAAGAAAAAGAAGTGGATGCACAGCATTTGGCATCTGTTCGTAGTACTCGGCGCAATTTTACAGTTTGTAAGTATTTTGTATATTCTGTAACCCCCCGTTAATTAAGCCATATATTGGGGTGTATGCAAATAAAAGCCCCTGCCGCAAATCTTTGCGGCAGGGGCTTTTATCATAGCTTTTTATCTCAATTCAACGTTTAATTTGTATTTAAGATTATTTAAAATCTTCTTTACGAAGTTATCCAACTTTTCGGGGGTCAACGCTTCGTCCTTAGGGGTAAAGGTTACGGTAAACGCCATAGATTTCTTGCCTTCGCCAATCTGTTTACCTACGTAGAAGTCGAACATCTTAACGTCCGTAACGTACTTGCAGGCGTTAAAAATTTCCCTTTCAATGTCTGCGCAGATAACTGCGTTGTCCGCAACCAAAGCCAAATCTCTGACTTGCTCGGGGAACTTGGGCAGGGGGTTGAACTTAAAGGGCTTTGCGTGCGATAAAAGCTTTTCGTAGTCAAGCTCGGCAATAAACGCCTTTCTGTCCATAGCAAGCTCGCCTGCAATTACGGGGTCAAGCCTTCCAACGTAGCCCAACACTTCGCCTTCGCAGGAAACTTCAGCGCACACGCCGGGGTGCATATAGCATTTCTGCGCGGCGGTGTAGTCGAACTTAGTATTAAGGCTGTCCGCAACGCCTTCTAAAATACCCTTGATAGTATAGAAGGTCAAATCGCCGAACATACCTATGCAAAGGCGTAATTTCTCTTCGGGGAAGGAAGTTAAGGGCAATTGTTTAGGAATATACACCTTAGAAATTTCAAAAAGTCCGCCCTGCATATTGTTGCGCCTTAAGTTACGCACTATAGTGTTGACCATAGAAGGCGCAAGCGTGGTGCGCATAATGCCCAAATCTTCGCTTATGGGGTTTTTAATTTTTATAAACTTTCTCTCTTCGCTCTCTAAAGGGAAGTGCAACATATCCAAATCCTTTTCCGAGTAGAAAGAGTAGGTGGAAATTTCGTACAAGCCCATTGAAACGAGCTTGTCAATAAGCTTGTTTTCCGCCTTTTGCTCTTGGTTATAGCCGCCGTTCGTGACCTTAGCAGACGGCATAAACGTACCTTCAACGTGGTCGTAGCCGTACTCTCTTATAAGCTCTTCGGCGATATCGGGGTAGCCGTCAATATCTTCGCGGTAGGGGGGTACTTCAAGCTTTAAAATATCCCCGTTTTGTTCAACCTTAAAGTTAAGGCTCGTTAAAATCTTAACTGCTTCTTCGGCAGGAATTTCAATGCCCAAAAGAGCGTTAATCTTTTCAAGGCTGACTTCCATCTCCTTTCTGCCGTCGTGAGAGAACTGCGTCTTAACGTCGACGTGTACGTCGGTAACGGTACCGCAATCAAGCTCTTCGATAAGGTGCAAAGCCCTTGCCATACCGAGCTCGGTCATATACTCGCATACGCCCTTTTCAAAGATAGCGGAAGAGTCGGAATGCTGTCCTAAGCTTCTTGAAGTTTTCCTAACGCTGTCGCGGGCAAACTTTGCCGCTTCGAATAAAAGGTCCTTCGTATCGTCCTTAATCTCGCTGTTTTCGCCGCCCATAATACCTGCTAACGCGCAGGGCTTAGCGCCGTCGCATATAACGAGATTTTCGCCGTTTAGCTTAAAGCTCTTTTCGTCAAGGGTTACGATTTCTTCACCTTCTTTTGCCCTTCTTACGATTATTTCGCCGCCTTCAAGCTTATCGCAGTCGAATGCGTGCATAGGCTGACCCATCTCTAAAAGTACGAAGTTGGTTATATCAACGAGCGTGTTTATAGAACGGATTCCGCAAAGGTTAAGCCTTTTTCTAAGCCATAAGGGGGAAGGGGCGACTTTGACGTCCTTAACGTAGTGCGCAATATATCTCGGGCACAAATCGGGTGCGGTTACGCTGACCTTAATGCTCTTGTCGCAGTGTACCGCCGTATAGCTCACGTCGGGATTTTTCATCGTTTTTCCAAGTACTGCCGCAACTTCTCTCGCCATACCCACGATGCTCTGGCAGTCGGGGCGGTTAGCCGTCAAACCGATATCAAAGATGTAGTCGCCCAAGCCGAGCAAGGGCTTTACGTCCGCGCCGTTTTCAAATTCTTTAGGGAGAAGTAAAAGACCGCAGTAGTCGCCGCCGTCGAACATATCGCCGTTCACGCCTATTTCCACGCCGCTGCAGAGCATACCTTCGGATTCAATTCCGCGCAGCTTACCCTTCTTTATGGTCATAACGCCTTCAACCGTAACGTGGTCCTTTGCGGTTGCGTAAACGGTTGCGCCGGGCAATGCCACGGGTGCTTTAATGCCGACTTCCACGTTGTCCGCACCGCAGCAAATCTGCTTAACGCCGAGCGCGCCGCAGTCAACCTTGCAAACGTGCAAATGCGTACCTTCAACGGGTTCGCATTCTATAACTTCGCCGACGACCACGCCTGAAACGTCCTTGCCCGTTTCAATGAGTTCTTCAACTTCAAAACCGCAGTCAAAGAGTTTTTTCTGCAACTCTTGCGCGGAAACGTCTATATCAACGTAATCTTTTAACCAACTTAAAGGTAATAACATATCTCTTCACCCATTCCTTAGCCCTTGAACTGTTTTAAAAATCTCGTGTCGCCTTCGAATAACAGCTTCATATTGTTAATGCCGTACTTAAGCATAGCAATACGCTCTATACCCATACCGAAGGCAAAACCCGAATAGACGTCGGGGTCAACCCCACAGCCTTCCAGAACGTGTCTGTTGACCATGCCTGCGCCAAGCACTTCAATCCAGCCCGTGCCCTTGCACAGTCTACAGCCCTTGCCGCCGCACTCAAAGCAGCTCACGTCTACTTCAACCGAAGGCTCGGTGAAGGGGAAGTAGGAAGGGCGCAGTCTCGTCTTTACGCCGTCGCCGAAAATCTTTCTTGCAAACTCGTCGAGCATGCCCTTTAAATCGCAAAGGGTTATCCCCTTGTCCACGACGAGCCCTTCCATCTGCGAGAACATAGGCGAGTGGGTCGCGTCGTCGTCGCTTCTGTATACCTTACCGGGCGATAAAATCTTAATGGGCGGGGTAGCCTTTTCCATAACCCTAATCTGCCCTGCGCTCGTCTGCGTTCTTAAAAGTAAATCTTCGGTGATATAAAAGGTGTCCTGCATATCCCTTGCAGGGTGGTCCTTAGGGGTGTTGAGCGCGGTGAAGTTGTAGTAGTCGTTTTCAATTTCAGGACCTTCGAACACGGTAAAGCCCATTCCTGCAAAAATCGAAATGAGTTCGCGTCTTACCAAAGTGTTGGGGTGGTAAGCGCCGGTAGGCTTAGTAAGTCCGGGCATAGTAACGTCTATAGCTTCGGTCTTGTACTGCGCCTTAAGCTCTAACTGCTTAATGGTCGTTTCAAGGTTAGTAAATTCGCTCTCCGCCCAGCTTTTAAGCGAATTAATCACCGCACCTACTTTGGGCTTGTCTTCGTTAGGTACGTCCTTCATAACCTTCATAAATTCCGAAAGCTCGCCGCCCCTGCCTAAGAACTTCATCTTAATCTGGTAGAGTGTGTCGGACGATTGCACGTTTTCAATGGACGCGGCAATCTTCTTCTTTAGTTGCGTGATTTTTTCTTCAATCACTTGTTTAACGTCGTTCATAATACATCCTTTATATTCGGCTTGAAAGCCTTAAATTTTATTTTTCAAAATTTAGCGGCGGTAGGGGGGGTAAAAAACGAAAAAGCCCCCTGCGCATAGCACAGGGAGCAATAAGCTCGGTACCACCTGATTTCACGGTTTAATTAAACCGCCTTAATTACCCTTTTTTACGCAAGGGGTACGGATTGCATTACTCTGCCAAAGCGCTTATAACCAAGCGCAAAAAGCATTTCTTCAATCGGCTCGTAAGTGAATAACGTTCCGCAGCAACTGAATGGTCTTTCAGCCGTTTCCGAACCATTCTCTCTGTAATTGCCAAAGCATTCCGTCTGTCTTAGTCAACGCCTTTCAAATTATAGTCATATAATACCATTTTGCCAAAGGGTTGTCAAATAAAAGAAAGGCGTTAGAACACGTTTTCTAATTTAATAATATAGGCGTCGGGCAGGTTTTTGGTGATTTCTAAAAGCACTTCGATTTTGCCAAGCGCCAAATCGTACTCGCTTTTATAGATGAGCGAGCAGGCTTCTGAAAGCCAATAATCGACGTAGGAGATGTCGTTATGCGGAATAAAGACGTGTAATTTCTCCTTTTTGTCCGCCCACATATCCCTTACGGCGTAGGCGTCCTCGCGGTTTGCCGTCTTGTCTTCCACCTTATCGTACAGCGTGTTCAACGCTTGATTAAACTGCCCGAACTGCGTTGAGATATATAAGTCCGTCCAGATAAAGAAACCAACGCACAAAAGCGCCGCTACAATCGTGTAAATAATAGACCTTACCATGCCGTGCGCACCTTACAATTAAGAATTTTATACGGTTTTCCCTTTTGCTGAAAGTAAACCCTGCCGTTGCCGTCTACAGTCATAACCAACACTTTTTTAAGCGGAACCTTTTGACCGAGCAAAAGGCTTGAAAGCTCGTTATCGCTTATTCCTGCAAGCCCCATATTTTTGGCGTTTTTCTTCCCGTTTTCAATAATTAAAAGGGGTAGGGACTGAGTAATTTGCTCTTTGGGCAACGCCGAAAAACTGCCGTTCGATTCGTATAAGCCGTAATAAACGTCGTCCAAATTGAAGTACCCTGCGCCGCGCATACTCTCTATTAGGTCGGAAATATCAAGGTTGTTTTTTCTAAGCTGATAGCTGTCCACACCCTGCCGATTTATTACAAGGCTGGGTTTGCCGCAAATTATCGTTTTCATAGGCGTAAACCACATATCCAAAAGCCATACGATTTGGTGCAGAATAAAAATAGCCAAAATGGAAATAACGCCGTATAAAAGGGGGACGGAGCTGTCCGCCATAGGTATACACGCAAGCTCTGCAATAAGCAAAGTTATAACGAACTCAAACGGCTGCATTTCGCCTATCTGACTTTTACCCATAAGGCGCATAACCGATAAAAGCACGAAGAATATTATTGCCGTCCTAACGAATACCAAAGCCATATAATAAGTATTTGTAAATACCGCTTAAAAATGTAAAAAGGCTTATAAATAAACGAGAAACTTGCTATAATACGACCTTGCTTCTCGGCTTCCCTAAAGAATAGGGAAGCTGTCGCTTTAGCGACTGAAGAGTTTGATTAATAATTAATTTTGCCTTTTGACACTATCGTTTAAACTTAACCGCAAATTGATTGCAAATTACTTTTCGCCGTGCTATAATTAAAAATATCCCGAACAGCGTAAAGTGGCACAGGTGTGGACAGCCCCTGCACGAAAGGCTTTTTGCCTGCGGTTGTCGGGTGCGTCCTTAAAGTTTCTTACTCAAGCGGACGCCAATAATAGGGGGGTCCGTTTTTTGATGCAACAGGAAATTCGCAAGTACGGCATAGGGCGTTGCGTTCAGCTTTTAAAGCTGTGTAATAACCCCGATAAAAAACTTAAAATAATCCATATTGCAGGTACCAACGGCAAGGGCAGTACGGCGGAATATATAACTTCCGTCCTGATTGCGGCAAAAAAGAAGGTGGGAACTTTCACTTCACCGCAGGTCTTTTGCTTTGAAGAACAATTCCGCATAGACGGCACGCCCATTAACGCCGAGCGTTTAGGCGGTTATTTTGACGAAGTTATGTCACTTGCCAAAGGTATTGAAGATAAGCCGTCGCCCTTTGAAATTCAAACGGCAGCAGCCCTTTACGCCTTTTATAAAGAAGGGTGCGAATACGCCGTAGTCGAGTGCGGCTTAGGCGGCAGGGACGACGCAACCAACGCAATCGCAAATAAAAAAGTTGCCGTCATAACTTCAATTTCGTTGGAACATACCGCCGAGCTCGGTTCAACCTTAACCGAGATTTGCAGGGCAAAAAGCGGCATAATAAAGGACTGCCCGACGGTCGTCTCTTCGTATCAACCGCAGGAAGTTATAGATTTTTTTAAAAGATTTAACCCCGTTTTTGCAGGCGCGGACTTGATTGAAGAAAAATGCGAAAAGTCAGGTCAGGCGTTCAGCTATAAGGGCAGCCGCTACGAAATAAAAATGCTCGGCAGAGCACAGCTTTTCAACGCCGCAACCGCAATAGATACCTGCAAGCTTTTGGGGATAGACGATAAATACATCGCTCAAGGCTTACGTTGCGCCAAGCTCGACGGCAGGGTGGAAGTCGAGCAAGTAGGCGGCGTAAAATATATCTTAGACGGCGGTCATAACCCCGGCGCAATCGCACAGCTTGTCGATACGCTTAAGCAAATCGACGGAGAAAAGGAGCTTGTTTTCGGCTGTCTTTCGGACAAGGACGTCGAAAGCGTGGCAACCCTTCTTTCCCCTTGCTTTAAACGGGCAATCCTTTTCAGCCCGTCAAGCATCAGGGCAATGGCGATAGAGAAAATAACTAACGCATTTTCAGGCAAAATAGATTATATAACCGCAAAGGACGTATCTTTCGCACTTGACCAAACGAAGTGCAAGGTAGTTGTTGTGTGCGGTTCGTTTACGTTTTTAAAGGAGGCAAGAGAGTGGATAAGAAAGCGGCAATGAAGGCTATAGAAGATTTGCTCATAGCTATAGGAGAAGACCCCCAAAGAGAAGGTTTAGTTGATACCCCCAGAAGGGTTGCGGAAGCGTTTGAAGAATTTACTTCGGGCTCGGAGCAGGCGGCAAAGCTCGCCCTTTCAAAGACCTTTAACGTAGAAGGCGGCGATATGATTATCGAAAAGGACATCACCTTTTCTTCCACTTGCGAGCATCACTTAATGCCCTTTTTCGGCAAGGTGGCAATTGCGTATATCCCCGACGGCAAGGTGGTGGGGCTTTCCAAGCTCGCCCGTTGCGTAGAAGCTTACGCCAAAAATTTACAGCTTCAGGAAAGGCTGACTTCGCAGATTGCACAGGCGATTATGACCGAGCTTGCTCCCAAAGGCGTGCTCGTCTACTGCGACGCAGAGCATACCTGTATGACCTGCCGCGGCGTAAAAAAGCCGGGCACGAGTACGGTAACCTATAAAGTTTTAGGCGACTTCCCGCAGGAAGAGATTTCAAGGGCGCTTGCAATTATAAAGGGTTAAGCTATGATTATCGGCAATAAAAAATTTGAAAACTACACCTACGTTATGGCAATTATAAACTTAACGCCGGACAGCTTTTATTCCGCAAGCAGAACTTCGTGCGACGACGTTTTGTTCCGCACGGAAAGGGCAATTAAAGACGGCGCGGCGATAATAGATTTAGGCGCACAGTCCACTCGACCCGGCTATACGGAAGTGCCCCCCGAAGAAGAGCTTGCCCGTTTAGAAAAGCCTTTAACGGCTATTGTAAAAAACTTTGATATTCCCGTTTCGGTAGACACCTATTTCCCGTCCGTTGCAAAGGCGGCGTTTGAGATGGGTGCGCATTTACTCAATGATATATGGGGGTTAACGGCAGAAGGAATGGCAAAAATCGTCGCAAAAGCCAACGGCTCGGTGTGCATTATGCACAATGCAAAAGCAAAGCTTGAAGGCGATATCTTCCCCCAGATTGAAAGCTTTTTAACTTCTTCCGTGCAAAAGGCGTTGGACGCGGGCGTAGATAAGGACAAAATCTGCCTTGACGGCGGCATAGGCTTTGCTAAGGATAAAGAGCAAAATTGGCAGCTATTAAACGGCTACGGCAGGTTGAATAAGCTCGGCTATCCCTTGCTTTTGGGTACGAGCCGCAAATCGATGTTCGGCGGCAACGTGGAAGACAGACTGCAAGCCACCGTAGAATCAACTCGCCTTGCCGTAAAGGATAAGGTGCTATTCGTAAGGGTACACGACGTAAAGGAAAACGTTCAGGCGATTAAGGAGGAATATGAGCGCAATTAATATCAAGGGCGTAAAGGTCTCTGCCTGTCACGGCGTGTTGGAAAGCGAAAAGTGCGAACCGCAGCCCTTCGTGTTCGATATTGCAATCGACTGTAATATTTTAAAAGCGGTTGCGACCGACGACGTGGATAAGACGGTAAACTACGCCGAAGTGTGTACGATTGTCACGGATTACTGCAAGCAAAATTCCTTCAACCTTATCGAAAGGCTCGCTTACGGTGCGGCGGTTAAAGTCATTCAGGCGTTCCCCATAATAAAGTCTGTGGAAGTAACGGTTCACAAACCGCATGCACCCATACCGCACCCGTTCGACGACGTTTCCGTCACGGCTAAAGTCGAGCGTAACGAAGTAATTCTATCTCTCGGTTCAAGTCAAGGCGACAGGGAAGGCGCGTTAAATTTCGCCGTCGACAGGCTTGCAAAGTGCGACGGGATAGAAGTTTTAAAGGTTTCAAGCTTTATTCAAACCGCGCCCTACGGCGGCGTTGCAAAGAACGCGTTTTTAAACGGCGCCGTGCTGATTAGTACGATTTTATCGCCAGAAGAATTGCTTAAGGTCATTCACAAAATTGAAGAAGAAGGGGGCAGAGTGCGTACTCAGCGTTGGGCGGATAGAACGCTCGATATAGATATAGTGTTTTTCGGTAATAAAATTATTGAAGAAAGGGAGCTGTGCGTTCCCCACCCCGATTATAAAAACAGGGATTTCGTGTTGACCCCGCTTAAGGAAATCGTCCCCGATTTCGTCTGTCCGCTTACACACAAGCGCATTGCGGATATATAGAATTAACACGAAAATTATTTATCCTAATAGCCATTATTAGTAAGACGGTGTACAACCGTCTTTATTTTTTTGTGCAATTTGCACAATAATTTTTAAAATCTCTATACAAATTCGACCATCGGTGCTATAATTTATCATAGTGGTAAAAAGTTTTTTTACGGATTAACGGTAATTTAGAAAGGCATTTCCGGCAATAATTTTTGCCTGAAAAGGAGAGGAAATATTTTGGAAAAGATAGGTATTATTGACCTTGGTTCAAACTCGGCAAGGCTCGTCATCGTAAATCTTTTTGAACAGGGCTATTTTATGGTCGTGGACGAATTGAAAGAAAGCGTAAGATTGGGTCAGGATATGGAACGCGACGGCTTTTTAAAGCCCCAGCGAGTTGCCGAAACCATCAAGACGTTGCGTATGTTTAAAAGGCTGTGCGACGCAAGCGGTGCAACCCGTATAATCGCCGTTGCGACCGAAGCGGTTCGCCGCGCAAAAAACCAGCGTTCGTTCTTAGACGAAATTCAAACGAGCTGCGGCATTAAGCTCCGCGTTTTAACTGCGGAAGAAGAGTGCACGCTCGTCTATCGCGGCGTAATAAACACGATGGATATTCCTAAGGGCATAATTTTGGAAATCGGCGGCGGCTGTACCAAAATCGTCTACTACAACCGCAGGAATATGCTCAACTTTGCGACCATTCCTTTAGGCGCGGTTACTTTGACCGACCTGTTTTCCGACCCTGCCCTAAAACCTGAAGAGCAGGCGGTAAAGATGGAAGAGTACGTTTCCGAACAGTTAAATTCTATCGAATGGCTCAACGAAATCGACCCCGACACACAGCTTATAGGTGTGGGCGGTTCTTTCCGCAATCTCTTTAAAATAACCAAAATGGTTCATAAGTATCCTTTGGATACCGTTCATAACTTCAATCTTGCGGCGGAAGATTTTTATCCCGTCTACGATATGATTAAGGTTTTAGACCTTGACAAGAAAAAGAAGATTAAGGGCTTATCTGCCGAGCGTGCGGATATCCTTCCTGCCGCACTTGCAATCATCAAGGTGTTTATAGGTAAGTGCAACTTCGATAACTTTACCATTTCAGGTTCGGGCTTGAGAGAAGGTATTATGTTCAATCAGGCGTTGCCTTCAACTATCGATAAACCCGTATCCGACGTTATGAACTATTCGCTCACTACGCTCGTAAAGTACTACGACTGCGACGAAAAGCACGTCGAACACGTGGTAAATTTAAGCGTTCAGCTTTTCAAACAGCTCAGGGTATTGCACAAATTCCCCCGTCAGTATCTCAAGGTGCTTAAAATTGCCGCAACCTTGCACGACTGCGGTATGAGAATTAAGTACTACAACCACCAGCGCCACAGCTGTTATATGATTTTAAATTCAACCCTTTACGGCGTAAACCACAGGGAAATCGTGCTTGCGGCGTTCACTGCTTGCTGCCATAAGAAGGAAGATATCAACGCCTACGAGTGGAACCGCTTCAGGGACGTATTGCAGGAAGACGACGTTGAAATCGTCAAGCGTCTGGGCGTAATGCTCCGCATTGCAGAGAGCTTGGATAGAAGTATGTCGGGCGTGGTTAAGGGAATTAACTGCGATATCTTAGGCGATTCCGTAATTATGAAGACGGAAGTTGAAGGCGACGCGTCCTTGGAAATCAGAGACGCACTTGCCGCCGCAGGCGAATTTAAAAAGTCCTTCCGCAAGAATTTAGAAATACTTTAATTAAAATGCAATAAAACTCAAATGCCGCATTTTTTGCGGCATTTGTTTTAGAACAATCAGCCGTAAAATATATGGTCATCTTAGCAAGCGCATCGCCGCGCAGAAAAGAATTATTATCCCAAATTTTTCCGCAATTTGAAATAATCCCTGCCGTCGGGCAGGAACGGGCGGATAAAAGCCTGCCGCCTGAAGACTACGTTGCCGCCCTTGCAGGTCAAAAGTGCGACGAAGTGTTTTCATCTCACGCCGACAGCCTTGTAATAGGCTGTGATACGGTAGTCGTTTTCAACGGCAAAATTTTAGGTAAACCTAAGGACAGGCAGGACGCGATTGATACGCTTAAGGCGCTATCCAACCAAACCCATCAGGTTATGACGGGCGTGTGTATCCGCAGCGGAAATAAACGCATATTAAAGGTGGACGTGACCGAAGTGACCTTTAACGACCTTTCGGACAAATTTATTGAAAGCTACGTTGCAGGCGGTTCGCCTATGGATAAGGCAGGCAGCTACGGCATACAGGACGGCGGCGTCGTAAAAAGCTTTTCGGGCAGTTATACCAACGTAGTGGGGCTCCCCGTAGAGTTGGTTAAAACAATGGTTAAGGACGTTCTATAAAAGGGCGTTGAGTAAAAAGAATGAACAGACTTGTAATTGATTTAGGCAGTTGGACTACCAAAATATATATGTTGGGTTGCGGCGTAGTGCTTTCGGAAGCGACTTGCGTTGCGGTTGCCGAAGAGAGTAGCGGCGTAATTATAAAAGCTTACGGCAATACTGCAAGGGAGCTTTCCGGCAAAGCCGCAAAGGACACCCGTATAGTAAACCCCGTTTTTGAAGGCGATATAGTCCACCCTGAGCTTATGGCTCAGCTGTTAAAGTACTTTTTAGAAAAGATAGAGATTACGCCCCGTAAGGCGCTAAAGACGGAAATTATGTTCGTCGTACCCTGCAGTGCGGACGAAAAGTTAAGGCAAAAGTACGCAGATTTGGGCGCGGATTGCGGAATAGGCAGGGTGTATTTCACCCGTACGCCCTACGCTGCGGTGTTAGGTCATAACGTAACGATTTCAAAGACTCGCCCCGTATTTTGTCTTGATTTGGGTTACGGCAAAAGCGACGTGGCAGTCTTTTCGTTAGATGGAATTATATCAGGCTTTACGGTTAATTTAGGCGGCGGCAACATCGACGTGCATATAATGGACTTGCTTGCGGATAAATTCTTCGTGCGCATAGGCGCAAATACGGCGGAAAAATTAAAAAACACCGTCGGCAGTTTAATCGAAGACGACAACAAGACGCTCGTGGTGGGCGGCAGGGATATCCGCACGGGCAATCCTTCGCAGACGGCGGTCAACTCGTACGACTTAGAGGAAGTTATCCGCCTGTACGTCGATAAAATCTGCGAATATGTAAGGGTAGTACTATCCGACCTACCTGCCGAAGTTTCTTCCGCGGTGGCTGAAGGCGGCGTCTATCTCTCAGGCGGACTTTCAAAGATGGACGGGCTTGCAGACTACGTTTCCGCAAAGCTGGAAATACCCGTAAACGTCTGTGAAGAGCCTTCGCTTGCTTCGGTTATAGGCGGCTGTACTATACTTTCGTCGCCCCAGCTGTGCGCAAGGCTCGCTACGGTAGATTAATCGGTAAAATAAGTGTGACTAATTTTAAATATTTGTAATTTTAACGTAAAAGGTTTTTTATAAGTATTGAAAAATTAAAATGACGGTGTTATAATAAAAATCGTTAAAGGTGGAAAATTTTGCCTTTAGCGTAATTTTATTAAACGAAAGGGGGTAAAAAAGTATGTCTTTAGATATTTTAGCTAAGTTTACAGTCGGCATGCACAATTTGCCCTATTGCAGTTTTGATATTTGCGCTATAGTAATAAACGCGCTCGTTCTCGTCAATTTCTTTACGAACAAAAAAATTCGCAACAAGCTGACCAAGCTCTTTTATTTGCTTGCAGGCTGTTCGTTGGTGGCGTCGGTTTTCAACCTGTTCTGCGTACTACAAAGCGTGTTCTACATATCGCCGTTAATCTGCGGCGTGCTTCAGCTTTTCTACGAAGCGTTTTACAATCTTGCAGGCATCGTATTCTTCGTGTATGTAGCGCATCTCGTCTATAAAAACGCAAGCAAGAACGTCTGGTGTCGCGTCGCCGCAATAAGTCTTTGCTCAATAGTAGCGGCAGGGCTTTTATTAAATATTTTTGCAATCAGCGGCGTTGCGCAAATTCATAAGAGCGTTTACGGCTCTATCGTCAACGCAGGTCAGCTTCTTTCAACGGCGTGCGCAGTCGCTATCGTCGTTATGAATAAATCTAAGCTCAACTTTACCCAACGGCTTAACGTCTATTTTTTCAGCGCGATAAACGCCTTTGCAAACGTATGGCAGATACTGCTTATATTCGACGTTATCGCATACCAGATACAACTCAGCTCGTTCGCCCTTTCGATTGCGGTGCTTCTCGTCTACGTTACGTTGCAGCGCCCCGAAGACGAGATTGACCACGTCAGCGGAATGTTCAACAGCCGCACTCACCTGTATCGCACTAACGAAAGGTTACATTCAGGCAAGCCCTTCCTTGCGTTCGTGTTCGAACTCAGCAATATGGCGATAGTCAACACGACCTTCGGCATAAGGGGCGGCAACGACGTAATGAAGGAAATGGCAAACCGAATAAGGGGAATACTTCCTAAAAAGTTGCTCTTATTCCGCTTGAACGGCGCGCGTTTTGCAATTAATTTCAACGACGAAGAAGAGTATAAGGAATTTGAACCCAAGTTCAAAGCCGTGTTTGAAGAGCCTGTTGAAATAAACGAAACGAAAATCCGCATTGCATATACGGGCTGCGTAATCGCAATGCCCACTATAACCGACCAGGTTTCCGATTTGGAAGAAATTTTAAAGTACTACCGTTCGATTGCGAAGGCGTCCGATAAGGTGCTTGTTGCCGATAAGGAAGCGGTGGAAAAATCGCGCCGCAGGGAACACGTTGAATACGCAATTCAAAACGCCTTGAAAAACAACGGCTTTGAAGTCTATTATCAACCCATCTATTCGGTTGAGGAAAAGCGCATAAGCTCGTGCGAAGCGCTTATAAGATTAATTGATTCCGAAATAGGTTTCGTCGGTCCCGACGAATTTATCCCCATTGCAGAAGAGACGGGAAAGATTGTAGAAATAGGTCACTTCGTTATTGAAGAAGTGTGCAGGTTTATTAAGTACGATTGTCCGCAGGATTACGGCATAGACTTTATCGACGTCAATCTATCCGTAATTCAGTGTATGCACCCCGAAATCACGGACGACATAAACGCCATACTTGAAAAGTACGACGTGCCGAGAAATATGGTCAATTTGGAAGTTACCGAAACGGCTTCGGCAAAGTCCTATTCGCTGTTGCAGTCAAGGTTAAAGGAATTGCACAGAAGCGGTTTCACTATTTCGTTGGACGACTTCGGTTCGGGCTTCTCTTCGGTGGAATACTTAATCAATTTCCCGTTCGATATAGTCAAGCTCGATAAAGCCCTTGTCTGGGCGTATATGAGTACTGAAAAGTACGAGCCTATTTTAAAGCACTATATGCCTATGTTGCACGGCTTAGGGCTTAAAATCGTTGCCGAAGGCGTAGAGACGAAGGAAATGCTCACCGCCTTAGAAGAGCTTGGCTGCGACTATATACAGGGCTATTATTTCTCTCGCCCCATACCTAAGGCAAAATTCCTTGAGTACATTAAAAATGCCGCAAAGGGTGTTTTAACGGCGTAAAAACTTGAATTAAATAAGCAAAATGTGTTCGGCGTTCGTAAAAAGAACGCCGAATTTTATTTACTTTTTTTCGCCTTTTATATATAATTAAATTGTATGAAAAAGCCTAATCAATTTATCCGCAACTTCTGTATAGTTGCGCACATAGACCACGGCAAGTCCACCTTAGCGGACAGGCTTATGGAACTTACGGGTCAGGTATCCAAAAGGGATATGGAAGACCAGCTTTTGGACAGTATGGACATAGAAAGAGAAAGGGGCATAACCATAAAGCTCACGCCCGTAAGAATGTTCTACGACGCCGACGACGGTAACGAGTATATCTTCAACCTAATCGACACGCCTGGTCACGTCGACTTTACTTACGAAGTTTCCCGTTCGCTCGCCGCCTGCGAAGGTGCGATTTTAATAGTTGACGCAAGTCAAGGCATAGAAGCGCAGACGCTTGCCAACGTCTATCTTGCTCTCGACAACAATCTGGAAATTCTGCCCGTAGTCAATAAAATCGACTTGCCTTCCGCCAGGCCCGACGAAGTTAAAAAGGAAATTGAAGACGTAATAGGCTTAGACGCGTCGTACGCGCCCTTAATCTCTGCAAAGGACGGCACCAACGTAAAAGAAGTTTTGGAAGCTTGCGTAAAATACTTCCCTGCCCCCGACGGCGATTTAGACGCACCTTTAAAGGCTTTGATTTTCGATAGCTATTACGATAACTACAAGGGCGTAATGCTGTTTGTCAGGGTTAAAGACGGCAAAGTAAAGGTGGGCGATAAGATAACGACCTTCCGTTCGGATAAGGTTTACGAAGTAACCGAAGTCGGCGTTTTCGCACCTGCCCAACTCCCTAAAGACGGTTTATACGCAGGCGAAGTAGGCTACATTGCCGCGTCAATCAAGTCCATTCAGGACGTAGCCGTCGGCGATACCGTAATCAACGCAGACGACAAGGCGTCCGACCCGCTTCCCGGCTATAAAAAGGTACAGCCCGTAGTGTTCTGCGGTATCTATCCGTTAGACGGCAGTAAATTCGGCGACTTGAAGGACGCTCTTTTAAAGCTGCAACTAAACGACGCTTCTCTAACGTTTGAAGCCGATACTTCTCAGGCTTTGGGCTTTGGTTTCCGCTGCGGCTTTTTGGGGCTTTTGCATATGGAAATTATGCAGGAAAGGCTTGAAAGAGAGTTCAATTTAGACATAATCACAACCGCGCCTTCGGTTAGCTATAAGGTAATAAAAACGGACGGAAGCGAAATGTTCGTCGACAACCCTTCGCACCTTCCGCCCGTGTCCGAGATTGACTATATGGAAGAGCCTATCGTCCATACCGATATCTATTCGCCACCCGACTATCTCGGTCAGGTTATGGATTTGTGCAGGGACAAAAGGGGCGTGTTCGAGCAGATGACCTATTTAGACGCAAACCGCGTTAAGCTTGAATACAGACTGCCCTTGAACGAAATAATCTTCGACTTCTTCGACCAGATTAAATCGCGCACAAGGGGCTATGCGAGCTTCGACTACGAATTCTTAGGCTACGAACGCTCTAAGCTCGTCAAACTCGATATTTTGCTTAACGGCGAAGTGTGCGACGCGCTCTCGATTATCGTCCACGAAGACGGCGCGTATAATCGCGGAAGAACGCTGTGCGAAAACCTTAAGGAAGCAATTCCCCGTCAGCTCTTCGAAATACCCGTTCAGGCGGCAATCGGCGGCAAGATTATAGCAAGGGAAACGGTCAAGGCAATGCGAAAGGACGTCTTGGCAAAGTGCTACGGCGGCGATATAACCCGTAAAAAGAAACTACTCGAAAAGCAGAAAGAAGGTAAAAAGCGTATGCGCACTATCGGCAGCGTAGAAGTGCCTTCCGAAGTGTTTATGCAAATTTTAAAGACCAACAAGGATTAATTGCTTAATGGAAAAAACCTTCTTCAACGCGGTATATCAGGCGGTTAAAGCCATACCTTTGGGTAAGGTGGCGACCTACGGCGATATAGCAAGGGCGGTAGGCGCGCCGCGCTCAGCCCGACAGGTGGGGTGGGCGTTGCATAACAATCCCCGCCCTATAGAAATCCCCTGTCACAGGGTGGTCTTTGCGGACGGAAGCTTGAGTTCAGGCTTTGCCTTCGGCGGAATTCAGGCGCAAAAGGAGCTGCTTGAAAGCGAAGGCGTAACCGTTTTAGACGATAAGGTAGATTTAAAAAAGTATAGGTGTTAAATGGCAGGAATTTACGTACATATACCCTTTTGTAAACAAAAATGCCGCTATTGCGACTTTACGTCCTTCCCCGATAAATTAGGTTTTGCGGAAAGCTATATGACCTGCGTGTATCACGAAATGGCAATGCGTCAGGAAGAGTTGAAGGACTACGTTTTCGATACGTTATACATAGGCGGCGGCACTCCGTCGATTATCGACGAAAGCTATATCGCAATGCTCGTTGCGGCGGCAAAGAAGTATTTCAAGCTGTCCGATAACGCTGAAATAACTATTGAAATGAATCCCGGCACGGTCAGCAAGGAAAAGATAGAGCTTTATAAAAAGGTGGGTATAAACCGCTTCTCGGTGGGCTTGCAGACGGCGATTGACAGCCAGCTTGAAGAGCTCGGCAGGTGTCATACGCTAAATCAATTCGTCACCTGCGCAAAGTACTTAAGCGGCGAAAACTTCAGCGTCGATATTATGATAGGCTTAAAGGGGCAGACCAAAGACGATATCTGCAAATCCATTCAGGTGGCGTCGTCCTTCGGCGCAAGCCATATCAGTATGTACGCCTTGACCCCCGAAGACGGCACGCCCATCTACACCGACTATCTCAACGGCGAACTGCCCGACGGCGACGAAGTCGCTTCTATGTACAAATGCGGCGTGCAAAAACTTAACGAGCTCGGCTTTGAAAGGTACGAAGTATCCAACTTCTGCAAGCGCGGTAAAGAGAGTAGGCATAACTTAAATTACTGGAATAGGGGCGAATATATCGGCTTCGGCGTATCGGCTTCGTCGCATATCAAAGACGTACGCTTTACTAACACCTTCGATTTAGACGAGTATTTCAAATGCGTAATGACCAACCACTTCCCCGTAGTAGACAGTGAAAAGGTGGAAAAACAGGGGGCTATGGAAGAGAGTATTATGCTTGCAATGCGCACGGTAAAGGGGCTTAACCTTGCTAAGTTTGAAAAAAACTTTTCTTGCAATTTCCGCACCGAATACGCCGCCGCACTTGAAAAGAACGCAGAGTATTTAGAAGAAGCTGACGGCTTCCTTCGTATCAAGCCCGAATATCTCTACGTTCAAAACTCAATAATCTGCGACTTCTTCAAGGAGTAACCGTTTATTCAGTATAAAAAAACGCCGTAAAGTCGGCGTTTTTTTCGTTACTAAAAGTATTAAAGCACGCTAATCCATTGTTGATAACTCTAAAATAATAATCAATTTTGACAATTTTTCTGCAATTTATGCACAAAAAGTTATCAACAAACGCCTTGTTAATAAAGTTAAAAAAACAAGAGTTTGCAAAAGTTATCAACAGAACGCCGAAAATACAACTTTTTTAGCGGTTTTTCGCGCGAAAAAATATGACAAACGTCAATATAAACAAAAAAGTTATCAACAATTCAAACGTAATTAATTATGAATAGGCGTGCATAATCGGTATATAAACCACCCGCCGCGTTTGACGGGTGGTAAGTTGGTCAAGCGAATAGCAATTAAGACACTCTGCTGCGGGTCACACCCGCCGCGTTTGACGGGTGGTAAGTCAGT
>JBJEVB010000001.1:0-4746 GCA_051884155.1 Candidatus Coproplasma sp. | reverse complement strand
TTAAGACACTCTGCTGCGGGTCACACCCGCCGCGTTTGACGGGTGGTAAGTCAGTCAAGCGAATAGCAGTTAAGACACTCTGCTGCGGGTCACACCGCCGCGTTTGACGGGTGGTAAGTCAGTCAAGCGAATAGCAGTTAAGACACCCTGCTGCGGGTCACACCCGCCGAACTCTCTCTTTCGGTAATAATTCTTCCGCTTTTGCCGTCCACAAGGTAGGCTTTAACCTTACTTTCTCTGTCGCATACGCTGACGTAGTAGTAGCACCCGTCGTCGTAGATAAGCCGAATACCTATCTCACCCAAAAACGCGTTGCGTTGGGTCAAGTTTAAAAATCTGTCTTTGTCGTATTCAACCACGCAGTTTAGCGCGCTTTTATAGTCAATCGTGCCGTTTACAAACACGTTTTTTGCGTCGATTTCCTTATCTTTACCGTCAATAGTCAGCTTAACGGTCAGGCTCTCTTTTTCCTGCATATCGGCGGAAAAGCTTAAATAAAAGCTGTTGGTCACCGACATATAGCTCATTTCCCCGTTAAAGCTCTCGAATTGTGCCGTCACGGAAGAAGGGGACGAATTGCACTTGTAGTACACTTCGCAAACCGTCGCCATATTTCCCTTAACGCCGTCGGTGCAATACGGCGTTTCCCTGTCGCTTAAAAAAATTTTAAGTTCAAAGTTATCTTCCTTGCATAAATAAACCTGTCTGCGATTTTCGGAAACGTAGTTAAAATAATCAACGCTATTTTTGCACGAAGGCAGTATCGTTAGGCAACTTGTGGCAAGGGTTAGACAACAAATGCCGCCCATAAAAATTTTTTTCATATTTAAAATGTATTTAGCCAAAAGTAATAATATGATAAAGTATTTCAAACAGTTGATTTTTTTTCGAGATAATGATAAAATGTATAAAATATTATCTTAAAGTATTCAGGGTTGTTTAAGTGCAGAAGCTTGTCGTTAAAACGGCGGTTAAAACCGTCTTAATTTTATTGGGGATAATAATTGCCGCTTTTGCAATTTTTAACTTTGCATTTCCCCAACATATGGCGACGGCTATGGAAACTTTAGGTAATTACAATATGGCTGTAAAGTATGCAAATCTTCGCTATATGTACACGGGCGATTGTTTCGATTTAGCCCGTTGCTACGACGATAGCGTGCTTGCAGGCGAAAACGAGAGCATAATTTTATACGCCGAAAAGCTTTTGGCTGATAAAAATTACGACAGGGTCTGCGCGGAACGCAACGGTATATACAACGATATGTATTCCGACCAGTTCGGTTTTAATTTCGACTACGATTTAAGGGTTCGTTCCACTACTTCGGCTGCGTATTATAGCGAAGCTATTAAAAAGGAAGGGAACGACAGGTCGACCTACACCCAAAAGGCAATTGACTTTGCGCTTGAAGCTAACGGGACGGACCGTTTCCCCTACGGCAATTCGCTGATGACGCTATCGATTAAAATAACCAACAATAACGACTTAGCCGCCGCGCAAAGTATGCTTGTTGTGTTAGACGGTATAACCCCCACCGATGAAGACGAGAAGAACGACCTACTATACTTTAAAAACAAGTTAAGGGGCGTAACCGTCGGTCAATAATTTTATTTAGTAAAAAAATACAACCAAAGTTTAAGATATATAAAAAGGAGATACAAAATGAGTAAAATCGTAAAAGAGGCTCTTACTTTCGACGACGTGCTTTTAATTCCTTCCGCATCCGAAGTCGTGCCTGCAACTGCAGACTTACGCACTACGCTTTGCGACGGTATTAATCTTAACGTACCGCTTTTATCGGCTGCAATGGACACCGTAACCGAAAACCGCCTTGCAATTGCAATCGCAAGGGAAGGCGGCTTGGGCATTATCCACAAGAATATGTCCATAGAAGAACAGGCGTTGCAGGTTGACAAGGTTAAAAGAAGCGAACACGGCGTTATCACCGACCCCTTCTTTTTAACCCCTGACGAGCCCGTTTCCGCAGCACAGGCTTTAATGGAAAAATACCGCATTTCGGGCGTGCCCATCACAAAGAACGGCAAGCTCGTAGGCATTTTAACCAACCGTGACCTGCGTTTTGAAACCGATTTTAATCAGCCCATATCGGCTATAATGACTAAGGAAAACCTTGTCACCGCCCCCGAAGGCACTTCACTTCAGGAAGCGCAGAAGATTTTAGGCAAGCACCGTATTGAAAAGCTTCCTATCGTCGATAAGGACGGAAACTTAAAGGGTCTTATCACCATAAAGGATATCGAAAAATCAATTCAGTATCCCAACCGTGCAACCGACAAAAAGGGCAGGCTCTTGGTCGGCGCGGCAATCGGCGCAACCGTAGATATGCTCGACAGGATTCAGGCGCTTGTGGACAATCACGTGGATATCGTCGTGCTTGACTCCGCACACGGTCATTCAAAGAATATCATTAAACACGTTGAAAAGGCTAAAAACGCCTTCCCCAACCTTCCTTTGGTTGCGGGCAACGTCGTAACTGCAGAAGCTACTCACGACTTGATGAGCGCAGGCGCAGACGTAGTTAAGGTAGGTATAGGTCCCGGCTCTATCTGCACCACGCGTATCGTAGCCGGTATAGGTATGCCCCAGCTCACCGCTATTATGGACTGTGCAGAAGAAGCGGACAAGCTTGGCAAGCGCATAATTGCCGACGGCGGTATCAAGTACTCAGGCGATATCGTAAAGGCAATCGCGGCAGGCGGCAGTGCAGTTATGCTCGGTTCGCTCTTTGCAGGCACTACCGAAGCTCCCGGCGAGCTTGAAATTTATCAGGGTAGAAGCTTCAAGTCGTATAGGGGTATGGGTTCGCTTCCCGCAATGGCAAAGGGCGGCAAGGACAGATATTTCCAGACGGAAGCGAAGAAGTTCGTTCCCGAAGGCGTAGAAGGCAGGGTTCCCTACAGGGGCGCTTTGGCGGACATCATCTTCCAGCTTATGGGCGGCTTGCGTTCGGGTATGGGTTACACGGGCAACGCGACTATCGACGAGTTGAGAAAGAACGGCAGGTTCGTAAAGATGACGGCGGCGTCGCTTGCAGAATCTCACCCCCACGATATCTCAATCACGAAGGAAGCGCCTAACTACTCACCCAAAGCATAAATAAATTTGCGGAGACGTTCGTCTCCGCTAACTTTGTTTTTTAAAATATATTACGGAAGTTAAATATGGAACATCAAAAAGTATTAATTCTCGATTTTGGCGGTCAGTATAACCAGCTTATAGCTCGCAGAGTGCGTGAGCTAAGCGTTTTTTGCGACCTGTTGCCTTGCGATATGTCGCTTGAAAAAATCAAAGAGTACAATCCCATCGGCATAATCTTCACGGGCGGACCCAACAGCGTTTACGAAGAAGGCAGTCCCCGTATAGACAAGGGTATATTCGAACTCGGAATTCCCGTACTCGGCATCTGCTACGGTTGCCAGCTTATGGCGCACACTCTCGGCGGAACGGTCGAGCACGCAACCACGTCCGAATACGGCAAGGTAGAAGTAGAGTATCTTCCTTCGCCTATCACTAAGGAAATGCCTAAAAACGCAGTCTGCTGGATGAGCCATACGGATAGAATAACCAAGCTTCCCGAAGGGTTTGAAAGGATTGCGCAGTCGGATAATTGCCCTTATGCGGCGTTCGGCGACGAAAATAAAAAGCTCTACGGTGTACAATTCCACCCCGAAGTAAACCACACATTTATGGGTACGCAAATCCTTAAAAACTTCTTATACGAAGTCTGCAAAGCGCAAGGCGATTGGACTATGTCCAACTTCGTCGCAAACCAGATTGCCGCTTTAAAGGCAAAAATCGGCGATAAAAAGGTGCTCTGCGCAATGTCGGGCGGCGTCGATTCAGCCGTTGCGGCAACCTTAGTTCACAAGGCAGTTGGCGACCAGCTCACATGCGTATTCGTCGACCACGGCCTTTTAAGAAAGTACGAAGCGGAAGAAGTTATGTCCGTATTCAAGGACGGGCTTGGTATGAACCTTATTAAAGCTGACGACGGCGAAGAATTTCTCTCCCGCTTAGAAGGCGTTTCCGACCCTGAAAGAAAGAGAAAGATTATAGGCGAACAGTTTATTCGTTCGTTCGAAAAACAGGCAAAGGCAATCGGCAAGGTCGATTTTCTCGTTCAAGGCACGATTTACCCCGACGTAATCGAAAGCGGCAAGGGCAAATCTGCGGTGATTAAAAGCCACCACAACGTAGGCGGACTTCCTTCGGTAGTAGACTTTGAAGAGATTGTCGAACCCTTGAGAGATTTGTTCAAGGACGAAGTCAGAAAGGTTGGCTTCGAACTGGGGCTTCCTAAAAACGTAGTTATGCGCCAACCCTTCCCCGGTCCCGGTCTTGCAATAAGAATTATGGGCGAAGTGACCAAAGAAAAGCTTGAAACCCTTCGCGACAGCGACTATATCCTTCGCGACGAGATTGCAAAGGCAGGGTTAGATACCGAGATATGGCAGTATTTCACCGTAATCACCAACTCAAAGACGGTCGGCGTTCAGGGCGATTTTAGAACGTACGAAAACGTAGTTGCAATCCGTGCGGTAACTTCTCTTGACGCAATGACGGCGGATTGGGCGAGAATACCCTACGACGTACTTGAAACCATTTCAACGAGAATCGTCAATGAAGTCAAGCACGTCAACCGTATCGTCTACGACATCACGTCTAAACCCCCTGCAACTATCGAGTGGGAATAATTGACATAACGCCGAAAGCCATAAAATAAA